>NZ_JBVVPN010000007.1:68069-229453 GCF_055811035.1 Bradyrhizobium sp. MI1.10
GGGGGGGGGGGGCGGGGGGGGCATGGGGGGGGTGGCGCGCCACACTCCGGGCCCCACCCCCGCCCCTGGGGGGCACCTTCGGGTTCCGGGCCGGCCCACGGGCGGCCCCCACGGCGGGGGCGCCCACGACATGGGGGATTCTGTTCCAGCAGGGCGCGCTGTTCTCCTCGCTGACGGTCCGGCAGAACATCCAATTTCCGCTTCGTGAAAATCTCGTCCTGTCGCAGGAGCTGATGGACGAGATCGCGATCGCCAAGCTCGAAATGGTCGGGCTGCGGGCGCAGGATGCCGATAAATATCCGGCGGAGCTATCCGGCGGCATGACCAAGCGCGTCGCGCTGGCGCGCGCGCTCGCGCTCGATCCGCCTATCCTGTTCCTGGACGAGCCGACCTCGGGCCTCGATCCGATCGCGGCGGGTGATTTCGATGCGCTGATCGCGACCCTGCAAAAGACCCTCGGCTTCACCGTCTTCATGGTTACCCATGATCTGGCGAGCCTGACAACGGTCTGCGATCGGGTCGCTGCTCTTGCCGACGGCAAGATCGTGGCGATCGGTCCGATGCGCGACCTGCTGCAATCCGAGCATCCCTGGGTGCGCGCCTATTTCCATGGCAAGCGCTCGCAGATGCTGCAACACGAGATGAGATGAGACATGGAAACCCGCGCTCCCTACGTGCTGATCGGCAGTTTCGTCCTGGCGGCGATCCTCGCGGTGTTCGGCTTCGTCTATTGGCTGAACAACACCGGCGGCATCGGGCCGCGCACGAGCTATCACGTGCAATTCCAGGGCCCGGTGCCCGGTCTTCTGGTCGGAGCCGGCGTGCTGTTCAACGGCATCCGCGTCGGCGAGGTCACCCAGCTCGGGCTTGCGCCGGACAATCCACGCTTCGTCAATGCGACGATATCGGTTGCTTCAACCACGCCGGTGCGCGCCGACAGCAGGGTCGGGCTCGATTTCCAGGGGCTGACCGGCGTGCCGGTGGTGACGCTGGAGGGAGGCGTCATCGTCAACAAATCCGGCGAGGCCCCGACCTTGATTGCCGAGGCGGGTGCGGGCCAGAGCATGACGCAGGCCGCGCGCGATGCACTGCGGCGGGTCGACACCGTGCTGGAGGACAATTCGGGCCCGCTGAAGGACACCATCGCCAATCTCAAGACATTCTCCGACGGGCTTGCGCGCAACACCGGCAAGATCGACGGCATTTTGGCGGGCCTGGAGAAGATGACCGGCGGCGGAACGCCGGCGCAGAAAGTCACCTATGACCTGCGCACGCCGCAGAACCTCGGTCCGGCCGGCAAGACGCTCTCGGCGTCACTGGCTATTCCCGAGCCGACAGCGGTCGCCATGCTCCAGACCCAGCGCATGCTGTTCGCTCCCGGCGGCGACAATCCGGCCTTTGCAGACTTCCTCTGGGCAGACAGCATTCCCAAGCTGGTGCAGGCGCGGCTGATCGACAGTTTCGAGAACTACGACATCGCGCACGCGCCGTTGCGCACGGCCGATCTCGGGCAGGCGGACTATCAGCTGCTGATCGACATCAGGCGCTTCCGCATTGCCACGGAGGGGGAGACACGGGTCGAGATCGGACTGTCGGCGCGGATCGTCGACAAGAACGGTAAGGTGATCGCCTCGCGTCTCCTCGACACCAGCGAAAAGCTCGACAAGGTCGAACCGGCCGCGGCGGTCGCAGCATTCGATACGGCCTTCACGCGCATCGCGAAGGAGCTGATCGGCTGGACGGTGCAGGCGGTGTGACGCCGGCTATTCCAGGGTCTTGAGGTAGGACAGGAGATCGTGGATCTGGTCCGGACTGAGCTCGAAGGCCGGCATGTCGGCGTGGCCGGTGTTGATGCCCTCGGCCAGCGCCTCCCCAAGGCTCTCGATGGGATAGCGTTGGTGCAGGGCCCGCAGCGGCGGTGCGATTTTGAGCGGACTGTTCGACGCACGATCGATCGCGTGGCAGCGCGCGCAATTGGCTCGCGCAAAGGCCTTGCCGCGTTGTTCGGCCGTCGGGGCCGCCAGGGCAGGCGTCATCACAAACAACCCGATCAACCCGTGACGCAGCATTCCTTGCAGCATGTAAAGTGGCCCCGGTTAAGTCTGGGGGAAGAATAGGGCGGGGATTCCCTCCAAAATTGATCTGGGTCAACCGGCCTTGGCGCAGTGCAGTAAAATGCAGCCGCGCGACGGAATGGGCCTGATGGGCACCCGGCGCTTGGAGCGGTCGATGAAGCCCGTAGTCACGATTGAGCCGAACTGGCAGCTTTGCAGCGATTGCGCCGTCCGCGCATCAGCGGTTTGTTCGTCGCTGGATGCGGTCGAGCTTCGGGAATTCGAGCATCTCGGCCGGCGCGTGCATTTTGCCTCAGGCGAGACTGTGTTCTCCGAAGAGGACATCACGACCTCGTTCTACAATCTCCTCGAGGGCGTCATGCGGCTGTACAAGCTGCTGCCCGACGGCCGCCGGCAGATCGTGGGCTTTGCCTTGCCCGGCGATTTCCTGGGGATGAATATTTCGGGCAGGCACAATTTTTCGGCCGATGCCATCGGCGCGGTGACGGTATGCCAGTTCGCGAAGGCACCCTTCGGCCGTTTCATCGAGCACCGGCTGCACCTCCTCAGGCGGATCAACGAGCTGGCGATTCGCGAACTGAACCAGGCCCGGGACCACATGGTCCTGCTCGGCCGCCGTTCGGCGGACGAAAAGGTTGCGGCCTTTCTGCTCGGCTGGCGCGAGCGGCTGGTCTCGCTGAAGGGGGCATCGGACACGGTCCCGCTTCCGATGAGCCGCCAGGACATCGCCGACTACCTCGGCCTGACCATCGAGACCGTCAGCCGCACGTTCACCAAGCTGGAGCGCCACGGCGTGATCGAGATCATTCATGGCGGGATCAGCCTGCTCGATCCGGCGAAGGTCGAGGCGTTGGCCGCAGCCTGATTCCGACGCAGCGCGGCTCGATTTTGATCGGGATCAATGCATTCGGCCGCGTGCCCCGAATAATGCCTGAAACCACAGGGGAGGGCATCATGCCGGCTGACGCGTTGCTTATGAGCATCATTGTCGTGGCAATCTTTGTCACATTCGCCGGGGCTCTGGCCTGGGCAGACCGGCAAACCAGCGCGGGCCCGCTCAAGTCAGACGTCAAGCGTCGAAGCTCCTGAGATTAGGGTCGCATTTTGTGGCGCCCGCGGCGCGGGCTATGCCGTGCGAACTCGGGACGATTGGCAGCGCCTCAACGCAAGGCGGCGTGCGGCGCTTGCAACTCTGCATCGACCGGAACGCATTGGCTCATCCTTCGGCTGCCGGCTTGGGCCCTGACCGCGGCATTTTCGCCGCGTTTGCCTCAAATCGAGAGCATGCTTTCCGGTTGAAAAACTGGGCTACACTGACTACGCAGGGACCCCAGTGCCTCGCAGTCTTAGGAGCCCAGTGGCGTGCCTCAGGACAAGACCGGCGACGACCCCCGACAAGCGGCGGGGAATAAATTATCGGTCCTGCGCAAGCACCCGATCTTTGCGGATCTGGAGCCGGAGGCGCTGGATCAGCTCTGCCGTTACGCCAAGCACACCACGGTGAAGCGCGGCGCGACGATTGCTGCCAAGGGCGATCCCGGCAACAATCTGTTCGCGGTGATCACAGGGACGGTGAAGATTTCCTCCTCGTCGCCCGACGGCCGCAATGCCATTCTCAATCTGATTGGTCCCGGAGAGATCTTCGGCGAAATCGCGGTGCTCGACGGTGCCCCCAGGTCGGCCGATGCGACCGCCAACACCAATTGCGAGCTCTACATCATCGATCGCCGGGATTTCCTGCCGTTCGTGAAGAGCCAGCCGGCGCTCGCAATGAAGTTCATCGAGCTGCTCTGCGCGCGCCTGCGCTGGACCAGCCAGCAGGTCGAGCAGGTGATCCTGCAAAATCTGCCGGGCCGGCTTGCGAGCGCGCTGCTCGGCCTCACCGAAGAGCGCAAGTTCGACTCCGGCAGCGGCACGCTCGCCATCACGCAGCAGGAGATCAGCGAGATGGTGGGGATGACGCGCGAGAGCATCAACAAGCAATTGCGCGCCTGGGCGGGCCGCAACTGGGTTCGCCTCGAGCACGGGGCCATCGTTGTGCTAGATATGGATGCCTTGCGCGAACTCGCCGAGAGCAGGCTCGACAGCTAGCTGTCGATGATCGCGACCGCGCGGGTCCAGCCTGCGGTCCCGCTCGATCTTCACCGGAAAGCACGAGACGGTGAACCCGGTCGAAGGCAGCTGGTCGAGATTGTGCAGCTTCTCGAGATGGCAATAGCCGATGTGCCGCCCCGCCTTGTGGCCCTCCCAGATCAGGCCGGCGTCTTTCGTTTCGGCATATTTCTTCGCGGTGTGGACGAACGGCGCGTCCCAGCTCCAGCCGTCGGTGCCGGTCAGCCGCACGCCGCGTTCGAGCAGATACATGGTGGCCTCATAGCCCATGCCACAGCCTGAGCTGACATAGTCGGCTTGGCCGAACTTGGCGCCGGCGCCGGTGTTGACGACGACGATCTCCAGCGGCGACAGCGCATGCCGGATCCGCCTCAACTCCTTCTCGACGTCGTCGGCGCTCGCCACGTAGCCGTCGGGCAGATGTCGGAAGTCGAGCTTCACGCCGGGCTGAAAGCACCATTCCAGCGGCACCTCGTCGATCGTCCATGACCGCTCGCCGCGATTCATGGTTGGATGGAAGTGCCAGGGCGCATCGAGATGCGTGCCGTTATGGGTCGACAGCGAGACCTGCTCGACGGCCCAGCCCTGGCCGTCCGGCAGGTCCTGCGCCGTGAGGCCGTCGAAGAACTGCAGCATCCGCGGCAGGCCCTGCTGGTGATCGATGTACTGGATCGTCGGGTGATTGCCCGGCGGATCCGCCGTCACGTCGTTTCTGAGCGGCACGGAGATGTCGATCAGCTTCCGCGGCATGGGCATTCCTCGGGATGGTCCGTCTTGTTTCGCAGCATCTTGAGGGGGCCGCACCGGCGTCGTCAAGCAACGCCTATCAACGCTTCCCGCGCCCGACGGACAGATGATTTCGGAAAAACAGGACGGTGGGCCGGTTGTCCGCCCAAAGCCAGTCTGATCCATCGATGCAACTCTAGCATTGATCGATGCCGGATTTGGCTTGGACAGAGAATGCCGCGCGCCCTAGGGACGACAATGGCGCTTGACTTCACACCGGAAGTGGAGCGACCCAAGGCGGCCCGCAGCATCTGCCCAACGACATAATCAACTCAGGAGGAAGCCCAGATGAAGATACTTACCGGCGTCATCGCAGCCGCTCTGCTGGCGGTCTCAGCCCCCTTGGCGACCGCACGCGATTTCCGTTCCGCCGACATCCATCCCGCCGATTATCCGACCGTCGAGGCCGTCAAGTTCATGGGCAAGCAGCTCGCTGCGGCGAGCGGCGGTAAGCTCGGCGTGAAGGTGTTCCCCAACGGTGCGCTCGGCTCCGAGAAGGACACCATCGAGCAGCTCAAGATCGGCGCACTCGACATGATGCGGATCAACGCATCGCCCTTGAACAACTTCGTGCCGGAAACCATCGCGTTGTGCCTGCCCTTCATCTTCCGGGACACGCAGCACATGCGTACCGTCCTTGACGGGCCGATCGGCGACGAGATCCTGGCGGCCATGGCGCCCGCAGGCCTGATCGGCCTCGCCTATTACGACAGCGGCGCCCGGTCCATTTACACCGTCAAGGCACCGATCAAGTCGCTCGCGGATGTCAAGGGTCTGAAAATTCGCGTCCAGCAATCCGATCTGTGGGTCGGCATGATCCAGAGCCTTGGGGCCAATCCGACCCCGATGCCGTATGGCGAGGTCTATACCGCGCTCAAGACCGGTCTGGTGGACGCTGCCGAGAACAACTGGCCGTCTTACGAGTCCTCGCGCCATTTCGAGGCCGCCAAGTTCTATAACGTCACCGAGCACTCTCTGGCGCCCGAAGTTCTCGTGATGTCCAAGACGGTCTGGGACACGCTGAGCAAGGAAGACCAGGCGATGGTCCGCAAGGCGGCCAAGGAATCGGTGCCCGTCATGCGCAAGCTCTGGGACGAGCGCGAGCAGGCGTCCCGCAAGACCGTTGAGGCGGCTGGCGTTCAGGTCGTGACGATCGCCAACAAGGCGGAGTTCGTCGACGCGATGAAGCCCGTGTACGACAAGTTCGCGGGTGACGAGAAGCTGAAGAGCCTCGTCAAGCGTATCCAGGACACGAAGTAAGGCCATAGCGTCGGCCCGGCGTGGCCGATTGGCGACGCCGGACCGACGCAGTGGAGGCGCGCAAGGAGACTTGCAAGGAGACTTGGATGACAGACCCTCACGTCGCAGACCACGAACTGGACGTAGCCGGACGCCCGTCCACCGGCCTGCTGTCGCGGATCAATGCACCCGTCGCTCGGCTGGGCATGTATCTGTCGGTGACCGGGCTGCTCGTCATCGTCACCATCGTCTTCTACCAGGTGTTCGGACGCTACGTGCTCAATTCCAGCCCGACCTGGACGGAGAACCTTGCGTTGGTTCTGATCCTGTATGTCACGTTGATCGGCGCCGCCGTCGGCGTGCGCGATGCCGGGCATATCGGGATGGACAGTTTGCTGGTGATGCTGCCGGACAACGCGCGAGAGAAGATCGAGCTTGTCATCCACGTCCTGGTCGCCGGCTTCGGCGTCGCGATGGCCTATAACGGCTGGATCCTCGGAGCCTCGGTCGGAACGGTCAAGATCCCCAATCTCGGCCTGCCCGAGGTCATCCGCTACGTGCCGCTGATCGCCTCCGGCGTCCTGATCGTTTCCTTTTCAATCGAGCACATTATCGCTCTCCTGCGCGGCGAAGAGGTCGTCCCCTCATGGAACTGATCATCCTCGGCGCCACTTTTTTCGGTTTCCTGGTCCTCGGCGTCCCCGTCGCCTTCGCGATCGGCCTCTCGGCGATTTGCACGATCCTCTACGAAGGCCTGCCGGTCGCGGTCATCTTCCAGCAGATGATGTCGGGGATGAACATCTTCTCCTTCCTCGCCATCCCGTTCTTCGTCTTCAGCGGTGAGCTGATGCTGCATGGCGGCGTCGCCGACAAGATCGTGCAGCTCGCCAAGAATCTCGTCGGACACATCCGCGGCGGGCTCGGTATGTCGAACGTGGTCGCCTGCACATTGTTCGGCGGCGTGTCCGGCTCGCCTGTTGCCGACGTGTCGGCGATGGGGGCCGTGATGATCCCCATGATGAAGAAGGAAGGTTTCGACACCGACTACGCCGTCAACGTCACCACCCATGCGTCGCTGGTCGGAGCACTGATGCCGACCAGTCACAACATGATCATCTATGCGCTCGCCGCCGGCGGCAAGGTCTCGATCGGCGCGCTGATCGCCGCCGGTCTGCTACCGGCGCTGGTGCTGATGGTGTGCATGCTGGTCGCCGCTTACGCGGTCGCGGTGAAGCGCGGCTATCCGGCCGGCAAGTTCCCGGGCTGGCCCGCGGTTTTTCGCTCGTTCGCCGCCGCTCTGCCCGGCCTTCTGATCGTCGGCATCATCCTGGCGGGCATCCTGTCCGGCGTGTTCACGGCAACCGAATCCGCGGCCGTCGCGGTCACCTATACGATCCTGCTGACGTTCTTCATCTACCGCACCATGACCTTGCCGAACTTCCTGCGCGCTGCGGCCAAGGCGGTGAAGACCACGGGCGTGGTGCTGCTGCTGATCGGCGTCTCCACCATGTTCCAGTACCTGATGGGGCTTTACGAGGTCGCCGACTTCGCCGGCGAGATGATGGGCAAGGTCTCGACGCAGCCCTGGGTCATCTTCCTGCTCATCAACGTCATCCTGTTCGTGCTGGGCACGTTCATGGACATGGCCGCGACCATCCTGATCTGCACGCCCATCTTCCTGCCGATCGCGATGAAGGCGGGCATGGATCCGGTGCAGTTCGGCATGCTGATGCTGATCAACTGCGCGCTCGGGCTGAACACCCCGCCGGTCGGAACCACTCAGTTCGTGGGCTGCGCCATCGGCGGCATCTCGGTGGGCGCGGTGATGCGCACCATCCTGCCGTTCTACGCCGCGCTGATCGCAGCTCTGATGTTCGTGACCTACGTCCCCGCGTTCTCGCTGTGGCTGCCCCGCTTGCTGATGGGCTACAAGGGCTAGCCGCAAGACACAGGGAGAATCTATCCGTGACGGACTATCGCAAGCTCTTCGATCTCACCGGCAAGACGGCCGTGGTGCTGGGCGCTGCCTCGGGCATCGGCAAGTCGTCGGCCGAGGCGCTGGCCGGGCTTGGCGCCCGCGTGATCTGCGCCGATCGTGCGCTTGACGCCGCCGAAACAACCGCCGCCGGCATTCGTGAGAAGGGCGGCTGGGCCGAGGCGGCTGCGTGCGACGCCGCGAGCGCTGCTGATGTCAATGCGCTGGCCAAGACCGTGATGCAGAAATTTGCGCGGCTCGACATCGCGGTGACGACGCCCGGGCTCAACATCCGCAAGACCATCCTCGACTACACCGAGGAGGATCTCGACCGCGTCCTCAACCTCAACATCAAGGGCACGGTGTGGTTCTTCCAGGCTTTCGGCCGCATCATGGTCGAGCAGAAGGGCGGCAGCATCATTGCCTGCTCCTCGGTGCGGGCGGTGACCATCGAGCCGGGCCTCGGCGTCTACGGCTCGACCAAGGCGGCCATTGGCCTGCTGGTGAAGGGCTTTGCCTCCGAGGTCGGACGCTCCGGCGTGCGGGTCAACGCGATCGCGCCAAGCATCGCCGAGACCGCGCTGACCGGCCCGTTCAAGCAGCGTCCCGACATCTACAATCTCTACGCCGGCCACACCGTGTTCAACCGCTGGAGCAGCGCCGACGAGGTCGCGACAGCCGTCGCTTATCTCGCCTCGGACGCCGCGAGCTATGTCAGCGGCAGCACGCTGTTCGTCGATGGCGGCTGGACCGCCGTCGACGGTCCGCCGACCGGTCTCACCCAGTTGCACAAATAAAGCGGCTATCTAGCCGGTAAAGCCGGCGCGCTGGCGCAGATCCCTGCGGTCTGCGCCGGTCAGCAACGCGATCAGCGCGGCCGCCTCTTGCGGATGGGCGGCCCGCGTGGTCACGCCGGCCGTGTACATCGTCACGAGCTCGCAGCCCGGCGGCAGCGCTCCCGACAGCGCGATGCCGTCGGTTGCGATGATCTCGGTGGCCTGCGTGCAGCCGATCGGATGCGCAGCGGCGGACGCCGCAAGCTCCCGCATCGCGGTCGCGCCGTTGGGAAAGATCTTGAGGCGCGACGCGACCTCATAGGCGATGCCGAGCTGATCCAGCACCTTCGCGACGTGCTGTCCCGCCGTCGAGGCTTTCGTATCAGGGACGTAGATCGCGTCGGCGCTGCGCAGCACCTCGCGCAAATCAGCCTCAGTCTTCACGGTCACCTTGGGATCGCGGCTGCGGACCGCCAGCGCGGTCTCGACCCGCCCGACATCAGAGATCGAGGAGGGGATGACGAGCGTCTCTTCGGCAAGCCTTGCAAGCAGCGCCTGCGTCAGGATCACCAGATCGGCCGCCGTCCCCGCGCGCAGCTTGTCCGCCATGATGCCGACGGCGCCGAACTCACCGTCAATGCCGAAGCCGGTCTGCGTCTTGAAGGGATCGCTGAGGCCGCGCACCAGGCCTTGCGCCGCGCCTCCGCTCAAAATGCTCACTGTCGTCACGATGCCAGCTCCATGGCTGCAATGATCTTGTCGCGGGTGATCGGCAGGTCGCGCACGCGCACGCCGAGGCAATCGTAGACGGCGTTGGCGATCGCTGCCGTCACCGGGCCGTGGGCGGCCTCGCCGGCGCCGACCGGCTCGATCTCCGCCCGCTGGACGATCTCGACATCCACCATTGGCACCTCGCTGAAGGTGAGGATCGGATAGTCGGTCCAGGACGTCGATGTGATGCGCGTGCGGTCGAAGCGGACGCGTTCCTTCAACACCCAGCTCGTCGCCTGGATCGCGCCGCCCTCGATCTGGTTGATGACGCCGTCGGGATTGATGGCCTCGCCCACATCGACCGCCAGCGTTAGCCGCTTGACGCGGATGTCTTCAGTGCCTTCGATCTCCGCAATCGCGGCGCAATAGGCCCCCGTGTTCTTGTAGCGGGCGAAGCCGACGCCATGACCGATGCCGGACTGCTTCTGCGGTTTCCATTGCGCACGTCGTGCCGCCGCGCGAATCACCTCCTTAGCCCGTTCCTCGCGCAGATGACGCAGGCGGAACGCGATCGGGTCTTCGCCGCGAAGGGCTGCGATCTCGTCGAGCAGGGACTCGATCGCGAAGACATTGCCTTGTCCACCAAGGGTCCGCAGCGCCGAGGTGCGCACCGGCATGGTCAGCAGCCGGTGGCTCGTGACCGTCCAGGCCTTGAGGTCGTAGAGCGGAACGGAGTTGCGGTCGCCGCCGCCGCCATTGGCCGCGGGCGGATTGGTCGAGATCATGCGCGGGTAGGGGGACGCAATCTCGGTTGCGGCGAGCAGCGCGGGCTGTGCCGCGCGCCCCGGCCGCGCCGCGTGGCCGTTGCTCCAGATCGCATGGCGCCAACCGACGATCTCGTTGTCCGCATCGAGATCGGCCTCGATCTCGATCGCCATCGCCGCGCCGAACGGCGCGTGAGACATCTCGTCGTGGCGCGACCATTGCACCCGCACCGGACGGCCGCCGGCCCCTTTCGCCAGCAGCACGGCATCGAGCGCGACGTCGTCGGCCGCGTTGTGTCCGTAGCAGCCCGCGCCTTCCATGTGCTCGACGACGATGTTTTCTGCTGGCAGCTTGAGCACGATCGCGAGGTCGGCGCGCAGCAGATAGACGCCCTGGCTGTGGGTCCAGACATGGACACGATCGCCGTCCCATCGCGCCATGGCGCAGGATGGAGCGATCGAGGCATGCGCAATGTAGGGACGGATGTATTGCCGGCGGAGGGTGCGAGCAGCCTTCTTTATCGTTGTCGCCGTGGTCCTGACGTCGATCACGGTGGTCTCGACCGGCTGGCTCTTCAGGAATCCGGCGAGATCATCTTCATCCGGCAGCGGCTCGCCGGCCGACCATGTCGCGCCACTGCGCAAGGCTTTCAGCGCGGTTTCCGCCGTTGCCTCGCTGTCGGCAACCACGCCGGAAAAGCCGCCATCGCGGACGATCGCGACGAGGCCGGGAACGGCTCGCGTAGCGGTCTCGTCGAGCCCGATCAGCCTGGCGCTCGAGATGTCCGGCCGCAGCACGCGTCCGTGCAGCAAGTCCGGCAGCGGACAGTCATGAATAAAGCGAGGCCGTGCGAACACCTTGTCGTTAATGTCGACGCGCTGGACCGAATGTCCGGCCAGAGCCCGCTTGGCGGCAATTTTCGCTGTCGCACCCACTTTGGCGTCGTGGTCGAGCGAGACGTCACCGGCCAGCTCCCAATAGCTGGTCCTGACATTGCCGGGGCCCGAGATCGTGCCGTCATCGATCTCGAGCAGCGATGCATCGACACCGAGACGTTCGGATGCCGCGGTGAGGAAGCGCTGGCGCACCTCGGCACAGGCGTGGCGCAGCGCGCGGCCCGAGTGCTGGATCGAAAGGCTGCCCGAGGTGACGCCTTCGTTCGGGCTTGCCGCCGTGGAGGCGCGGATCATCTCGATGCGGCCAATATCGACGTCGAGCTCGTCGGCTGCGATCTGGGCCAGGGCCGTGACGATGCCCTGGCCGATCTCGACCTTGCCGGGCGAGATCGCCACGCGGCCTTCGCCGACGAGCTTCACCCAGGATGACAGCTTGGGATTGGCCGCGAGGCTGACCGGCAGTGTCAGGGCAGGGGACGGTGCACTCATGATCCTGCCATCTCCGCGGCCGCCCGCAACACGGCCCGGACCATGCGGTTGTGCGATCCGCAGCGGCACAGATTGCGATCAAGCGCGGTTCTCACCTCCGCCTCCGTCGGCGTCGGATTGCGCTTCAGCAGCGCCGCCGCGCTGATCAGGATTCCCGAGACGCAATAGCCGCATTGCATCGCCTGCTCGGAGATAAAGGCGCGTTGCAGTGGATGAGGTTGCTCCGCCGTGCCGAGGCCTTCCACCGTGACGACCTCCTTGTCCGCGACCGACCACATTGGCATGTCGCAGGAGGCCATCGCGCGATCACCGACCATGACATAGCAGGCGCCGCACTCGCCGGCGCCGCAGCCGAAATGCGGACTTGTGACGCCGAGCCGGCCGCGCAGCACATCGAGCAGCGTCTGATCCGGATCGGTATCCACGGCCGCCGCGGCGCCGTTGAGCTGGAATTGAATGGTCGGCATTGTCGCTCTACGGTCTCAGGACTTGTCGAACTTCTTGACGACGTCAGCCCATTTTTCGATGTCACCGCGCAGGAACTTGTCGAATTCCTCCGGCGTCATCGACATCGGCACCGCGCCCTGCGCAGTCCAGAGCTTGACGATGTCAGGCCGCTTCACCATTGCGTTCACAGCGGCATTGAGCTTGTCGATCACAGGTTTCGGCGTGCCCGCCGGCGCCATCAGGCCGAGCCAGATCGTGGCTTCATAGCCTGCGACGCCCGCCTCGATCGCTGTCGGCACGTTCGGCAGCACCGCTGAGCGCTGCTTGCCGGTGGTCGCGAGCGCGCGGACCTGGTTCTCGCCGATGTTCGGCGCCATCGCCGGCACGGCGTCGATCATCACCTGCACCTGCCCGCCGATCACACCGCTGCGTGCCTCGCCACTGTTGCGGTAGGGGACGTGGACGAGATCGATGCCGGCCATGGCTTTGAACAGCTCGCCGGCCATGTGATAGGGCGTGCCCTGGCCGGAGGAGGCGTAGTTCAGTTTGCCCGGCTGCGACTTGGCGAGCGCGACGAACTCCTGCAGCGTTTTCGCTGCGACTTGCGGGTTCACAACGATGACGAGATCGGAAGCGTTCACCGGTGCGATCGGCGCGAGGTCGCGCATCAGCTCGTATTTGCGCTTGTCCGGCGTCAGCAGGGATTCGTTCGCGGTCTGGGTGTTGGACATCATCAACAGCGTGTAGCCGTCGGCGGGCGACTTCGCCGCTTCGACCGTGCCGATGACGCCGCCCGCGCCGGTGCGGTTCTCGATCACGAAGGGCTGGCCAAAACTCTCCTGGAGCGCATTGCCGATCTGCCGGGCCGCGACATCGGCCGGCCCGCCGGCGCCGAAGGGCACGACGATCCGGACCGAATGGTTGGGATAGTCCTGCGCCAGGGACGGGGCCGCGGAGAAGGCGCTGAGCAGGCCGGCGGCCAGCGCCTGCATGAATTGTCGGGCCGTCACACCCACCTCCGTGATGTCGTTCTTGTTGTTGGGCACTGTAGCGGCAGGGGAGGCGGACTGTCGACGCCTCACAAGGCGGATGGTGCCTGGAATATCGGGCGGTTTTCGGTGTGGCGGCGCCGCTCTTCGCGGTCGCGGCAGGAACCGGCGGCGCACGCGGTCTGAGCAAATCGCATGGGCGTTGCCGGATAAATGCCCTCGGCTGAGGGGTATTTTGGTGTTACCAAATTGGACATGAACCAGCACGCCAAGATCGAAATCCGCCATTCGACCTGTCCGCATGATTGCCCGTCGGCCTGTGCTCTCGATGTCGAGGTGGTCGAGGGACGCAGCATCGGCCGCGTCCGCGGTTCGAAGAAGCAGACCTATACGGCCGGCGTGGTTTGCGCCAAGGTCGCCCGTTATGCTGAGCGCATCCATCATCCTGAAAGGCTGATGTATCCGCTGCGCCGAACGGGTGCGAAGGGCTCCGGCCAATTCGCGCGGATCAGCTGGGACGAGGCGCTGGACGAGATTGCGGATCGCTTCAACCAAGCCGAGCGCGAATTCGGCGCGGAGTCAATCTGGCCCTATTATTACGCCGGCACGATGGGGCTGGTGATGCGCGACGGCCTCAACCGCCTCACGCATGTGAAGAGATATTCGCGGTTCTATCAGACCATCTGCGCCAATGTCGGGCGCATCGGGTTCGCGATCGGCACCGGCAAGATCGCCGGCGTCGATCCGCGCGAGATGGCGCTCTCCGATCTCGTGGTGATCTGGGGCACGAATCCCGTCAACACGCAGGTCAACGTGATGACGCACGCCGCCCGTGCGCGCAAGGAGCGTGGCGCCAAGATCGCGGTCGTCGACATCTACGACAACGAGACCATGAAGCAGGCGGATATCAAGATCATCCTGCGGCCCGGCACCGACGGCGCGTTCGCCTGCGGTGTGATGCATGTCCTGTTCCGCGACGGCTATGCCGACCGCGCCTATATGGACAAGTACACCGATTGCCCTGATGAGCTCGAGGCGCATCTGAAGACGCGCACGCCCGAATGGGCATCCATGATCTCAGGCGTGCCGGTAGCGGAGATCGAGGCCTTTGCCAAATTGGTCGGCGAGACCAAGCGGACCTTCTTCCGGCTCGGCTACGGCTTCACGCGCTCGCGCAACGGCGCGGCGCAGATGCATGCCGCGAACTGCATTCCCGCGGTAACAGGCGCCTGGCAATATGAAGGCGGCGGCGCCTTCTTCAACAATTACGCGCTGTGGCACTTCAACGAATCCATCATCGAAGGCCACGACGCCATCGACCCAACGATCCGCGCGCTCGACCAGTCGCAGATCGGCCGCATCCTCACCGGTGATGCCAAGGCCCTGCACGGCAAGGGTCCAGTCAAGGCGCTGCTGATCCAGAACACAAACCCGATGACCGTTGCGCCGGAACAGGCTCTCGTGCGCCAGGGTTTTGCGCGCGAGGATCTGTTCGTCGCGGTGCACGAGCAGTTCATGACCGAGACCGCCGAGATGGCCGACATCGTGCTGCCGGCGACGATGTTCATGGAGCATGACGATCTCTATTACGGCGGCGGCCACCAGCACATCTCGGTCGGCCCGAAGCTGATCGACCCGCCCGGCGAATGCCGCTCCAACCACGAGGTCCTGCAGGCGCTGGCGCCGCGGCTTGGCGCCACGCATCCGGGGTTCGAGCTGACGCCGCGTGAATTGATCGACGCGACGCTGAAGCTCAGCGACCACGGCGACCTTGCCGGTCTCGAAGCCGACCTCTGGCGCGACCTGCAGCCGGACTTCCGCACGTCGCATTATCTCGACGGCTTCGCCCATGCCGACAGGAAATTCCATTTCAAGGCCGATTGGGCGCATCCGCCGTTCGGCCAGACGATGGGTGACTTCGACAAGATGCCGTCGCTACCCGACCATTGGGCGGTGATCGAGCATTCCGACCAGGCCCATCCGTTCCGGCTTGCCACGAGCCCGTCGCGCAGCTTCCTCAACACCACGTTCAACGAGACGCCGTCCTCCCAAGCGCGTGAGGGCAAGGCGAGCGTGATGATCCATCCCCTGGATGCGGCCGCGCTCGACATCGCCCATGGCGATGCCGTGACGCTCGGCAACACCCGCGGCGAGACCACGCTGATCGCCACGCTGTTCGAGGGCGTGCGGCGCGGCGTGCTGATCGCGGAGTCCGTTCATCCCAACAAGAACCATATCGGTGACCGCGGCATCAACATGCTGACGGGCGCGGACACCATTGCGCCGATTGGCGGCGCCGCATTCCACGACAACAAGGTCTGGATCAGGAAAGCGGTCGCGGCCTGAGGCCTGCGCTTCGATCGCCTTCAAGTTTGTGTCGAGGCGTTAAAGCGGCGCCGTACCGCAGATTGCCCTTGCACCTTCGACCCGAGCTGCCGCAAATGGGCCGCTAAACGGGAGCCCAAGGAAGCGAGCGTACCATGACCGACACCACAGCCGTGATCACCGAGAAGCGCGGCCAGGCGCTCTGGATCACCATCAACCGTCCCGAGAAACGAAACGCGCTGAATGGCGAGGTCATCGCCGGCATCGCGCGCGGCTATCGCGACGCGCATGACGACAAGGATGTCCGTGTCATCGTGCTGACGGGCGCGGGCGACAAGGCGTTCTGCGCCGGTGCGGACCTGCAGAACTCCGGCGCGGCTTTCGCGATGGATCATTCGAAGCCGAATGTCGACTATGCCGATCTGTTGCGCTTGTCGCAGAACGCGACCAAGCCCGCGATTGCGCGCGTTGGCGGGGTTTGCATGGCCGGCGGCATGGGCCTGCTCTGCATGACCGACATGGCCGTCGCCGCCGATCACGTCATCTTCGGTCTGCCGGAAGTCAAGGTCGGCGTGTTCCCGATGCAGGTGTTGAGCCTGTTGCAGTCCATCGCCCCGCCGCGCCTCGTCAACGAATGGGCGCTGACCGGCGAGCCGTTCGACGCGAAAGCGGCGCTGGCAGCGGGCTTGCTCAATTACATCGTGCCCGCGGCCGAACTGGATGCCAAGGTCGACTGGCTGATCGGTCGAATCGTCGATAAATCCCCGACCGCGATCCGGCGCGGCAAATACGCGATGCGTGCGATCGCCTCGATGTCGTTCGACGAGAGCATCGCCTACACCGAAAGCCAGATCGCGCTGCTCGCGATGACCGAGGACGCCAAGGAAGGGCTGAAAGCGTTCAGCGAGAAGCGCAAGCCGGTGTGGACGGGAAAATAGGCGATCCTTTCAGCGCATTCGTGGGCGCTGCCGTCGATCGACGCGCCTTTATTCCGAGGAGAGATTGGCGTTTAGCCGAATAAGAAGAGATCTTGTCCGCTCCTCGCGACGCTTTTTTGTGGCAATGATCAACTGCCTGCCAGTACGCTTGGCGTAGGTTGGCAGTTGGCGACTTGATCTATGACGGCCAGCCGCGCGCAACTCTGCATCCGTGAGATCGCTGTCGGCGCCTTCAGTAAATCCTCCGTGTCGGAAGGACCGAAAAGAAAGCTCCTGACGTAGGCCAGCCTCTGTGATAATTGTTTTTACCACGCTACGTAGATAGCGGAGATCCTTGCGCGGGGTAATCCATGGTAGCGGGATTGCCGACTGACGATGTGCATGGTCACGCCGGAATACCAGGCCGGAGAGGGTGGTCCTTTTGATCTCGTCAAGCTCCTCCATAAGTTCAGGGAAGAGAGGGGCGCCAGTTTCGTCCGTTAGGGGCCACCAGGCCTCCTCTCCATTCTTCGGATGCACGATTCTGACGCTATTTGGCCGCTCGCTGGGGCGATAATGCGAAATGTCGAAGGCGCCAATCACGGCGCAAGTGACGGAGAATTTATACGACACTCCGACCGGACGCTTTTTGCTCGTGCCCCAAGGAGCGAAGCTGATCGGCAATTATGATAGCCAGGTTTCGTTCGGCCAGTCGCGAGTGCTGCTGGTCTGGACCCGGCTTATCATGCCGAACGGCCGCTCGATCGTTCTGGAGCGGCAGTCCGGTGCTGACAGCGCAGGCTACGCGGGGCTCGAAGACCAGGTCGACAATCATTGGGGTGAGCTATTCAAGGCTGCGGCACTATCGACGGTTCTTGCTGTAGGGACGGAATTGGGAGCTAGTTCGGACACCAATAGCAACGACAGTGCCATCATTCAGGCATTGCGGCACGGCGCCTCCGACTCACTAAACCAAACTGGACAGCAGGTGGTTCGGCGCAGCCTCAATATTCAACCAACGTTGACCATCCGCCCGGGCTTTCCGATCCGCGTCCTTGTCAATCGCGATCTCGTTCTCGAGCGATACAGAGAGTAAAGGCACCTATGGCTAAGCTTAGGATTGGAGCGCTACCTGACGACAAGCCCGTTAGGGTCAGCGTTGAGTTGCCGGCTTCTGTACATCGGGATCTGCTCGCCTATGCGAAAGCCGTTGCAAGCGAATCCGGTCAACCCATCAGCGAACCGGGTAAGCTTATCGCACCGATGCTGGCGCGGTTCATGGCTACGGATCGTGGCTTTGCAAAATTTCGACGCGCGGTTCACTCGCCGGAGGACAGCAAAGGGTAACGTTCAGCGAGGAGTTTGAGAAAACTATCCAAGGCTGGATTGTCGTTATCGGCTCGCCAATGTGCCGAAAAGTCAACCCGGGTCGGCCCCGTCCCATCTCGTAACTCGCGATAGACCAAACCAGCTAGGCTCGCGCCAACATCTGATTCCAGGACCAGGCTGATCCCGAGCTTCATGCTGACGAGACTCTTGATGATACCGCGGCTGACGTCGTGGCGTTCGATCTTCGGTCGATCCGCAGGAGAAACAAGCTTTGATATCAAGAGATCCTCAAGCTCGCGTCCGGGATCGTGCTGGCTCAGCAGGACGGTCTCATTTCGGAGATCGGTCCAATGGACTACAGTTTCTGCTGCCAATGCGTGATTGTCCGGCAAAGAAACCAGGATACGCTCACTCCAAAGTGGGTGAACGCTATTGTCCGGCAGTCGCGCGCCCCCAGCCACGATGAGAACGTCCGCTGTGCCATTTCGCAGCGCTGTCCCGAGATGCGTCCGCGACCGCTCGACCGTCGCGAGTTCGACCCGAGGATGCCGGTTCTTGAATTCGCTAAGTGTTGCTCGCAGATTGCCTGCTGAAATGGAGGTGCAAAAGCCGATCGAAAGGCGGCCAACTTCGCCTCGGCTATTCGACTTTGCTGTTGCTACCAGCACATCGACCTGCTCCAAAATTAACCCAGCCATCCTCAGAACGCTTCGTCCAGCCGGCGTCGGCTTTACGCCCCCGCCCGAGCGCTCGAATATGGCAACGCCGATCAGATGTTCAAGCTGACGAATGGATCGGCTCAGGATTGAGTGTCGAACGGACAGCAACTCGGCGGCTTGCCGAATACTCCCATAGTCTGCGGCTGCTACCGCAAATCGAAGCTGCTGCAGGTCGACCGCGTGCCCCCGGGACGTCCGTGACTGATCCATTTTCTCGTTTTCGTAATTCGCGAAACTGACTGATTTCGTCGTGCTGCAGGCAGCAATTTCGTTTGAGAACTAACAGAACTCCTTGTCTCGCGATTGCAGGAAATCAGCATCGAGCTTCAGCGTGCGCCTGACGGCCGGCAATCAACCGGATGGTGGAGGCTTGCGACTGTTTGCTTGGCTGATACTGCATCAGGCTTGCGTCCGATGATTGCTCGGCACGTAATTTGCTTGACTATGCGGCGCGCCTGTCACAGCGTTGTTGGCCATGCGACGCGCAGACGTCCGCCATCGGAGAAACATTCGGGGAGGTAGGTCATGATTGCGCTGTTGGGCCGGTCGGATCCGGCAACCACGCAGGCCGTCCAGTTCGCAAGAGGGATTCTCGAGGGGGCTGCGACCGTGTTTTACGAGGTCGACAGTAACCTCAATCTCAACCGCTTCGTGCTCTCAAGCGGCGTCCCGTCGGGCTTTCACGACCAGTATCTGGCCGGGATGAACCGGCTCGATCCACTGCATCCGCGTTCCGCAACCAATCAGCCAATTGCGCGGCTCAGTGTCGTCATCGGTCGATGTGCCACAAAGGAAGCGCTGACCTTCCGCACCTTCGCCGGACAGTGTGGTATCGCCGACATAATCGAATTCTTCTTCCGCCGTAACGATCGGATCGTGGCGGGGATGAGCGTGCTTTGGGGATCCGGTTGCAGGATCCCCGACGGCGCGATGAACATCGCCGAGAAGATCCACGATTATCTCGAGTTCAATTTGACGCGTTGCCTGGCGCCTTCGCCAGACGAGCCCGCGCGCTATGGCCTGACCTCACGTGAGCTCGAGGTCATCGACCTGCTCTGCTGCGGCCGGACCAATCGCGAGATTGGCGAGTGCCTGAATATCGGCCTCGCCACCGTGAAGACGCACCTGATCCATATCTTCGAGAAGCTCGGTGTCGAGACCCGCTCGGCCGTCGTCGCCCTGATGTCGCGACCTCGCTGAGTCTTACCTCGCTGAGCCTTGCCTCACTGAGTCCTGCCTCCACGACCCCATCCACCATCCGGTTGATTGCTGCCTCATGCGCGGCGGGTTTAGATTTTCGAGATTGGCGTCGCTATTGAGGCCGATGCGGCCGCCGACATGACTTGTTTCCGGTGGTACGCAAGCTGTCCACCCAAGGGTTGATTGTTACCGTTCGGCACGTTCGCCAAGCTCGGTCTCAGGGAGCGCTTCATGGCGGACGTACCCGTTTGCAAGACGGAGCCTGGCAGCGTCATCGGTGTGACGGTGGTGGAGTCCGTCGATGCGGTGGACCATGCCGGCCGCTTCCACGGCTGGGACCTGCGGATAGACCAGGTGTCGTCCGGGCGTTTTGCCGGGCGGCTCGTGATGATCCGACTCGGCAGTCTCGAGATCATCAGGGAAACCATCTCGCAGGCGCTGATCAAGCAGGGCTCGGCTTGGCCGGATTCACTCGTCTTCAGCCTGCCGCTGGCGGCCTCCAACGAGGCGCATTTCAACGGTCGGCCCTTGGCCTTTCCGAATGTATTGCTCAGCGACGGAGCGGACCTGCCGCCCTTGCTGACGCCGACGCAGCTCGATGTGGTGTCGATAGCTATTGTCCGCAGCCGCCTGACGTCGTTGCTCGAAACGCTCGGCGAGAGGCGGGCCGCCGACTTCGTCGCCAGTCGTCGCCAGCAGAATCATTGCTTCAGCGGATCGCCCGGCGGACTATCGACACTCCAGCATGGTTTTCGTGAGATCTGCGACCAGGGGGATCGACTTCAACGTGCGATCGGATTTGCCCGCGCGCAAGAGTCCCTCGAAGACACCGTCGTTGATGCTCTCGCTGACATCCTGTCGGAAAATGCCTGGCGCGATGTCAACGGCGTGACCGCGCAAAAGCGGATTGTGGATCGAATCAAGGAGTACGTGATCGCTCATGCCGATGATCCTCCGAGCATCGCCGACCTGTGCCGCCATGTCGGTGTCAGCCGCCGGACGCTGCAGGGCTGCTTTCGGGATGCGCTCGGGCTGACGCCGTTACAGTATCTGCGCATGCTGCGGCTGAACGCGGTGTGTCGCGAGCTGCGTGCGCTCGCCGCGGCGGGGCAACCGGTGTCGATCGGCGATGTTGCGGCGCGGTGGGGCTTTTGGCACTGGAGCCGCTTTACCGAAAACTATCGGCAGCTGTTTGGCGAGCTGCCCTCGCACACGGTGCGGCGTGTTCTGTCTGCATCAGTTTAGGAATTTCGCATCACTGCCTCCGCGTTTGCCGAATCCGGATAACGCCGGTCAGGGGCCCGTTCCAAGTTTCGCCCGCAACTGCTGCGCCGCGCACGATCGGTCGTCGATCGGAACGTGACCGACGCAGCGATAACGGGGATGGGGGCTACATGACGATCAACGGTCGAATTGCTGCGGCGGCACTTGTCGCGATCAGCGCGGGCGCAACCAGCGCCAATGCATTCGAGTTTGGTTCCCCGGGCTTTGCGCAAAAGCCCGGGATCACTCTTGGTGGCGGGACGGCCGGCGCACCGCCGCCCGGTCTTTACAGCTTCAATCAGGTTTTCACCTATCACTCGAACCTTGTCGGTCCCGGCGCGCCGAATGTCGGTGGCGCGGCGACGCCGGCGCATTCCGCAGTCGAAGCATCGGGTCTGTTGTGGGTGCCGGGTTGGACCTTATTCGGCGCGACCTATAATGCGGTCATCGTGCAGCCCTGGATCATGGCGGACGTCGGCTCACCCATCAACGTCCAACTGGCCGGTATGCATAACACCTTCATCGTGCCGGCGGAGTTGAGCTGGAAGCTCGGCGACAGCGGTTTCTTCGTCAAGACCGGCCTCGGCATCCATGTGCCGAACGGGTCGATCAGCGGGCCAGCCGGACTGAACAGCGTCGGCAATCCCTGGTGGACCTTTCAGCCCGAACTGGTGGTGTCCTATCTGAAAGACGGCTGGAATCTGACGGCCAATCTGTTCCAGGAGATCAACACCGCGAACTCGATTACCGGCTATCGTTCCGGCGACATTTTCCACGCCGAATTCGCGGCCACCAAGACGATTGGCAACTGGACGTTCGGGCCGGTGGCCTATTATGCCGGCCAGGTTACCGACGACAAGTCGAGCGCGTTCTATGGCAACGCGATCAACGTCAACCGGTACAACAACTGGGCCGGCGGCGGTTTGGTCGGCTACAATTTCGGGCCGGCTGCGTTGACGGTCTGGGCCACGCATGAATTCTCCTCGACAGCGTCCGGCGGCACCGCCGGCCCGCCCGGCATCGACACCGCCGCGATCACCAAGGGTTATTCGGTGTTCGCCAATCTGAGCTTCCGACTGTGGGGACCCGATGCGCCCCCGCCGGCCAAGCGGCCGACGTTCACGAAGTAAAGATGCTCACCCAGTAAAGTGGGCAGCAACGCCGCCCATTCTGCAGCGTGCAATGGGTAGCCAGAAGGGAATCGCGTTGATCGCGGTTCCCTAACGGCTGCCTTTTGCTGTTCAAAACGTGCTCGGCCGAGAGCATCCACCGAATGGTGGATTGTCCGTAACCGCGACTTGCCGAACTTTCCGCTGAATCATGTTGGCCGGTGCTTCACCGCCCTGCGCGACGCGGCGAGAACGTTTCCCAACCGAGACTTTGATGCGCATGGACAGGACATTCGCCGACACGGTCTTCTGCAACGGCCGGATCTACACGTCCAACCGGCAGCAGCCCTGGGTGAGCTGCGCCGCGGTCAAGGCCGGCCGGTTCATTGCCGTTGGCAGCAACGCTGAAGTCGCATCGCTCCTAGGCGAGGCGACCGCGACCGTTGATCTCGGCGGGCGGATGGCGATGCCGGGCATCGTCGACATCCACAACCACATCATGATGGGCGGCCAAGCCGATCTCTACGAGCTGCGTTTCTCCTCTAGCGACACCATCGCGAAGATCGCCGATGCCGTGCGCAAGACGGCGTCCGAGACGGCGCCCGGCGCCTGGATCGTCGGCGGCCAGTTCGGCAACAATTTGTTGACGTCCCTGAACACGGCGGAGGCGTGCGCGATGCTTGATGCGGCAAGCCTCGGCCATCCCGTGATCCTGCGTGACGACAGCTATCACAACCGTTGGGCCAACTCGGCGGCGCTGCGGTTGGCCGGCATCACCGCCGACACGCCCAATCCAACCAATGGCGAGATCGGCCGCGACCTCAAGACTGGTACGCTGACCGGGTTAATGATCGAGGCAGCGTCTGGGCTCGTGGAACGCGCGCTGGCCGCTTCCGGCCACTACACCGCGGAAATGGATCGCGTGGCGGTGGCACGTTCGATCTCGTTGCTGAACACCTATGGTGTCACCGCATTCATCGATTCTGCCAGCATGCAGCCAATCATGGCTGCGCTGAAGGGGCTCGACGACCGCGGCGAGCTCACCGCCTGGGCAGTCTGCGCCATGCCAGTGGTCGAGCCCGGTTTCATGTTTGGAAAATCGGGCGAGGAACTGTTTGCGATCCGCGAGCAGTATCGCGGCGCACATGTGAAGCCCGATTATGTGAAGATGTTCCTTGACGGCGTTCCCGGCGCCAAGACGGCGGCCTTCCACGAGCCTTATGTCGCCGACTCCGTGCGCGGCTGTTGCTTCCGCGGCACCACCATGATGACGGTGCCTGATTTGATCCGCTGGCTCGGCCGCTGCGAGAAGCTTGGGCTGGCGGCCAAGATCCACTGCGCCGGTGATGCCTCGGTGACGCAGGCGCTCGATGCGATCGATGTGGTGCGCAGCTTCAACGGGCCGACTCACCTGATCCATCACATCGCGCACGCCAGCTACATTGCGCCCGACGACATTGCTCGCTTCGCTGAGCTCAATGTCGCCGCCGACCTGTCGCCGATCATCTGGTATCCGACCCTATTCCTGGAATCGCACAAGGCCGCGATGGGCGACGAGCGCGCGGAACGCTTCTGGCCGAACAAGGATTTGAAGAATGCCGGCGCGCTGATGGCCGGCGGCTCAGACTGGCCCGTGATCCCGATCCCGGATCCCTGGCAGGGCATCGAGGGCATGGTGACGCGGCAAAATCCGACCGGCGATTTTCCCGGCAAATCGCTGTGGGCCGACCAGGCGCTCGATCTCGCGACGGTGATCGATATCTACACCATCGATGCGGCGCGCGCGGCCGGTCTCTCCCAGATCATCGGATCGATCGAGGTCGGCAAGTCGGCCGATCTGATCGTGCTTGATCAGATGATCTTCGATATCCCGACCGACCAGCTTGCGGATACGCGGGTCAAGATGACGTTCTTCGAAGGACGCAAGGTGTTCGAACGGAGATGAGGGTGATGGCGGATCACATCCCGGTCACGGTTCTCACCGGTTTTCTCGGCAGCGGGAAGACCACGGTGCTCAATCATTTGCTGCGTCAGGCCGCGCTTAACGGCGTGGTCGCGATCATCAACGAATTCGGCGAGGTCGCGCTCGATCATTTATTGGTTGAGAGCAGTGAGGACCGCTTGGCGCTGCTCGACAATGGCTGCATCTGCTGCTCGGTGCGAGAGGATTTGATCGAGACGCTAAGGGATCTCGCTGCCCGTCGCGCCGTTGGGACGATCCCGCCGTTCCATCGCGTGCTGCTGGAGACCACTGGTCTCGCCGATCCCGTACCGGTGCTGCACACCTTGATGACGGCGCCCGATCTATTCGGCTGCTACCGGATCGACGGTGTGGTGACGACAGTGGACGCGGTCAACGGTGGGCACACGCTAGCCGCCCATCCCGAGGCGGTGCGCCAGATCGCGGTCGCCGACCGGCTGCTGCTCACCAAGACCGATCTCGTGTCTGATGATGCCTACGCGGCGCTCGAACGGCGGCTCGCGTCCATCAATCCGATTGCGATCCGCACGCCCGTGCGCGATGGGATCGTCGATCCTGGCCAAGTGCTCGATGCCGGTCTGTTCGATCCGGCGGCGAAATCATGCGACGTCCTGCGTTGGTTCGAAACGGCGTCGCAGGCTGCGGACCAGCCGCACGGCGATGCCCATCATCGTTGCGAAGATGAGGCCTGTCAGCACCACAGCCATCATGCGCACGGCACAGACATCTCGTCTTACAGCCTGATCATCGACGAGCCGATCCGCCACGACGCCTTCATGTGCTGGCTCGACTACGTCGCGGCGCTGAAGGGCGAGGATCTGCTGCGCTTCAAGGCTATCGTCCATATCAGCGAGCGACCCGAAGCGCCCGTCGTGGTGCATGGAGTCCAGCATGTTTTCCACCCGCCAATCGCGCTCGATGGCTGGCTCTCGGCGGACCGGCGCTCGCGTCTTGTCTTTATTGTGCGCGGGATCCCGCGCGAGATTATCGAAAGCACATTGTGCAAATTTGCTTCGGTGAGCCGCGGTGCGATTCAGAGATCGGCGGCGTGACGCAGAGGTTTTTCATTTGCGAGGGGAGAGGGACATGACTGATACGACGAATTTGAAATCGCTCGCGACCGGCCGGTTAAACCGGCGCGCCCTGCTCAAGGCGGCCGGCGCCACAGGGCTCGTCACGGCATTCAACGTGCCGATGCCAAACATCGCGCGGGCGGCCGGCAACACCATCAAGATCGGCTGGGTCGGTTGCCTCTCGGGCGTCCGCGCTCCGTTCGCCGAGCCCGACACCTGGATCCACGAGCGCATCAAGGCGCACGTCAAGGACGGCCTGAAGATCGGCGGAAAGACCTATCAGGTCGAGTTCGTGTTCAAGGACAATCAGTCCGATCCGAACCGGTCCTCGGTGGTCGCCAGCGAACTGGTGCTGCGCGAAAAATGCGACCTGATCCTAGTCGAGGACGGCGATGCCCAGGCGCCGGTGCAGGAGCTCTCGGACGCCCGCGGCATCCCCTCGATCTCGACCATGACGCCCTGGCAGGCTTGGATGTTCCCGCGCAAATCGACGCCGGACAAGGGCTTTCCCTACAGCTTCCATTTCTTCTGGGGCGCCGACGACGTCGTCAAGAATTTCATGGGCATGTGGCAGTCGGTCGACACCAACAAGAAGGTCGGCACGCTCTACATCGATAGCCCGCCCGGACAGGCCTTCTCGGAACCCAAGGTCGGCTTGCCCGCCGGCATCGCGCAGGGCGGCTATCAGGAATTCTCGGCCGGCAAATTCCAGATCGGGACAGACGATTTTACCAACCAGGTGTCTGCGTTCAAGAACAACGGCGTCGATATCGTCTCTGGATTCACCTATAGCAATCATTGGGTGACGCTGTGGAACCAGGCGGCGCAGGCCGGCTTCCGGCCGCAGATATGCACTGTCGCGGCAGCCTTCCTGTTCCCCAGCGCGGTGAATGCGCTCGGTGATCGCGGCGACGGCATGTCGACCGAGGTGTGGTGGACGCCGGCCTACCCCTTCAAATCGTCGCTGAACGGTCAGAGCGCCGGCCAACTTTCCGCGGAGTGGGAGAAGACCACCGGCAAGCAATGGACCCAGCCAATCGGCTACGCCCACGCGTTATGGGAAGTTGCACTGGCGGCGCTGCAGAACAGCGATCCCAAGGACAAGAACTCGCTGCGCGACGCCATCGCCGGCCTCGACATGGAGACGATCGTCGGGCCGGTGAAGTTCAAGGGCAGCCCGATCAAGAGCGTCGCGGTGACCTCGTTGTCGGGTGGCCAGTGGCGCAAGACCAAGGGCGGAAAATCGAAGTATGAGCTCCTGATCGTGCACAACGGGACAGCGCCGTTCATTCCGAAACAGGCCGATCTCGCGCTGCTGTCCAAGCTCGCCTGAGATGGAACCACTTCTGCGCGTCAGCCGCCTCTGCAAACGCTTTGGCGCGATCGTCGTCGCCGACGACGTCGATTTCGACTTGGCGCGCGGAGAGTGCCTTGGCGTGATCGGCCCGAACGGTGCCGGCAAGAGCTCGCTGCTGAACCTGATCGTCGGCCTCGTCACGGCCGACGATGGATCGATCGCGCTCGGCGGCGTCGAGATCAGCGATCTGGCGCCGCATCAGCGCGCCCGGATGGGCGTCGGGCGGGCCTTCCAGATCCCGCAACCGTTCTCGCATCTGTCGGTTTATGAGAATGCCTTGGTCGCGGCGTCTTTCGGCGCGGGCCTACGCGGCGAGGCGGCTTCGGGCTGGACCATGGAGGTGCTTCGGCGCACGGGCCTGGAGGCCAAGGCCAACAAGCTTGCAGGCGGCTTGCCGTTGATCGACCGCAAGCGGCTCGAGTTCGCCAAGGCGCTGGCCTCGAAACCGCGACTGATCCTCCTCGACGAGATTGCGGCCGGGCTGACCGAGCCGGAGGTCGAGCGCCTGGTCGCCATCATCGACACGGTCAAGGCCGAGCACGCGATCATCTGGATCGAGCATATCCCGCACGCGCTGCGCGCGGTGTCCGACCGCATCCTCGTGCTCAATTTCGGGCGGAAGGTGTTGGAGGGGCCGCCAGCGGAGGTGATGGACAGCGCCGTGGTGCGTGAAATCTATATGGGGCTGAAGGCCGATGGCGTTGCTTGAGGTGAGCGGGCTGCAGGTCTTCTACGGTGACCTGCAGGCCGTGTTCGACATGGACTTCACGGTGGGGGACGGCGAGGCGGTGGCACTGGTCGGCGCCAACGGCGCCGGGAAATCGACCTTCCTGAAGGCGCTGGTCGGGTTGACCGAGGAACGCAAGGGGACGGTGAATTTCGACGGCATCGACATCTCCCGCATGCCCGCGGAGCAGGTGTCGCGGCTCGGCCTGATCATGGTGCCGGAGGGACGGCTGCTGTTCGACTCGCTGACCATCGAGGAGAACCTCTTGATGGGCACGGTCAATCGTCGCTCCGGCACATGGACGCTACGGCGCGTGTTCGACCTGTTTCCGATTCTGGAAGAACGGCGGCGAATGTATCCGAGCCAATTGTCCGGTGGCCAACAGCAGATGGCCGCGATCGGGCGTGCGCTGATGTCGAACCCGCGGCTGTTGCTCTGCGATGAGATATCGCTCGGGCTCGCGCCCGTAATGGTCGAGCGGATTTATCGCTCCTTCGCCGACATCCGTCGCGAAGGGATCGCGGTCGTGCTGGTGGAGCAGGATGTCAAGCGCGCGCTGGGTGCTTCCGAGCGGGTCTATTGCCTGCTGAAGGGCCGGGTCTCGCTGACGGGAAGCGCACGTGAAAACAACGCCGAGCGGCTGACGCAGGCTTATTTCGGCAGTTAGCATTTGAAAGACGAATTGGTGGGACATGATCTGGGTTGAGACATTGATCAACGGAGCTTTGCTGGGCGGGCTCTACGGCCTGCTCGGGATCGGGCTGGCGCTGGTGTTCGGCGTGATGCGGGTGGTCAATATCGCGCATGGCGAGTTCATGGTGCTGAGCGCGTTCTTTGCAGTCCTGCTCGCGAGCCTGTTTCCAACGGTTTCGCCGCTCGTGATGCTGATCCCGGTGATCGCCGTGTCCTTTGTCGTCGGCTGGATCTATCAGTCGGTGATCGTCAACCGTGTCATCAAGTCGCCCGATCCGCTGGCGCCGCTGCTGCTGACCTTTGGCGTGTCGGTGATCTTGCGCAATGTGATGCTCGAGATCTTCGGCGCCGACGTGCGCAGCCTGCAGGTTGGCGAATTGTCCCGCGCCAGCCTCGAGTTCGCGGGCCTGAGCATCGGCATCATGCCGCTGCTCACGCTGGGGCTGGCTGCGCTGCTGTTCATGGCGCTCCAGTTGATCCTGCAAAGGACCGAATTCGGCCGGATCGTGCGCGCAACCGCTGATCGCAGCGATATCGTTCGGCTGTCCGGCGTCAGGCCCGACCGCATCTATAATTACGTCATGGGCCTGTCGCTCGCGCTCGGCGCGGTCGGCGGCGTGCTGCTGGCGGTGCGGTCGAGCTTTACGCCGTTCTCGGGCGCCGAGCGGTTGCTGATCGCCTTCGAGGTGATCGTGCTCGGTGGCCTCGGCTCGTTCTGGGGCGCACTGCTCGGCGGCATCGCGCTCGGCATGGCGCAATTGATCGGGCTGAAGATCGATCCCAATGCAGGATTGCTCTATGCGCATCTGCTGTTCTTCTGCATGTTGCTGATCCGGCCGTCCGGTTTCGTCTCGAGCAAGGCATGAAGACGATGTCGACACGGACGATCCTTGTTCTCTTTGTCGCTGTTATGATCGCCGCGATGGCGGGCGCGCCCTTTGTGCTGAACGAAGGATTTCTGCGGCTTGCGACTGAATGCCTGCTACTGCTGACTATGGCGCAGATGTGGAATCTGCTGGCCGGTTACGCCGGGCTGGTTTCACTCGGCCACCAGGTGTTCGTCGCATTCGGCGCCTATTCCCTGTTCATGACCGCGGGTTGGCTCGAGCTCACCCCGATGTGGGTGCTGCCGGTGGCGCCACTTGTCAGTGCGATGGTGGCCGCTATCATCGCCGTGCCGCTGTTCCGGCTGCGTGAGGCGTATTTCTCGATCGCGATGTGGGTGTTCGCGGAGATCATCGGCGCGCTGACGATGAAATCGTCATTTGCAGGTGGCACCGCAGGGTTACCCTTGGCCACCAGCAAGCTGATCGATTTCGACTGGTTCGAGTCGATCATGTTCTGGCTCGCTGCCGCACTGTCGCTCGCTACGATCGCCGCGCTCTACCGGCTGATGAGGTCGAGCTTCGGCCTCGGCCTGATGAGCGTGCGGGACAACGACCTCGCTGCGATGAGCGTCGGGGTCGACGTGCGGCACAATCGCTTCGTCGCATTCGTTCTCTCCGCCGCCGGTTGCGGCCTCGCTGGCGCGCTGAATTTCATGGGCAACCTCTATATTGCGCCGCTGGCGGCATTCGATGTCAACTGGTCGGTCTATATGATGTTCATTGTGATCATCGGCGGCATCGGCACTCTGGAGGGCCCGATCCTCGGCGTCATCATCTTCTTCGGCCTGCGCGAGCTCATGACGGGACCGCTGGGGTTGTCCGGTGGCTGGTATCTGGTCGGGCTCGGGGTGTTGGCAGTGGTCGTGATGATGCTGTTTCCGAGCGGCATCTGGCCGGTGCTACGCGATCGCTTCGGTGTGCGCCTGCTCGACGTGCACCGCACGCCGCCATGCCTGCGGCGGGCCTGGCGCTAAACGACGTATTGGAAGGGACACCGCGATGAAAAAGATCACTTACGCCACGGCTGCCGATCTCGCTAAGATGCTCGCGACAGGTCGGATCAGCGCCTGCGAGTTGTTGGATGAGAATCTTGCGCGAGTGCGGCAGCTCAATCCACAGATGAACGCCGTGGTGGCGCTGGACGAGGAGGGTGCGCGCAGATCGGCCAAGGAGGCGGACGCGGCGCGGGCCCGTGGCGCGTCCCTCGGTCCGCTGCATGGCGTGTCGATGACGATCAAGGACACGTTCGCCGTCACCGGCATGACCGCGACCTGCGGGCTCGAACCGTTGCGCGACTATCGCCCGGCGATCGACGCGGCCGCGGTCGCGAAGCTGCGCGCGGCTGGCGCGATCATCTTCGGCAAGACCAATCTGCCCCCGGCGGCGGCCGACCACCAGTCCTGCAACTCCCTGTTCGGGCTGACGCGCAATCCCTGGAATGGCGACCGCACGGTTGGTGGCTCCTCCGGCGGTTCGGCGGCGGCGCTGGCGGCCGGCTTCACGCCGCTGGAGCTCGGCAGCGACATCGGCGGCTCGATCCGCGTGCCCTCGCATTTTTGCGGCGTCTATGGTCACAAGCCGAGCTACGGCATCGTGCCGGTCGACGGACATATCCCGCCGCCGCCCGGCCATTTGTCGGAGCCCGAGCTCGCTGTCGTCGGTCCGTTAGCACGCTCTGCGTTCGATCTCGAACTAATGCTCGATTTGCTCACCGACGCGCCGGAGCTGAAGCGGACGGCGTATCGCCTCGCCTTACCGCCGGCGCGGCACACGGACTTGCGCGAATTCCGGGTTGCTGTCTGGAATGACGCGAAGGCTTATGCACTGGATGGAGCCTATGCCGCCGCGATCGACGGGCTGGTCGAGGATGTCGCGCGACTTGGGGTGAAAGTCGACACCACCGCGCGGCCGGCGATTGATCCGACGGAGAGCTTCCGCGTCTACATGCAGACGTTATTCGGTATCATCGGCGTGGGTGTGCCGCCGCCGGCGCGCGATGAGATCATCGCAGGTGGCAAGGCGGCGCCGGAGGGCAGCTATCCGCGCATGGTGGCGGAGGCGATGGGCCAGAGCCTTGCGCAATTCGCCGATGCAGCTGAAGCGCGCGAAAGACTGTTCCGCGCCTGGCGCGAGTTTTTCACGCGCTATGACGTGCTGTTGTGCCCAATCACGCCGACGGTCGCGTTTCCGCATGATGTCGCGCGGATGGATCTGGCTGCGCAGTTCGACCGTCGAATCGTCGTGAACGGCCGGCCGTCGCCCTACATGGACAATCTGATGTGGCCCGGCCTGGTGACGGTGGCGAACTTGCCGGCCACCGCGATCCCGACCAGGCGACTGGTAGAGGGGCTGCCGGCCGGCGTCCAGATCGTCGGTCCTTATCTCGAAGACCGCACGCCGCTGAAGTTCGCCCAGTTGCTCGAACGGGCGCTCGGGGGCTTCATCCCGCCGCCTTTGTGAGTATGCTTGCGACGGACGGTTGGATCGGGGATCGCGGACGTCGTGGCTCCGGAGCGGTGCTTGGCGCAGCGATCGTCATCATGCCGGCGTTGCATGCGGAGACCAGGGCGTCTCAACCGGCATCGGCGTCCCATCCGATGGACGGCGTGACCGCACGCGCGATTGTTGCTGCCGTCGACCTGCTGCGCAGCGCGGATCTTCTGCACCGACCAGACCATGGCGCCGGCTTCGCTTGCCGTTTGCCTCGACAAGGACGGGACGACGGTCCGCTGTTCGAGCGGGCCATCGCCTGCGTCGCCTCAGGTGGCCACTGATAGGCCGGCGTCGATGCCTTGAACGATTGTCACCACGTCGACCGCCGAGAGGATTAGGGGCGGCGACAGGATGATATTGTTCCCGGAGACGCGGATCATCACCCCGGACTCGTAGGTGCCGTCGGCGATCTTGTCGATCAGCCTCTTGTCGATCAGCTTCTTGCTGTCGCGATCGGCGACCAGCTCGATCGCGGCCATCAATCCCTTGCAGCGGACGTCGCCGACCAGCGCATGCTTCGATTTCAGCCCTTCGAGGGCGGTGGCCAACTCCTTGCCTCGCGCGGCGGCATTCTCGTCGAGTCTGAGGCGCTTCGTTTCGGCCAGCGCCGCAACGCCCGCCGCACAGCCGACCGGATGGCCCGAATAAGTGTAGCCGTGCCCGATCGAGCCGAAGCTGGTGGTGTCGGCCTCGAACGCTTCAGCCACCTTGTCGCCGATCAAGGTCGCACCGAGCGGGAAATAGCCCGAGGTGATGGCCTTGGCGATCGTCATCATATCCGGCTTCACGCCCCACAGCCGCGAGCCCGACCAGGCGCCGGTCCGGCCAAATCCGGTGACGACCTCGTCCGCGATCATCAGGATGCCGTGACGGTCGCAGATCTCGCGCACGAGCGTCATGAAGCCATCGGGCGGCACGATGACGCCGCCGGCGCCGAGCACGGGCTCCATGATGAAAGCAGCGATTGTGTCGGCACCCTGGAAGGCGATTTCATCCTCCATGTCCGCGGCGCAAAGCTGCGCGAGCTTTACCGGATCGGTTTCATTGAAGGGATTGCGGTAAGTCCAGGGCGCGGGGACGTGGAACACGCCGGGTAGCAGCGGCTCATAGTTACGGCGGAAATTGGCATTGCCATTGACCGAGGCGCCGCCGAAATGGGTGCCGTGATAGCCCTTCTTCAGCGCCAGGAATTTGGTGCGATCGCTTTGCCCCTTGATCTTCCAGTACTGCCGCGCCAGCCGTAGCGCGGTCTCCACCGAATCCGACCCGCCTGACGTCAGGAAGGCGCGGACCATACCTTCCGGTTTGAACCATTCGGTGAGCTCGTAGGCGAGCTCGATCGACGGGCCGGTCGAGGTGCCGCGAAAGCCGGAATAATAGGGCAGGGTATCGAGTTGGTCCGCGATCGCCTGCTTGATCGGATCGCAGCTGTAGCCGAGATTGACGTTCCAGAGGCCACCGACGGCGTCGATCACCCTGCGACCGTCGATGTCGGTGACATGCACGCCGTCGCCCTTCATGATGATGCGGGGCGGCTGCGCGCGCATCTCGGCGGGATGCGCCATCGGATGCCAGATCGGCTTGGCGTTGTTCTCGATCAGGAAGTTCTGGTCGCGCATGGTCCCTCTCGGCTCAGTCGAAGGTCAGTCCAAAATGCCGCAAGGCTTCGCTGTATGACGCGCGGGGATTCCTGACGTCGAACAGCACGGTTCGCATGTTGCAGGCGGCGGCGCCTGCGATGTTGCGGCGTTGGTCGTCGACGAAGACGCAATCCTCCGCGGCGAGCCCAAGCCGGCCGAGCACGTCGTGATAGGCGCGCGGATCGGGCTTCAGGATGCCGGTATGGGTCGCATCGACGATCACGGCGAAACGCGACAGGACCGGCAGCCGGAGCCGGAAGCTTGCGCCATAGAACAAGTCGAGCTCGTTCGAGAGGATGGCGAGCTTAAAGCCGGCGTCATCGACCATGCGGATGGCACGGTCCGCCTCGGGACGAATGACGGTTACGGGATCGGCGCCGCGAGCGCGCTGCACGAACGTCTCCATGGCCTGCCAGTCCTCGCCGAGCATGTGACCGACCTCGCGGCTGCGCGTTAGCCAGTAGTCGCGCTCGGAAATATCTCCGCGCTGCATGGAGGCCCAGAGAGGATCAGTGTCAGGCGCAAAGGGCCCGCGCCATTTCAGCGTGCAGGGCGGCAGGCCCAGTGCCTGCTCGGTCAAATCATGAGTCTCGAACAGGGTCCTTGAGATGACCCCGCCGAAATCCAGCACCAGCGCGCGGGCGAGCGGCGGTTTCACGCGGCGGCCGTGGCCTGGCCGGCCGGCACGATGCCGGCCGCCACCCATCGATCGAAAATCTGCAGCACGCGCTCGGCGAAGGCGGGGTGGTTGATATGCTCCTTCAACTCGTGAAGTTCCACAGGGGAAGTGATGGCCGAGCGCATCTCGGAGACGAACGCCGTCAACCCTTCAGGATCGTGCAGGGACTCGCCCTCGCGGTCCCATTGCTGGATGCCGCCTGCCGGCAGCACGAACGCCACCGGCGCCTTGGCTTGCGCGAGCCTTTCGGCAATCGCGCGTGCGATCCGGCGGCGGTCGTCCGGACCCGACGTTGCCGAGGCGAGCAGGCGGTTGTGGGCGTGGAACGGACGATCGGCCAATTCCTTCGGCGTCGGCAGCCAGGCCGGAAAGTCCACCATGTCGATGGCGCCGGGCGCGACGATCTGCGGGATGCCGGCCTTGCCCGCATTCTCCAACCTATCAGGGCCGGAATTCACCACCGAGCCGGTGAGCTGGTTGGCGAGTTCCTGCAGGCTCAAATCCAGCACCGCGGCAAAGCCGCCATGCGCGGCGATCGATTCCATGGCGCGGCCGCCCATGCCCGTGGTGTGGAAGATCACGACCTCATAGCCGCGCCGTTCAAGCTGCGGCTTCAACTCCACCATGTAATTGAGACAGCTCTTGCCGAGCGAGGTGATGGCGACGACGGGTCGGTCCTTCTTCGGTCGGATCGCGCTGCGCGCTGCGCCGACGATGGCACCGCAGGCCTGCACCAGCACCGATGTGCAGGTGCTGTTGAGGCCATAGAGGCCGCCGGCCCACAAGATCATCATCAGGTCGGCTGCGATCCGCTCCGGCGGGATCAAGTGCGAGAATGCGACCGTCGAGACCACGAGCTTAGGCATGCCGAGCGGTAACGCCAGCGCTACGTCGAGCGCGAGATCGGTCCCCATGGTGCCGCCGATGGCGATGACCGCATCGATTGCGTCGACCTCAGTGAGCTCTCGGGCAAGGATCGCGGCACCGCGTGCCATCGCTGACATCGCGGAGTTCTCGTCACCGCTGGCGAGGATCGCGGAGATGGTCGTCTGCGCGGCCGCGGCGACGGCATGCTTGTCGTGCTGCGGGCGGTAGGGCGGATCGCCGAGCACGCTGATGTCCATCATCACGGTCTCTCCGCCGGCCCGCGTGATGCGGTCGCGCATGAAGAGTAGCTCGTCGGCCTTGGTGTCGCCGGTGCCGATCAGCAGGATTCGGGGTTTCATGGTTTCGGGCATGACCTGGCAGCTCTCACCGACGGCTGTGGGTAGAATGGAACGACGTGCCTGCATCAGAAGGCAGGACATCAAGGCTTGGCCGCACGCTATAGGCGGCGGCCGCGGGACGACATCCACCCATCGGTTGATTGCCGCTCGGCCGTCGTTTTGGCGAGGATCAGACCATGCGAGCGGCGCACCTGACGCTGCTCATGCCAGTGGACAATTCACCCGACATGCAGCAAGTCCAGATCAATCAATTGAGGTCGGCGGTCATTCCGCCCCAGCAACTCTTTCTCGGGGGCCGGCCGACGAATGCGCTCGGTGACGCGCGGCTCGACGTGCTCTCGCCGATCGATGGCCGGTGCCTGACCACCATTGCCGACGGTGACACCCGCGATGTCGATCTGGCCGTGAAACTAGCGCGACAGGCGTTCAGCCATGGCGGCTGGTCGCGGTCGGCGCCGGCGCATCGGAAGAAAGTGTTGCTGCGCCTTGCTGAGCTGATCGAGCAACATGCGCTCGAGATCGCTGTGCTCGGCGTCCGCGACAACGGCACCGAGATCGGCATGGCCTATAAGGCGGAGCCGCTGTCCGCTGCCGGCACCTTCCGCTACTATGCCGAGGCGATCGACAAGCTCTACGGCGAGATCGCGCCGACCGGCCGCGACGTGCTCGGCCTCGTCCATCGCGAGCCGCTCGGTGTCGTCGGCGTGATCGTGCCCTGGAATTTTCCGCTGATGATCGGCGCCTGGAAGATCGCGCCGGCGCTGGCGGCCGGCAATTCGGTCGTGGTGAAACCGCCGGAGATCGCCTCGCTCAGTTTGCTGTATCTCGCGCGGCTCGCCAGCGAGGCCGGTTTGCCCGACGGCGTGTTCAACGTCGTTACCGGCCGTGGCGCCTCGGCCGGGGAGGCGCTGGCCTTGCATATGGATGTCGATGAGCTGGCGTTCACCGGCTCGGGTGCGGTCGGGCGACGGCTGCTGGAGTCCTCGGCACGCTCCAACCTGAAGCGCGTCCATCTTGAGCTGGGCGGCAAGTCCCCGAACATCATCTTCGCCGATGCGCCCGATATCAGTCACGCGGCAAAAGTGTCGGCGAATGGCATCTTCCGGGATTCAGGACAGGTTTGTGTCGCCGGATCGCGGCTGCTGGTGCAATCATCGATCTATGACCGGTTCATGGATGAGCTGCTGAGCGCGACCGCGCGCCTTAGGGTCGGCGATCCCCTCGATCTGACCTCGGACATCGGCGCAATCTCCAGCACCTCGCAATTGCGCCGCAATCTCGATGCCGTCGCGCTGGCGCAGGAGCAGGGCGCCAAGCTACTGACCGGTGGCGAGCAGATCCTGGCGGATAGCGGCGGCCACTTCATGTCGCCGGCGATCTTGGCCGATGTCGCGCCACGGATGAATCTCTGGCGCGAGGAGGTGTTCGGTCCGGTTGTCGCCGTGACACAATTCGAATCCGAGGAGAATGCCGTGGCACTTGCAAACGAGTCCGCTTACGGACTCGCGTCCGCCGTGTGGACCGGCAGCCTCTCGCGCGCGCACCGCATGGTTCGCGCCATCCATGCCGGGGTCGTGCACGTGAACACCTATGGCGGGGCAGATATCACCGTGCCGCTGGGCGGGTTCAAACAATCCGGCTTCGGGCGCGACAAGTCGCTGCACGCGCTCGATGCCTATACCGACCTCAAGACCGCCTGGATCGCGCTATGAACATCACAACCGAAGACCGTGCCGGAGTCATCGATCGCCTGATCGATGCCGAGCAGGAACGCTTCCGCAAGATGCACCCGCGCTCCGCGGGCGCCTGGCAGGAAGGCAAGCGGCACTTCCTTTACGGCGGCCCTTCGCACTGGATGCGGCGTTGGGCCGGCGGTTTCCCCGTTTATGTCGACGAGGCCAGCGGCGCACATATTCGTGACATCGACGGCCATGACTACATCGACTTCTGTCTCGGCGACTCCGGCGGCATGTGCGGCCACGCGCCTGAAGCGGTGACCGATGCGGCATTGCGTCAGCTCAAGCGCGGCGCGACGATGATGATGCCGACCGAGGACAGCCTGTGGGTCGGTGCCGAGCTGTCGCGCCGGTTTGGGCGGCGGCATTGGACGCTGACGACCTCGGCGACGGATGCCAATCGTGCGGCGATCCGGATCGCGCGGATGATCACCGACCGTCCCAAAGTGCTGGTGTTCTCGGGTTGCTATCACGGCGGCGTCGAGGAGGCGCATGTCGAAATCCGCGATGGCCGCGTCGGCTTGCGGAACATGATTCATCCGAACGGAGTCGATCACGACACCGTCACACGCGTGGTGGAATTTAATGATGTCGCGGCGCTCGAGGCGGCGCTTGCGCACGGCGACGTCGCCTGCGTGCTGGCCGAGCCGCTGATGACCAATTTCGGCATGATCCCGGTCGATCCGGGCTTTCATCGTGCACTGCGCGAACTGACGCGGCGGAGCGGCACGGTGCTCGTGATCGACGAGACCCACACGCTGTCCTGCGGCCCTCGCGGCTACACTGGCATCCACGCCCTGCAGCCCGACATCTTCGTCGCAGGCAAGGCGATCGCGGGCGGCATTCCGGCCGGCGTGTTCGGGCTGAACCAGGAAATCTCCGAACGTCTCTGGGCCATCGTGCCCCATGTCAATCCGCGCGAACGCCAATCCGCCCATTTCGGTTTCGGCGGAACGCTCGCCGGCAACGCACTGACGGTCGCAACCATGCGCGCCGTGCTGGAAAAGGTGCTGACCGACGAGAACTATGGCCGCATGATCGCGACCGCGACCCGGCTTGCCGACGAGATCCGTGGCTTGATCGAGGCCAATCGTTTGCCCTGGCATGTCACCCAGATCGGCGCGCGTGCGGAAATCATGTTCATGGCGCAGCAGCCGCGCAGCGGCGCCGATGTTATCGCCGGCCGGCAGGCCGGCCTCGAGACGCTGCTGCACGCGTTCTACATGAACGAGGGCATTTTGGTCACGCCGTTCCACACCATGCTGCTGATGTGTCCAGCGACGTCGGATGCGGACATTGCGCGGCACACCGCGGTCTTCGTCCGTTTCATCGATCTCCTGCGCAAGTCCGGAGTGATCTGACCATGCCGCGTCCCTTCGACCTCTCAGGCAGGATCGCCATCGTGACCGGCGGAGGCAGAGGCATTGGCGCGGCCATTGTCTCGCGCCTGGCGGAGGCCGGCGCCACCGTCGTGATCGCCAACCGCACGCGGGAGGTTGCGGAAGCCCTCGCGGCGGAGCTCGCGATCGATGGATTGACGGTGCATTGTGTGCCGTTCGATGCCCTCGACCGTGCCAGTCTGCACGCCATGGTCGACCGCGTCGCAGGACGATATGGCCGTCTCGACATCGTCGTTCACAATGCCGGCGGCTGTCCGTGGTCGTCGCTGGAGGAACTGGACGAAGCCAAGCTGGAGGAAGCGCTGGCGCTGAACCTCAATGCCAGTTTCTGGCTGGCGCAGGCCGCGATCTCGCACATGCGCGCCAATCGCTTTGGGCGCATTCTCGTGACGTCCTCGGTGTCCGCGCGTGTTGCGATGGGTGGTGGCGCGCATTACTCGGCAGCGAAAGCCGGCGTCAACGCCTTCATCCGCGGCGCGGCGTTCGAACTGGCGCGCGACGGCATCACCGTCAATGGCGTCGAGGCAGGGTTCATTGCCAAGCCGGGCCGCGGCACGATGAGTGCGCCAGAGACGCGGGCGAAACTCGAGCGTTTCGTCCCGGTCGGTCGGATGGGGAGTGCCGACGATATCGGTTACGCGATGCTCTATCTGGCTTCCGTCGAAGCGGGATACATGACCGGGCAGACCATCGTCGTCGATGGCGGCAGCACGCTGCCCGAGACCGGCTTTGCGGTGGAGCGGCAATGGGGGCTTGGATGACGGCGTGGCTCGCGGGAAAAAACTGCATTGATCACAGGAGCGGCGACCGGCATCGGTTGCGCGACCGCGCTGATCTTTGTGCGGAACGGTGCACTCGTCGTGTTGTTCGGCCTCGGTGATGCCGAACTTGACGCGGCCGCTGCAGAGGCGGGTGGAGAAGCGGTCCCGAGCGACGTTACGGAGAGCGCCGATATCGTGCGGGCCACACGGCTCCGATTCTACGCGCTAATGCTGTAGCGCCGGGCTGGGTGCGGACGCCGATGAGCACTTACGAGATGCAATTGCTGGCGGAGCAGAATGCCGCGGCGGCCGATGCCGAAGTCCGGTCTGTCGAACGGCGGATCGCGCTGGGGCGTACGGCCGCGCCTGCCGAGATTGCTGCCAGCTGTCTGTTTTTAGCGTCGGACGAGGCTTCTTTTATCACCGGAGCTGTTCTCGTGGTGGACGGCGGTGGCCGCTCTCTCATACACAGACGCGCTATTTGATGCGGGTAATCAGGCGAGCATGGGAGAGGCGAGTTCGGCATGCGCTTGGCGGGCCGATCTCCTTCGCTATGCGCGATCGCCGACCTTGCTGACGCCTGCAAGGTGTCGCGCGGCGCTCTACCATAGATCACTTTGGGCCGGTCTCGTGAGGCGAGCTTGGTCAAGAGGAGTTCTTGGATTACGGGCCCCGGGTCGCGGGGGCTAGACTGGGCGGTAATTCCAGCCATGGTCTTGAACCCGGTGCGCGCAAGGCCTCGCAAGATACATGTATGGCTATCGATACAAACTGGTCTTCGCCTATTGCCGAAGACTGAAGCCAGTTGAGGTGACCCGACCCGAGTAGTTGTGCGAGGCCGTGCCCCGCCGACCAAAGTATGCTGGTCAGGATTTCGAGAGGCGCCGCCGGCAACAGGCCGGCTGTTTGACAGGCTACGATTGTCCTGGCGAACTGGCCGAATGATGTGTCCAATGCCGTTCTGACATTCTCTAGCTCGGTCCAACGCTCCCGCATAGTGGGGTCGAACATGACAATGTAAGCCGCCCTGTTGGTTCGGGCGAAATTCACATAGACAAGCCCCGCCGCAATGAGCCGTTCCCAAGGGTCATCGCCGGCTAGATCCATTTCCCGACCCTGAATTTGGGCGAGTTCGGCAAAACCGCGGGCCGCGATATCGGCGAGCAGGGCGTCCTTGCTGGCGAAATGCCGGTACACGGCCGAGTGCCCCACGCCCGTCATCTTCGCGATCTCGCGGAGATTGAACGACGGAGTCTGCCGTTGCCGCAGGAGCGACATCGCGGCTGCTAACACGGCCTCGCGCAAATTGCCGTGGTGGTGGGCGTCGGGCGTCTTCTTTCGGATTTTCATCGTCGGTCCCGCTGTGAATAACCGTTTCTGCGATACTTGACAGCCACTGTCAAAACGGCAAGTCTTAGAAAGTGACCAATGGTCACTTAACCTTGAACCTTGAGAGAGGCCGATGCGAACCGTAATTCATGGAGGTGAAATCCTTACACTTGATGCGGCATCGCCCATGGCCGAAGCCATGGTGATCGATGGTGAAACCATTCTCGCGACCGGAGATCTAGGCTCGATGCTCACGGTCGCGGGCAAAGGGGCAGGGCGTTTGGACTTGCGCGGCTCGACCGCCATGCCCGGTATTATCGACACACATCCTCATTTCATTCACTTTGCAGCCGTCCTTGGCATGTGTGTCGATATTCTCGACGCCAAGAATCATGACGACATCGCCCAGCGTATCCGAGAACGTGCACGGACAGTGCCGGCAGGAGAATGGATTATTACCACCCCGGTCGGCGAGCCTCATTACTTCACCAGGAGGAGCTGGCGCGACCTCGCCGAGGGTTGCCTGCCGAACCGTACGCTACTCGACGCGATCGCGCCGAACCATCCGGTCATGATTGCCGCGTGGGGTCCGCGCATTCCCAATGTCTGTGCCATGAATACCGTGGCGATGCGCCGTTTAGGGATAACCGCTTCACTACCTTCCCGCGTAAGCGATGTCTGGATCGAAAAAGAGCCGGACGGAGAGCCCAGCGGCATTTTTCGCGGCAGCGTCACCAGCTACTACAATCCTGATCCCTTCTGGCTGTCCCTGACGGTCAACTTTCCCATGCCGACTGCTGATGATTGGAACCGTGGTGCGCGGCTGGGACAGCTCATTGCCAACAGCCGTGGTGTGACAGCAGCCTATGAGGGGCACGTCATGGCCCCGGAGCACATCGACGCGTATCGGCTTATGCGCGAAGCCGGTGAAAGCACGCTGCGCGTCATGAGCTCGCTTGAAGCAGCGCAGTACGGCTTCGATTATGGGCTGGGGTTGTCGGAAGAGGACTGTCGCTCCAACTTTGCTTTAGCGCTTCGCTCGAGGTCTGTGGAGGACGATCTCTTTCGCATCAACGGTCTTACGCTTTCGCGCGGAGGTCCGTGCTGGCCAGGGTTTCTTCGCGCGGACCAAACGATTCGAGATCCCTACGGTCGTGCAACGCGGGGACACACCTTCGTGCCTCAGAACATCGAGCGCGAGGCGATCGAGTTCTGCCTGAAGAACGATCTACGGCTGAACATGGTTCAAGGAGCATACCAGGACCATCGCGAGTTTCTGGAATCGCTCCAGCCCTTCCTGAGTTCTTACGACATTTCATCCAAAGGGTGGATCATGCAGCACAACATCCTCATCAGCCCGGAGACGATTCGGCGCTATGCGGAGCTTGGCTTCCATCTGTCGACGAGCATGAGTTTCACTTGGGGGAAGGGCGACCTCTTCGCTGAGCGAATTGGAAGAGACTGCTTGAGCGACCTCATCCCACTGGGTCGGATGATGGACTCAGGAGCGAACGTAACGCTCGGCAGTGATTGGGGGCCGGCAAGGCCTTTCGAGCATATCGCTTTCGCTGAGACGCACGAGTTTGCAGGTTCAGGCCATCGGAACCTTCAGCCTGGCATGGCGGTGTCGCGGCTCCAGGCTCTGAAAGCCTGGACCAGCTCGGGCGCGACGCTGATGAATTGGAGCGGGATCGGCGCATTGCGCGCAGGCTATAAGGCCGACATTGCGGTCGTCGATCGCAACCCGCTGACTTGTGACAACGATGCGCTTCCCAAAATCCGGGTGCTGAAGACGATGCTCGACGGCCGCGAAGTCTACGATACAGGCGATTTGTCCCTTGTCGCAAAGGTCGACCTTCCAGAAGAGAGGCGTTCGCCGCAGGTCGACACCTTCGCTCGCGCGGCAGGTCCGGCTGCCTGGAAACATATCTGCGGTCCGGCTTGTTCCCACAGCGCGCGAGCATCGGCGGGATCGATGTCAAGTCAAGAAGTGCAGTGAGGGTGAGGGGCGACATGAAGACAATTGAACGCGTGAACGGCGTCGGCATAGTTCTGCTGTTCGGCAGCTGCATGACCATCTTGGCATCCATCCTGGTGGTCCCTATCCTGGTCAAGTTCCAGGCGGCCTACGCCTCGGTCAAACACGTCGAATTGTTGGTGGCGTTGGCGCTGATGGCGCCTGCATTCGTCACGGCGATCGCTTCACCCCTCATCGGCACAGTCATTGACCGTTGGGGGAGCCGCAAATTGTTGGTGTGGGGCACAGCGCTATACGCCGTCTCCGGCGTCGCTCCGCTCTGGCTCGATGGTATAACTGAAATCGTCGTCTCTCGGTTCATTTTCGGTGCCGCTGAAGCCATCGTGATGACGTGCTGCACGTCCATCATCGGTACTCACTTCAGAGGACAGGAGCGCGAACGTTATCTTAATCTGCAAATGCGCTTTATCGGCGTTGCCGGCACAGTTCTCTTTTTTATCAGTGGTGCTCTCGGCGAAATGAACTGGCGGCTGCCGTTCGCGCTCTATGGTCTCGCGCTGCTCCTGATTCCCTTCCAACTGCGACTGCCCCCCCACAATACGCGCCGCGCACCGATACGCTGGGGTTCGCAGCTACACGGCCGCCAAAGTCCGCGCTGCTTCCCCAGATTACAGTCATGCTGGTTGGCATGATCGCCGTCTACTTACCGCCGGTCCAGTACCCGTTTCTGCTCGCAGATCTGGGTATCACGTCGACACAAGCCATCGGAATGGGGGCCGCTTTCGGAATTCTTTCGGCTACCGCGGGAACGTTGCTGTGGCCCGTCTTACGCAGGCGGTTCAATACGCAATCGATCAACGTCTTGGTCTTTGCGCTGCTGGCAGTGGGGATTTGGTGGCTGTCGCGCATCACCAGCTATGCCGAGAGTTTCGTCGTCCTCGCAGTACATGGACTTGGTGCCGGGATGCTGGTTCCTAATGTCATGGCCTGGACGATGGCCGCCGCAAAACCCTGGCACATGGGCAAGGCAACCGGCCAGGTATACTTCGGTCTGTATTTCGGTCAGTTCTTGAGCCCACTGCTCGTTGCGCCGCTGGCCGCGTCGGTCGGCGGTCTTCGCCCCGCATTGGTCGTCGTCGCCGCCGCGATGGCATTGTTTGCCTTAATCGCCCTCGCCATCGCGCGCGAGTCGACCTTACGCGAGCGGCGAGATACCGCAGCCTCACTCAAATGGTAACTCGACTGCATAGCCATGAAGCATCATTGGCGTCGCGTCGGCGCGATGGACGGGCGTGGCGGTCTTCGCTCAAGGTGGCTGTCACTACGGCCGATCGGGCCGCCCCGGGAGCGCTCCGCGAACATGTGAGTGGCTGGCATCGCCCTCGAAGTCGGATCCGACAAATCCGCGTTCGGTCGGCCGCAGCGTGACAGATCGCCGTTTAGAAGCTCAGAGCCGTAGCAGGGCTTCGCAACAGGCAGGACCAGCTGTATTCGCATAAACGCCCTTCCGGCCCGGCCCATCACTAGGAAGCGGACAGGGATGTGATGATGCTTTCTACCGTTCTCGCCGCCGCGCCCCGATCACGTGTTCGGCCGCGCCGATCCGAAGCATGACACGCCCCTCTCTGAGGGGATGGCTACCTAGGTTTGATTCGTCGGCTGCATCTAGTTGGTTACGCTGGAAAAGCAGTGGCGGCGGCATGATGATGATGCAGAATTCTCGGAACGGACCGTATTTTGCTGATCTCAAACTTCTGTTCGTCACCTGTGCATGGGACAGACGCGAATCAAGTCCACTAGTAGTTTGGCTCTGAGGCGGTCGCCGTTCGAAACTAACTGCCAAATTAGAAAGGCGGGCGTTAATGGATAATCATCTGTCGCTTGATCAGATCCGCGAACTCATCAAGCCGATTTCGGGACCCGACGGGCGAGGAACCAAAGATGCCGATGTCTTGGTCGTTGGTGCGGGTCCGATCGGCCTGACGGTCGCTAACATTCTCGGCTCGCTCGGGATTTCCACAATCTTGCTGGAGCGGAATGAACTGACGTCGGACTTGCCCAAAGCACTCGTGATCGACGACGAATATCTCCGTCTTCTTGATAGCCTGGATTTGCTCGACGACATGGAAGAGCACCTCTCGCCGCCTTTTGGAATTTTCTTTTATTCTATGCGGGGCAAGCCGGTGGTGAAGGTCAACCCCTTCTTGACGTCGAATGGATTTGGCAACCGCGCGGGATTGATGCAGCCAGTCTTCGAGAAGAAGCTGCTGCATGGCGCACGGCGCTATCCCTGCCTCGATCTGCAGTACCGGTCTACTGTCGCAGGCCTAGATCAGGATGAGAATGGCGTCAGGTTGAAGGTCGTTCGTGCCGGGCGAGAACATCTAGTGACTGGACGATTTGTACTCGCCTGTGATGGCGCGCGAAGTTTCATCCGCTCGGCTGTCAATATTTCTTTCGCCGGAAATCGCATTGATCAACCCCATTTAGTGGTCGACCTCGCCGAGTTTCCCGACCGGTCCCCCTTCTCGCGTTTTTTTTGCAATCCTAAGCGGCCGTTCAACAGCGTGCCTGCGCCATATGGCGGGCGAAGACTGGAGTTCATGCTCAACCCCGGCGAAGATCATCACAAGATTGCCACGGCGGACAGCATCCGTGATCTCGTGGACAGACATACTCCGTACAAAGGAACACCCCTCAAAATCATCCGGTCGGTGGTCTATGGATTTTCGGAGCGCATCGCCGAGCGAATGGGATCGAAACGGGTCTTCTTGCTCGGCGACGCAGCGCACGTCATGCCGCCGTTCGGCGCGCAGGCCATGAACACGGGCGCTCGCGATGCCAACAACATTTGCTGGAAGATTGCGGCGGTACTGCAAGGGAGGCTCAACCCCACGATCCTTGAGACCTACGAGACAGAAAGGAGGCCGCAGGTTGAGGCGATTATTCGATATTCAGTGATGATCGGAAGAATGGCAAACATTCGCAACCGCATTATTGCTGCGGCGAGGGACGCCTTCTTCCAGACATTGAACCTTATCCCCGCGATGCAGCGTTTCTTTGCCGAGATGCGCTATATGCCTCGACCATGGATTAAGGCCGGCTTCATGGTGCGGTCCAGGCGGCAGGAACTCGTTGTTGGACGGACATGTCCGCGTGTTTCGCTTTTCCTGGATGGTGGTAGCACGAAGTCAATTGATGCGATTTCGGACGGTTGGTTCCTGGTGGTAGGGATCGCTGTACCCCCCAACGATTTGCTCTTGCTTGCCGATTCGCGAGTGTTGAGCCCGCGGTTTTTGTCTATTTGCTTCAATGAAATGCAGCGTGTGAAAGTTAGTGGTGTGCACCACGCTAGACCGGCCTCGCCGGAGGCGGAAGCGTTTTTGAGACCGCTCACCGGTCGGGTGCTGCTTGTGCGGCCTGATCGATATGTCGCGGCTGTGTCGACGCTAGATGGGATTGGTGCGGTCTTGGCAGAGCTTGAGAAATCGTTTGGCCCGCTGCGGGAAGACGTCAGTTCGTCACCTATTCGCTCGAGCTAACGGAGACGCAAGTCGCTTGCGGGACTTCGCAAGCGGCGGAGCGGCGAGCGCGGCGCCTCTGGATCGCAAAACTTTGGCCGCGCCATAGCGACAGTCGGGTTTGCCGCCACTGCCGCTACGCGGATCACCGCCTGCTTCTCGCGGTTGATTACCAGCCGCACTGCGTCGGTGCGCGAATAGCGGCCGGCTGGATCCGCAGTGGATTTTGCGACCGCAAGCGCTCCGGGATGGAGATCGGCGTTGAGGATGCCTCTTGGTGGTCAGGAATACGCTCACAGAGTTTGCGGGCGTCCGGTCCATTAATCATTGAAAATCCCGCGCCTGGTTTGGACGTGCGAGGATTGAGCTAAAAGGCTTTCTGCGGCGTATCCACGACCATGCCGAGCATTTCCTGGCTCACGACGGCGCAGGCGGCGAGGACATAGCGTGACCCTTCGACCGCGTAGCGAGGCTTGAGGGAGGGACCCCGCCGGCATCACCTGACCGGAGCCGATGTAGGATCGAATTTCTTTGCAAGGTCGGTCCAGCACTCGGCGTAGTCGTCGTCTCTTTCCGCCAAGTCGGCCGCATATTGCGTCAGCTTTTGCGGAAAGCGCGACTCGAACATGAAGGCGAGTGTATTGGCGATCTTGTGCGGTTTCAGTTCGACGGTGCTCGCCTTCTCGAAGGCGACGGCGTCCGGTCCATGCGGAATCATCATGTTGTGGAGGCTCATGCCGCCGGGCACGAAGCCCTCGGGCTTCGCGTCGTATACGCCGTAAACAAGGCCCATGAATTCGGACATAATGTTGCGGTGATACCAAGGCGGCCGAAACGTGTTCTCGGCGACCGCCCAGCGCTCCGGGAAGATGACGAAGTCGATATTGGCGGTGCCCGCACTTTCCGACGGCGAGGTCAGGACGGTGTAGATTGATGGGTCCGGGTGGTCGAAGGCGATTGCGCCGACCGGCGAGAAGTGCCGTAGGTCGTACTTGTAGGGCGCGTAGTTGCCGTGCCAGGCGACGACGTCAAGCGGCGAATGCCCGATCTTGGTCGCGAACAGTTCGCCGCACCATTTGAAGGTCACGACGCTCGATGAATCAACGTCATCATAGGCTGCGACCGGCGTAAGGAAATCGCGGGAATTGGCCAGGCAGTTCGCGCCGATCGGCCCCCTTTCCGGGAGGGTGAACGACCCTGCGTAGTTTTCACATACATAGGCGCGAGCGGGCCCGTCCATAAGCTCCACGCGGAAGATGATTCCGCGCCGGATCACGCAGATCTCGCCGGGTGCGATTTCAATGATGCCGAACTCCGTACAGAAGCGCAACGCGCCATGCTGCGCCACGACGAGCAGTTCTCCGTCGCAGTCGCAGAAATACTCGTCCTTCATCGAGTGGGTGATGAAGGACAGATGGGCGGCCATGCCGCCTTGTGCTTCGGCATCGCCGGCAGTCGTCACCGTTCGCAGTCCGCTGACGAAGGTCAGTTCGTCGGCGGGGATGGCGACCGGCTGCCAGCGGTATTGCCCGATCGGCAGCTTCGATTGTCCCGTGTTGGGAGCGGTGCGGAGGAAGCCCGGCTCGACCGGCGTGAAGCGGCTGGTGTGCTTGACGCTGGGGCGGATACGGTAAAGCCACGATCGTTCGTTGGTGCCGCGCGGTGCCGTGAACGCCGAGCCACTCAACTGTTCGGCATATAGCCCGTAGGGGGCCCGCTGCGGCGAATTCCGCCCGACCGGCAGCGCGCCGGGGAGCGCCTCTGTTTCGAAGCTGTTGCCGAATCCAGACATGTATTGCGGTGTGTTCATGTTCGAGGAACCTTGCTCGTTGCCTGGCGCGTGGCGCTGCCCATGGCATGAGCATAAGCCGCCCTGTCCGCGATCCCCGTCCCATCGGCGTGTGACATGGCCTCTCTTCCGGACGGCGGTGCCGTTCTGTCAATTCAACGCAACCCACGACGGCTCACGCCGCAGTTTGATGGAGTCCGCCAATTCCGGCAGCGCCTTCCAGTACAGAACCTGCCGTTCGGCGTGTTCCGGCGCACCGACCCGGCCGAAGCTCCGCGAGGTGGCATCGCGATCGGCGACATGATCCTCGATGTAAGCACATGCGCCGCCAATTACACTGGCCTCGCGGCCTGGGGCGGTCGCCTTAGGCGGATCGAGCCTGAATGGTTCATGGTGTTGGGACCGGACAAGGTCTGAAGTTCGGCTGCAGATTTTCCGGCTACAGTATACGCAGAACGTCGCCGCCCGCGAGGGACCGTCGCCGCACTTGGTCGCGATGGCTGATGCGGAACTTCTACTAACTGTGCGGATTGCGGTCTCCATCGATGAGGCGTGGCAGCACATCTTCGGCTTCTGCGTTCTCAACGACCGAATGTCTCGCCGTGGATCGTCACGGCGGAAGTGCTGCTTCCGTTCCGCGTGACTGCATTCCCGTGTGACGAACAAGACCCGCGTCCTTTGCCGCATCTGCACGCCCAGGCCGATAAGCAGTTCGGCACGATCGACATCGACGTGCGTTGCGCTCTACGTGCGGCAGGCATGACCGCGGATCTGACGGTCAGCCCCGCATGCACTCGCGGCCTGTATTGGAGGCCTGCCCAGTTCGTCACGCACCAGACCAGCAACAAATGCAACCTAGAGACCGGCGATCTGCTTGGATCCGGCACCGTCTCCGGAACGACGCCGGGTAGTCTCGGCAGCCCGCTCGAGATCACCGCGTGCGGCCACCAAGCCGTTTGATCTCGGCGGCGAGCCCCGATCGTTCCTGGCGGACGGCGACGAAGTTCGATGACGGGATAGTGCAATCGCGACGGCTTCGCCACGATCGGCTTTGGTGAATGCACGGGGAGGGTGACACCTGCGGTCTGACGCTTCCCTGCGCGCAGGTTTAATCCATGACAAGGCGGAGCAATTCGTTCTGCGACGAGATGCCGAGGCGGGCATAGGCGCGCTTGCGATAGGTCAGCACCGTGTTGATGCCGATGTCGAGTCGCAGCGCAATGCCTTCCGAGGTCAACCCCTCCATGATGCCGGCACAGACGTCGGCTTCCCGCGTGGACAACACGGGCGCAACCCGCAGCAATCGCGCGCGAACGTCTTGGGCGGGGCCGCGCTGGGCCGCTCGGGCATCGCGGGCATGGCGCCCGATCAACGCCAAGAGCATGTCGGCGCCACGCGCGATCAAGGCCTCGTCGGAATCCGAAAACGCGTTCCCACCGGAACGGTACAGATTGATGCGGATGGTCCGGTTCGCCGGCGCGCCGGCGATGCAGATGCGGTCGCCCAGTCCGACCGACGTGTAGCAGGCGCTGCGATAGTCGGAATGCTTAATCTCGGAGGCGCGCGTGCGGATGCACCAGGTCGCGCTCCCCGATGTTGGCGTACCGGCCATCACCTGATTGGCCAGATCGTGACGCCAGTAGGTCCTGCGGTAATGGTTCGCAACGTCTCTGGCCACCGGTCGTTGCCCGGCGTTCTCTGCGATCAGCACAAGTGGATCAGCATCGCGGTCGAATGCGAACGCCGTAAGGTGGCCGCAGCCGGTCATCGCATGAGCCATCTTGAACAACGTGCCGGGAAACGTTTCCGCGCCTGCGAGATCGATCAGTCCAATCAGCGCCGGCGTCATGTCGTAGACGCCGGTCGGATGGTCCACCTTGTAAGCCTTCATCCCGGAACCTCGGCCAGCGGCTCTCTGTCCGCTCGCCTGCCACTTAAAGGCAAATTCGGGGTGCAGGCAATCGGCGCTTCGGCTTGGATAGTGTCCCCTATTCATGTGACTGGGCGACCGGTGGCAGCGTGTTAGCCTCCCCCCGGATCAGCGCGTGACAAGCGCCTTGCGGCTTTGTCACAAATTCAGGGTGGAACCATCGATGAACGACGCCAAACCGCTGCGCGACCGGGTCGCTGTGATCACGGGCGGCAGCAACGGTATCGGCGCCGCCGCCGTGCGTGAAATCGCCATGCTCGGCGCCAACGTCGTGATCGGCTACCACAGCAGCGAAGAGCGGGCGCGAAAGCTACTGGAAACACTCCCGCCGGCCGACCACGCGGTAGCGCGCCTGGAACTGAAGGACGAGACCTCGTTCGCAGCCTTGGCGGATGAACTCGGAATCCGCTATGGAAAACTCGACATCCTGGTCAATTCCGCAGGCTTCACCCGTGCGATACCGCATGGCGATCTCGACACGCTGACGGACCAGCTGTTCGAGGACATCCTGATCGCGAACGTGTGCGGTCCGTACTCCGCTGTCCGGGCGCTCCGCCCCTTGCTACGCGCATCGGGTGACGCCGTCGTCATCAACGTCTCGTCCATCTCGGGCTTCACCGCGTCCGGCAGTAACGTCGCCTACTGCGCATCGAAGGCCGCCCTGGACAACATGACCGCCTCTTTGGCACGCGTGCTCGGCCCGGAAATAAGGTTACTGGCGGTTTCGCCCGGCGCCGTTGCAACCGACTTCGTTCCGGGTCGCGATCGCAGCGCTCTCGAGGCGGGCGCCAAGGCGACGCCGCTCAAGCGCGTCATCGAACCGGATGACGTGGCCGCCGCCATCGTTGCCTGCATCACCCATCTCAAGGCCAGCACCGGCACGCGCATCGTCGTCGATGGAGGGCGTCACCTGTGATCGCCGCCCGATTGCAATCTCGTTCGCGTTGGCCTGTGCGTCGTCCCAGGACGCCCAGCAGACCAAGATCGTCGGTGGCTTCGCGGCGGGCGCCGTCGCGGACGTTCTGGCGCCCATCTATGCGGATCCAAAGAGGTGTCTCAACAGCGTCACCATGTCGAGAACCGGCCGGGCGGTGTCCGGCATGGTCGCGGTCGCCGCGGTGTCCCTCTCGCGATTGCGGACAGCGCGTACTTGCTTGCCGCGCGCCAACCGGTGTTTTGCCGTTGCTCCGCCCACTTTTCCCGTAATTTCCAGTACCCATACATGCGTTTTTTCCTGATCCTGAGGGACAATACGATGCCCCGGTTGGTTCAGTGGATGAGTGGCATAATGGCGCGGATACCACAAAGATATCCAACACGTGGCCGAGCACTCGTGGGGAAAGACCAAGTCTCCGACCAATTCATTTAGGGCAAAGTAAATTGGAATATAGATGAGGTTAGCCGATCGATACGTCTCAATTACGGAACGGGGCATTCCAGTCGCGGAACTGGACGAGCAATATCGAAACGCTGTTGAGTAGGCCGCAAGCGACCTTCGGCGCCGGAGGCAAAGTTGGCAATGCCGGGCGACGCAGACGTGGCACCCGAGACACGCAGGAGGTGCAGAGATTCGAATGTATGAGTTTGATCCGGGGCTGGCTTCGGCGTTAATTTGTTGGAGACGAGAAATGGTCGGAGTTGAGCGCAGCGTGGCACATCTCGAGCTGGAAACACCTTTCGGCTGCCTGCGAGGCATCACGGTGGACGGTGTTACCGCATTTCATCGAGTGCCATACGCAGAGGTTCCGATCGGGCCACGGCGTTTCGAGTTGGCGGGACCGGCTCCCCGATGGCGAGATACTCGCGACGCGACCGTACCTGGACCCGTCCCCCCACAGCTACCCTCGCGCCTGGACAGCGTTATGGGTACCTACGAGGTCGAGCAAAGTGAAGACTGTCTTCATCTCGACATATGGACGACGCACCGGGCCGGCGACAATGCGCCGGTTCTGGTCTTCCTCCACGGAGGCGCCTTCATGACCGGTGGCGGGTCGCTCCCCTGCTACAATGGAAGCGTTCTTGCAGGGGAAAATGGCCTTGTGGTCGTGAACATTACCTCTCGCCTTGGTCTTCTTGGCTTTTGGCCTGGACCTGATTTCGGCGAATTGAATCTGGGCCTCCACGATCAAGTTGCAGCTCTGCGTTGGATCAGGGAGACGATCAGTTGCTTTGGAGGCGATCCCGCGCGCATCACAGTTATTGGACAGTCGGCTGGCGCCTTCAGCATCGCTGCATTTCTTGGGACTGATCTTGGGCGCGATCTCTTCAGCCGAGCGATCATCATGAGCGCGCCTGTCGGCGTAGAGCTTCGCACAGTCGAAACGGTGAGGCCGCTGGCCAAGACACTTCTAGACGTTCTTGGATTGGCCGACCAAGATGCCAACAGACTGCGGACGATGCCCGTTGACCAAATTCTTGGATTGCTACGTGGATTGCAAAACAGACCTCCGGCGATACCGGGGGACATCAGCCCGCCGTTCATGCCCGTTCTGGATGGCAGCCTTATCCCGAGAGATCCTGTCGCATCCATTCAAAACGGTAGCGCGCGGTGGTGCGACATCATGATTGGTGTAACGCGCGAAGAATACGCTGCGTTTTCGCTATCTAATCCGACCTTGAACGACCTGTCTGAAAGCGAAGTGAATGACATATTCAAGTTACAACTAGGAAGCGGCGCAGCGGATGCGATCATGAAGATCCGATCAGCGCGCGTTCCCGCGATTCCTCGGACGATAGTGGGAGATCTCTACACAGACACGATCTTCACGGACGCGAGCTTGGCTGTCGCAACTGCCCAGGCGAAGGCCGGCCGGAATGTGTTTTCCTATCGTTTCGATTGGCAGTCGCCAGTCCCAGGACTAGGCGCCTGCCACTGCATCGATCTTCCGTTTCTTTTCGGAAATATCGACGTCTGGCGGAACGCTCCGATGCTCAAGGGAGCAGACTGGCGAGAGGTGGAAGGGCTGAGCCGACGATTTAGAGGTGCGATTGCGGCATTTGCGAAGAGCGGCGAACCAAACGGGACCGATCTGTCGCATTGGCCCGCCTACACACACAACCGTGCGGTGCTCCACTTTGATAGGCGCATTCAGGCCTTTGCCTGGGTCGCCTGATACTCTCCAGCCCGTTGAGCCGCGCGGCCGAAGAAAGTCTGTTGCGCGCCGCTTGCCCAGTCACTTAAAGCGGGCTGTTGAAGGATGTTGCATTGCTTGAGCTTACAAGTTGTAGGTCTGGAGCGTTCCTGGGACAGAGCTTTGATCGTGTTCAGCTCGGCCCTGATCTTGCACGTTGGTAGATCAACGAGTTCATTTCAGTCGCCGCGAAGTTGGGTGGTCCACGTCGCAAACGTAGGCGCCGAGCCGATGCTTGAACTCGCCAATCCGGCCACTCAATCTTGATTTCTCTCGTCGTTCGGCTTGCGGCTGAAAGGCTGTCCCGCTCGTCTGCGCCGTTACCCGAACGTCGTCCATGAAACGCGCGAAATAGAATTATCGTCCCATTCTTGGAACGCGACCGTGCCAACTGCGGTGCTTTTGCTTACCCGCCCGCCGCTTATGCTGCCAACCGTTGGATTGTGGGGAATGGCCTGGGTACAGCGCTCTTCGGCTGGCTAGGCAAAACATTGGCGGGGGAAAATGAAGCGTCAAATTCAGATAATGCTAACAGTACTGCCCTTGGTTTCTTTTGGTAGCGCGGCAGGTCTGGCGGGAGATCTGCCGGTCAAGGCCCAGCCAGCGCCGCCCGATCTGCCATTCTTCCTGGTGATCGATGACCGTGTCACCTTTTCGTATATACCAAAAGCAGCAGACCCGGGTGTGTACTCTGTAAATCCGAACGGTTCGCTCAACAGCAACACCGCGGTGCAGGTCTATTCGTTCACGCATTTCGACGCCTGGCGATACGGTACGAATTTCCTGAACCTATCAATGTACAAGGCCGATCAAAACGATCCAGCCAGCCCCTGCACCAACGCCGGCAGTATCTTCAATCCTGGCACGCGTGTTACCACTCCTGCAAATTGCGCAGGTGCTATTTCTGGCGTGGGCCAGCTTCGCTCGACATTTGGCTGGAACGAAATCTTCGGGGCCAAGACTTTCACTGTCGGGCCGCTGCGCAACATCTCGTTCGAGATCGGCCTTGATGCGGCGGCCGCGAACTATTATCGGGCGTCCGCAGGGCAGGCCGTCTCGGCGGGCTTGCAGTTCCAGTTCGATCTTCCCTACAAGGGCTACGTAAATATTGCCCCTCTGGCGACCTGGGTCTACAGCTCCCACATGGGCTTCCTGCAGTGTGGCGGAGGGTTCGCTCCCAATACACCAGGCGTCGGCTGCCTTACCGACGGCAACAGACAATATCAGCCGACGTGGGCAATCGAAACCAACTACTACATGGATCTCGATTTCTTGCCCGAGAGCGTGCGCTACTTTTCTATCAGCGGTCGAGCGGCTTGGACTGGGACGATGGGGGCCGAGAATAGTCCACTTCCTTACAACCCTTTGCCACTAGCTAGCCCTGCCAACTCGATGACAGCGGTTCAGCTAAATTCCGAGCCGATCCGTCTGACCTTCGATGCATCGAAAGCGATGTGGGGGCCAAAGTATTCGCATTACGTCGACGTGTGGGTCGCCTATCGCTATTGGCAAAACAAATACGGACTGGATCACAACGTCAGTCGGCTTTGCAACCTCTCGCCGGGTGTGAGCAACAATACCTGTACCGAATCAAGTCTCTACAGCGGCGTCACGATGAAGTTCTAGCTTCATTTACCTCCCGAAGGTCAATTCTGGCCGCATGCCCCGCGGCACAGTTTTCGGATGCTTCCATGGCGGACAGTGCGCAAGCTTCCTCGAGGCTGCGTTGCTGGCCGCCTCTTCGTGGGCCATGAACTGAGAAGGAGAGGTTGCGATGAAGTTTGTGAAGCGGCTGGCGTACACGTGGATCATTGTGGGTCTGCTTGGAAGCTCAACATGGTCCGCTGCAGAGGCCCAGCCGGCGATAGCCGATAGCATTTATGTTAATGGCAAAGTCTACACCGCTGATGTGAAGAACACCGTGGTGGAGGCGTTCGCGTTATCAGGCGATCGCTTTCTCGCCGTTGGCAGCAACGAGGAGATCAGGAAGCTCGCGTCCACCGGCACCCGTGTGTTCGACTTGAAGGGACATTTCGTTAGCCCTGGCCTTGCCGACGCGCATTTCCACAATGAAGGCGGCGGTACCGGTATTGATCTGTCTCACACCCGTAGTCTCGCCGAACTCATGTTGCAGGTAGCCAACGCCGCCGCGGGGGCCGCGTCGGGCGCGCTGCTCGTTTCGAACGGAGATTGGCACGAAGCGCAGTTGAGAGAACAGCGCCTGCCAACGGCGCGACAGTTGGACGAGGCGGCGCCGAACAATCCTGTGGTGCTAGTGCGAGGCGGTCATTCCTACATCCTCAATGGGCGAGCGCTGGCGCAGTTCAATATCACTAGCCAGACGCCGGTGCCGGCCGGGGGACAGATCAGTCGTGACGCAAATGGTGAACTGACCGGAGAGCTGTTTGACGCGGCCAAGGCGCTTGTGCCGCTACCCGCTCCAAAGCCGCTCGCGATGGAGGACATCCTCGCGACGCAGAGAGCGATCAATCCTTTCGGCCTCACGGCAGTTCGAATTCCGGGTGCCTACCGGGGCAACCTGGTGGAGGCGCTGAAGCTGATGCGGCAGGCCGACGCCGAGCACGCGCTCACCGTGCGCTATACCGTCTATATGCCAGGGTTCGGGTTCAGAACCCCGCAGCAGGTCGACGATGCGGTCGCCCAATGGGGTGTGACGCAGGACGAAGGCAGTGATTTCGTCCGCGTAGGCGGCATCAAGCTCGTGGTGGACGGTGGTTTCGAGGGGGCTCATCTCACGCGCGCATATCAAGAGCCATTCGGGAAGGGCGGGACCTATTCGGGTCTTACCCTTTCACCTCCCGACGCCTACAATTCTGTCGTGCGCGAGATCAATCGCCTGGGTTGGCGCGCCGCGACGCATGCCGTAGGGGATGCGGCCGTGGACGAGGTTCTCACCGCCTACGAGATCGCCCACAATGACAAGCCGTTGACCGGGAAGCGATGGGCCATCGAACATGCTTTCATCGCGCGGCCCGATCTCGTCAAACGCATGCAGAACCTGAAACTGATGGTGTCAGCGCAGGATCACCTTTATCTCGCCGCGCCAGTCTTGAAAGGATATTGGGGTTGGGATATCGCCAGCGAAGCGACGCCGCTCAAGAGCTATCTCGACGCCGGATTGCTGGTCGCCGGCGGCACCGACTCGCCGGTCGTTCCGTTCAACCCATTTTGGGAACTCTACCATTTTGCGAGCCGCGATACGATGTCCGACGGTGTTTACGGGGCCGACCAGAAGGTTACCTCGCGAGCACAACTGCTGCGATTGGTCACGATTAACTTTGCCGTGTTGATCGGAGAAGAGGATCGTCGCGGCTCGATCGAGCCAGGCAAGCTCGCCGACTTCGCGGTACTGACAGACGACTTCTTGACCGTGCCGCTCGACGCCATTCCCAAGATGAAGGCTTTATTGACCGTAGTTGGCGGGAAAGAAGTCTATCGCGATCCCAAAATGCCTTGACGATTGGAGCGGTCCTCCGCCCCATCGTCGGTAAGCATTCAATAACGGCGCACACCCACTTCTGGATCGATCCCAAGGCCAAGCTGGCTGCTCTCTTCATGACACAGCTAGCGCCCCTGGGCGATCCGCGCGTTATGCCGGGATTCGTCGAATTCGAGCGAGCTGTTCATGCCCATGGATGATCTCTAGCCACCCCACGTGAGTGGGTCGGCTTGCCCATCAGGGCTTCGAGCACGTGCTGGTTGGGCCGATTGACCGGTGAGGCATCAGGGCAACCTTGCTCCCACTCCTCATCAAGAAGTCAGCTACGCGGCAATTCCTTTTGCCAAAGTGGCTGTTGTCTTCGGAGCCAATGCGCGGAAGTGTTGGGGACCATTCGAATGCAAAGCAACATTCAAATTACCCCTTAGCCAGGAGCAGCGTATGAATCGCGGTGGAAACCGGCCTTTCACGGGCGCCGAATATCTTCAGTCTCTACGGGACGGCCGCGAGGTGTGGATCTATGGCGAGCGTGTCAAGGACGTTACAACTCATCCAGCGTTTCGCAACGCGGCGGTCTCAATCGCCAAGCTATATGATGCTCTGCACGACAAGTCCCTCAAGCAGGTTTTGACGACCGAGACCGACACGGGAAGCGGCGGCTTTACACATCGGTTTTTCCGCTACGCGCGGTCGCGCGAAGATCTGATTGCGCAGCGCGATGCGATCGCAGCCTGGGCGCGCCTGACATATGGGTGGATGGGACGAACGCCCGACTACAAGGCGAGCTTCACGAACACACTGGGCGCAAACGCAGACTTCTACGGCAAGTTCGCCGACAATGCGCGTGGCTGGTACAAGCATGCGCAGGAAACGGTGCCATTTATCAATCACACGCTCGTCAACCCGCCGATCGACCGGAACAAGGCCGCAGACGACGTTAAGGATATCTACGTCCGCATCGAAAAGGAGACGGACGCAGGCATATTCGTCTCGGGTGCGAAAGTCGTCGCAACCTCGTCGGCGCTGACCCATTACAATTTTCTCGGCCAAAATATGGCTGCGGAAATCACGGATGACAGTATGGCGGTGATGTTCATGGTCGACATGAACAGCCCCGGGATCAAGCTGATCTGCCGGAATTCCTATGAACTTGCGGCCGCAGCGACCGGCTCGCCGTTCGATTACCCGTTGACCACTCGATTCGACGAAAACGACGCGATGTTCATTTTCGACAACGTGTTCGTCCCCTGGGAGAACGTCTTCGTTCACCGCGACATCAACATGTTGCGTACCTTCTATCCGAAGTCGGGCTTCCTCAACGGCTTCACCTTTCAGAGTTGCACCCGTCTGGCCGTGAAGCTCGACTTCATTATCGGCCTGCTGCAGAAGGCCCTGTGTGCCTGCGGCACCGATGAGTTTCGTGGCGTTCAGGTGCAACTCGGCGAAATCGTAGGTTGGCGAAACCTGTTCTGGTCGCTGACTGACGCGATGGCTGCCGCGCCAGATCGCTGGGTCAACGATGGCTTCCTGCCGAATATTCGCGCCTGTACTTCCTTCCGGATCTTCGCCACGGAAGCCTATCCCGCTATCCGGTCTATCATTCAGCAGATCGTAGCCTCCGGCCTGATCTACCTCCCTTCCAGTGCCAGGGATCTGAAGGTGCCGGAGATCGAAAAGTACCTCGCGCGCTATGCACGCGGTTCGAACGGCATCGATCACGTCGAGCGCATCAAAATCATGAAGGCGCTCTGGGATGCCGTCGGATCCGAGTTCGGCGCGCGTCACGAACTCTACGAGCGCAACTATGCCGGCAACCATGAAGCGATCCGACTTCAGGCGCTCATCCACGCCAAGGTGTCGGGTACCATGGGAGAAATGGAGGCTTTGGCGACTTCCTGCCTCGCCGACTACGATGAGAACGGCTGGCGCGATCCCGCATATCACAACGGCGACGACGTCTCTGTGCTCGATTATCTCGCAAGGAGCCGCTGATGTCCGTCGATCGCATTGCCTTTCGGGACATGATGTCCCGGTTCGGCGTCGCCGTTTCGGTGATCACAACCGATGGCGCCGCCGGCCAGTGTGGCTTTACCTGCACGGCCGTTTGTTCGGTCACGGACGAACCGCCGACGATCCTGGTCTGCCTCAATCGCAAGACTCAGATGAACGCCGTCTTTCGTCAAAACGGTGTCCTGTGCGTGAACGTTCTGAGCGCGGAACAGGAAGACCTTTCCGCAACGTTTGCCGGACGTCGTGACATCAGCATGGCTGATCGATTCGCCGTTTACCCTTGGGATCGGGTCGCCACCGGCGCCCCTGCGCTACGACACGCTCTCGGAGCCATCGACTGCGAGATCTCCGAAACGCAGGATTATGGCACACATACCATCTTCTTCGGACGGGTGGTGGCGATAGCACTCAATCAAGCCCGCGACGCGCTGCTTTACCTCAACCGCGAATATCGTGTCGTGCCCTTTCTGCCGCCGGCTGGGGTCGATCAAAGCGGAGCCCGTACGCGCTAACCAACAACCTGGAGAGACCTATGAAACACGCGTTGGAGAACCCACCAATCAATCTCGACGATTGGATTGAAAAGAACAAGGCAACGCTCAAGCCCCCGATCGGTAATCGTCAATTTTGGAAGGGCTCTTGGGAGACAACCCTCGTTATGATGGTTGGTGGGCCGAATTACCGACCGGACTACCATGACGATCCAGGCGAAGAACTGTTCATTCAACTGCGCGGTGATGTCACGCTCAAGCTGATCGACCCCGCGTCGGGCGAACGCAGCGAGGTAGTTGTGCGGGAAGGGGAGATGTATCTCCTGCCGTCGCACGTCCGCCATTCGCCGCAACGGCCAGTGGGCTGCATCGGGCTCGTCATCGAGCGCTACCGTCAGCCAGGGGAGGTCGACGCCTTGGAGTGGTATGACGAGAAGGGCTGTCTGGAATTTCGTGGCGAGTTCCTGGTAAAGAATATTGAGGAAGATCTCGCCAAAGTTCAGGCGGCCTGGAAGGCTTGGTCAATAAATCCTGATCGGCTGATCCCCACGATGTGGAGGGTTGGAATGCCGGTGCCCACTTAGTAGGCACCGTTAGCCAGTAAGGGGACGAGCATGAAGCGCGAGAAGGAACCTATCGAGGTGCCTAATCATGAGCAACCGACGCAGGTGCTTAACGTTCCTGCCTATTTCCTTTATGGGGAAAACTGGTCGGGCTCCATCTTCGGCTTCTTCCATATCGAAGAACTGTTCGTTCGGAACGCTCCGAACAAATGGCACATTGCGCTGCACCGGCATTTGGACTTTGACCAACTTTCCATTCTTCTCAGTGGACACTGCACATTTGAACACGACGGTGTTTCGCGGCGGATCGAGGCGCCAAACTGCGTTTATACGCCAGCCAACGTTGTGCACCAATTTGACTATTCATCTGCGGCGGTCGGATTTGTCATCAGCGTATCACCAGACTTCGTTGTTGGTTTGCCTTCTGTCGAGGGAGCGACGAATACAGTTCTCCTGCGCTTGGCGGAAGAACGGGTCGTCGCCTTGGAAGGCGGCCGGCAGGTTACGACGGTCCGAAAGTTGCTCGAGTTGATCTCCGAGAAGGCGGCCTCGCGCAACCCCTATCGCCGCGACGCATTGCGATATCTCTTCGGAAGCCTACTTCTCGAACTCGGTGGGACATTGATGTCCCCGTCTCAGAACAAGATGCCGCAGGCATCCACATTCGAACTCGATCTATTCAAACGCTATCGTGAATTGATCGGCGTAACACTGAATGCAATTGGCTTCGCCGACGACCAGAGAACCAACCCTCTCACTGTCGAACTCTTCGCACAGCGCCTCTCGGCCACTCCATATACGCTCAATCTCGCTTGCCAACACATTTCCGGCATTCCAGCTCGCGACGTCTTGCAAGCTGCCGTCTTGGAGCAGGCAACGCGCCTGTTGTTGTACACGACAAAGCCCGTGAAGGAGATCTCATTCCTTCTTGGTTATTCGCACGCCTCCCACTTCGCTCGTTTCTTCAAACAACGACGCGGGACGACGCCGGAAGCATTCCGCAAGGCTTGCACCGACGGCCCGCCCGGCGAGGCCGCAATTAATTCAAACGCACATGGTTCGATCGCCAACAATGAGAAGGATGCCTGATGACACGGACGATCTTCAACAATCCCAACCTGCCACGGTCGAAGTCTCCGCATTCGAACGCGGTGAGAATTGGTAACCTGATCTTTGTCTCGGGCTTTCCGGGTTACGACGATAACGTGCAGATTCCGAAGGGTGATTTCGCAACGCAAATGCGGCTTGCTCTCAAGCACATCAAGGCGACGCTCGAATATGCCGGCAGCTCAATCGACAAGATCGGCAAGGTGAACATCTATCTCGATCGCAGAGCCGACTTCGATCAAATGAATGAGATTTATCAGGAGTTCTTCGGAACCGATCCCTCTGGCTGGCCTGCGCGCACGACCGTCGAAGCCAGGCTACCGCGGCCCGATTTTCTCCTCGAGATTGATTGCGTCGCGGAAGCATGAGCGCGATTCAGACGGCTTATGAGGCCGTTGGACCAATCTCGTGCGCGTGTCAGCCGCGCGCGCATCTTCAGAGCTGCAGGAAAGTGCACATATGCTAACAGACCAACAGCGCCACCAGGCCGCAGACGTTCTCATGGAGGCCGAGGGTGTTCGTGAGCAGGCGGGGCAACTCTCGACTGAGTGGCCGTCGATCGGCTTTGATGACGCGTATGCGATTTCGGCCGAGGTCAACAGGCGTCGCCTCGAAGCGGGCGCAAAGCTGATCGGCTATAAGGTTGGCTTGACCTCGAAGGCGATGCAGAGGTCCTCCCAGATCGACGAGCCTGATTACGGCTATCTCTATCAGCACATGATGATCGCGGACGGCGGAAAGACGCCTCGCGAAAAATATTGTGTCCCACGAGTTGAAGTCGAACTCGCTTTCGTGTTGGGCAAGCCTCTCAAGGGCCCCGGCGTCGGGATATTCGAAGCTCTGGATGCTTGCGATTATGTCTGTCCAGCGATCGAGATCGTTGATGCTCGCGTAAAGGATCCGCGAAAGATTTACGATACTATCTCCGACAATGGGGCGGCGGCAGGCCTTGTGCTTGGCGGACGACCCCTCCGACCCAGCGAAGTCGATCTGCGCTGGACCGGCTGCATCCTCTATCGCAACGCCGAGATCGAAGAAACGGGGCTCGCGGCTGGTGTGCTTGGCCACCCGGCCCTCGGCGTCTCGTGGTTGGCAAACAAGCTTGGTGCCCAGGGCATTACCATGGAGGCCGGTCATATCGTCCTTACTGGCTCATTTACCCGGGTGGTGTTCGCCCAGCAAGGCGACAGCTTTCACGCAGATTTCGGTGCGCTCGGCGGCGTTGCGGTTCAATTTAGCTAAGCGAAGTCGATGCTGAATCAGCCAGAACGATCGCGCTGGATCTTCTAGTAGCACTTGGCGCAAATGAAACATGATGGAAAATCCGAGGAACCGCGGGATTCCTTGGATCGAGTAGGCGCAATGTCACCGGCGCGGGTAAGTGGTTAGCGATTTTTCACAAATGGCTGTTGTGCAGACCTCCCTCCACCTCTCTTATTTCGTCGGCCCCGTTGTCGTAACTCGGGGCCTTTAGGAAGTGTAACGAAAGGAGAAGAGGATGCTCGTCCGTCTCATGGCGTCGCTGATGATGCTCGCGCTGTTAAGTTGCGCGGAGGCTTCCGCTCAGGTCCAAGCGGATTACAAGAAGGAGAGCTTCAACTACAGTGAATGGACCAAGGGGAAGTTCTCGGAGGTCGTGACTGTCACAAACGCGAACAAGTTCATCTTTCTTTCCGGGACGGGGGCAGAGCGCGAAGGAGACGGCGAGATTCTATTTCGCGATGACTTCATGGCGCAATGCACATACGCATACTCGAAGATCAAGAAGGCCCTGCAGGCTCAAGGCGCCACAATGAATGACGTGGTGCGGACCGTTACTTACACCACTGACGTAAGGTTCTTTCGGGATGCGCTAAAATGCAGAGCGGATGCCTTCGGGAGCGCTCCAATTCCCGCCTCGACCTTCTTAGTCGTCAGTCAGCTCGCGTGGCCGTTCATGACCATAGAGATCGACGTAACCGCCGCCCTTGGAAAATAGCGCCTCTTTCGGCGACTTGGTCGTCATCGGCAGTCGGATTCGATCATCGTGACGACTGCCCCGCTGCCGTCTCGGTGATAGGTCCATCGACCGACGACGCTTTAGGATATCGCTCGCGGCACTGCGGTGTTCGCTCCTCGTGAACGTCTCCTGAATTGTCGTCTACGCCTCGCGCTGCTGCTATTGCCGACCGGTTCGCGATTTTCCGGAAATGGTCATTGTCAGCTCGCGGACGCGACTTCAGCATGAAGGAGTAAGAACCCAAAGCGAGCGCGGCACCTGGCCTCTCAAGGGATGGTGCGCAACCTGTGAGGGCCACGAGGGGCTATGTTTCGTGGCGAGGAGAAGGGCTGCAGCGATGACGACAACTCGTCGAATTCCAGAACTCGACATCGATCCGTTTTCAATGGAGTTCTTCGACGATCCATATCACACGCACGATCTTCTACGCGAAACCGGACCGGTCGTCCGGCTTTCAAAATGGAACGTCTACGCGGTTGCCCGTCATCGGGAGGTTCGAGCCATTCTACATGACCACGTCAGCTTTTGCTCGAGCCGCGGTGCCGGACTGAGCGATTTTGCAAAGGAAGCGCCGTGGCGGCCGCCTAGCCTTATCCTTGAAGCAGATCCTCCGGAACATACCAGAATCCGCGCCGTCTTCGATCGAATACTGTCGCCGGCTCTCGTGAGAGACCTGCGGGAGCACTTCACAAGTATCGCTGAACTGAAGGCGGAGGAGGTGGTCTCAAAGGGCAATGTCGATGCTGTTTCCGATATTGCCGAGGCGTTCCCACTCTCAGTATTTCCTGATGCGGTTGGGCTGAAAAAAGAGGGGCGGGAGCATCTTCTTCCGTATGCCGGGGTCGTATTCAATGCTTTTGGCCCCCCGAATGAGCTTCGCCATCAGTCGCTGGAGCGGTCAATGCCTCATCAGGCTTATGTTCAAGAGCAGTGTCAACGGAAGAACCTCATGCCGGGAGGCTTGGGCGCGTCCATTTATTCTCGCGTTGAACTTGGCGAGATCAGCGATTTGGAAGCCCCATTGTTGGTGCGGTCACTGTTAAGCGCGGGCCTCGACACAACCGTCAATGCGTTAGGAGCAGCGTTGTATTGCCTGGCGCGCTTTCCGGACCAGTGGAGCCGGTTGAAGGGAGATCCCACACTGGCGCGCAAGGCGTTTCAGGAGGCAATCCGCTTCGAATCGCCAGTGCAAACCTTCTTCCGAACGACCACGCGCAAGGTCGAGATAGACGGCTTCGAAGTTCCAGCGGGCGAAAAGGTGCTGATGTTCCTGGGCGCCGCTAACCGCGATCGACGCAAATGGGACCGTCCGAATGAGTACGACATTTGTCGGCAAACGAGCGGGCACGTCGGCTTCGGTTCGGGAGTACACATGTGCAGCGGCCAATTCCTCGCACAGCTCGAGGGAGAAGTCATGCTGTCGGCTTTGGCGAGAAAAGTGAAATCAATCGAAATCTCGGGAGCGGTTCGGCGCCGCTACAATAACACGCTGCGCGGCCTAGACAGCCTTCCCGTTACCCTCAAAGCAATGGATTGACGCATGCCTTCCATAAAGTTCGTTCAGCCGTCCGGGAGCTCGGAATTTGTCCAGGCACGCGAGGGAGAGAGCGCAATGGAAGCGGCTACCCAGAACGCGATACCGGGCATTCTGGCTGAATGCGGCGGAAACGCCATGTGTGCGACGTGTCACGTTTACGTCGATGATGAATGGCTCGATCGACTGCCATCAGTCTTAGAGCAAGAGGAAGCGCTGCTCACCGAAGTCGCGGCCGAACGCCGCCAGACGAGCCGGTTGTCGTGCCAGATCCAGATGACGTCAGACCTCGACGGACTACTTCTCCACATTCCGAATAAGCAGATCTAAGTCCGAAGAAAGCCAATCCCGCTATTGCTGAACCGAAGGGTAACGAGATGAGAATGCGCGTGCTTACTTTGCTCATCATGGCCGCATTCGCCGCGCCGCAGATGGCGAACGCCGAATTGTCGGACAAGGTCGTCCGGATCGGCGTGCTCACCGACATGTCGGGACTTTATCAGGACACAAATGGTTCGGGGTCGGTCGAGGCTGCCAGGATGGCAGCGGAGGACTTCGAGAGTGCTCATAAAGGTATAAAGGTCGAGGTGATCTTTGCAGACCATCAGAATAAAGCCGATGTGGCGTCAGCGATCGTACGAAGATGGCTTGATGTCGACCGGGTCGATGCAGTGGTCGATGTGCCAAATTCGGCGGTCGGACTGGCGGTGAACTCGCTGCTCCGCGGTACAAGGGCGACCTTTCTCGCTGCGTCGACGGCCACATCCGAGCTTACCGGCAAGGAGTGCTCTCCCAACACCATCCAATGGGTCAATGACGTCTGGGCGACCGCGCATGCGACCTCGGCGGCAATGATGGAGCGTGGAGGCAAAGACTGGTATTTCATAACCGTGAACTTCGCGCTCGGCCAAGGCCTCGAGTCAGAAGCGACGAACTATATCGAAAAGCACGGCGGCAAAGTGTATGGCTCCAGCAAGCACCCCATCGGCACGTCGGACTTCGCGTCGTTCCTTTTGCAAGCCCAGAGTTCCAAGGCCAAGGTCATCGGGCTCGCAAATGCCGGCGGCGATACGGTCAACGCGATCAAGCAGGGGTCTGAATTCGGTATTCAGCAGGGCGGCCAGTCTATGGTCGCCTTCCTCCTCTTCATCAACGATGTTCACGGAATGGGTCTTAAGGTCGCGCAAGGTCTGCAATTGATCGAGGCGTTCTACTGGGACGCGGACGATGACACGCGAGCCTTCGCGAAGCGGTTCGCTGCGCGCGCTGGCATGAACGGAAAAATGCCGAGTGGAAACCAAGCTGGCGTCTATTCGTCGACGTTGACGTTTCTCGACGCGGTTGCCGCCACGCAAAGCGACGATTCGAACGCTGTGGTGCCGGAAATGAAGAAAGTGAATGGACGGGATAAGTTGTTCGGCGATATCAGAATTCGCGAGGACGGTCGCGTGATACATCCGATGCACTTGTTCGAGGTGAAGCGTCCGGAAGAATCGAGATATCCGTACGATTATTACAAGCATCTCTCGACCATCCCTTCGGAACGGGCATTTCGTCCTTTGGAAGCCGGTGGGTGTCCCTTGGTGAAATGAGCCTTCGCTTCCCCTTGCTCGACAATAGGACTGCTGGCGCCTGCCTTCGGCTGGGAATATGGTCAAGGCCGCCGCCGGCAAGGCACGCTGACCAGACGCCATGGCGGCCGAGGTGATCGAAATGGGGATCGTTGACGACCTTACACTTTTCGTGGAGACGGTCAGGGCCGGCAGCCTTTCTGCTGCAAGCCGTAAGACCGGCATTCCGAAGTCCAGCCTAAGCCGTCGTATCGGCGATCTCGAGAGCCAGCTTGGCGTGCACCTGCTTTACCGGGGGCCGAGAAATTTCTCCGCAACCGAAGTCGGAATTTCGATCTATGAACGGAGTGAGCGGATCAAGGAGGAGTTAGATGCCATTAAGGCGCTGGCGGAGAGCTTTTCAAATCACCCGTCAGGCAAGCTCCGCATCTCTTGCCCGGCCGTGCTGGCCGAAAGTCTGGTTTCCGAATTCGCGATCGGATTCTCGATCGTGCATACCGACGTTCGCATCACCCTGGATAGCGCGGTCGGTGCTTTCGATACCGCGATCGGCGACTATGACCTGATGATTCACCCGGCGCGCGGGGACACCATGGCCGACTCCGAGCTGGTCCGGCAAAAGCTTGCCGCCGCAAGCTACCGGCTCGTTGCCTCGCCTGGCTTCATGAAGCCACTCGGAATGATCAACGATCCATCGGAGCTTCAGGACCGGAACGGAATTGGCTGGGCGGCAGACGGCCATCTGGCACGCTGGACGCTCGTCAACCGAAACGCAAACACGACCGAATTGAACGTCAATCTGAAGTTCAGCGCGAACAACCTCAACGTGATCAGGCAGGCGGCGTTGAGCGGCGCCGGCTTGGCACGGTTGCCGCTAACGATGTGCGAAGCCGACCTCGTGGAAGGACGTCTGGTGCTTCCGCTGCCCGATTGGGCGCCGCCTTCTGTTACCGTTTATGCTCTTTACCCTTCGCGGCGGTCATTAACGCTTGCCGGCCGCCTGTTTGTGGCCGGATTGGCTCGTCATTTGCAGGACAGAATGCCGGCAGCCTAACCGAGTCGTGGCGAACAGCCCGCGGCCGACGAGACCTGATCCGCAATCATCCTGGGAACGCGGCTTGCAACGTGTCGCTTATTGCTTCGGCTGGCGATCAACGGACAAGAGGTTGGGAACTCCTGCGGCTATGCGAGCTGCCCGTTGCGTCCTCCATCCCGCTGAGAGCCGCCTGTCCCGGATTCGGAATGCACGGTCCCATTCCTGGGTCTCGACAAGCCCCGAACGAAATCTTTTAACAAACGAATGCGCGAGACAACGTAGTCATCGGGGGATGAGCTTGACGAACAAGATGGATGTGATTGGAAGGGGCGATGCGGCAAGCGTCGCAAGCGCCTCTCCGGCTGTTTCCGAAAGTCTTCAGCCGTCCTTTCTCAAAACCTTGCTGTTGTGTTTCCTAGCGATATTGCTCGACGGCCTTGATACGGGCTCCATCGGAGTAGCCGGTCCGGCAATCGCGGCTCACTTCGGCGTGTCGACAGCGTCCTTGACACTGCCATTTATCATGACAAGCATCGGAGCCGTGTTAGGATATCTGGCTTCCGGCTATCTGGTGGCCCGATGGCGGGCCCGACGTGTGTTGATTTTCAGCGTGATTGGATTCGGGGTGCTCACCTTGGCAACACCCTTTGCGAGTTCGATTATTGTCCTGTCCATCCTCCGCCTTGTCACGGCCATAGGACTTGGCGCTGCACTTCCCTCGGCCGTGGCGATCGCGGTCTTGCAGGCACCCGTCACGCTGCGAGCTGCCGCCACGATCGTGGTCGGAACGGGACTTGCTGCGGGTGGGGCCCTAGGCGGTGCGCTTGGCGGCCTTCTGACCAGAAAGTATGGCTGGGAGTCACTGTTCTACTTCGGAGGCGCGCTTCCATTGTTGCTGTCACTTGTACTGTTGCGCTGGCTGCCTGCGTCAGATGAAGCCGATGCTGCGGCAACGGCGGCGGGCGACAAGCGTATGGCGGGAAATCTGAAGCTCATCTCAAGCATATTTGCCGGTTCGCTCGGCGGTCGAACCGCAGGTCTCTGGGTCTTTTCATTTCTCATCTTCGCCGACGCCTATGCACTCATCTTCTGGCTGCCCCCGCTGCTGATCGGGTTCGGCTTTCCGGCCGCGGACGGCCAGTTCGCGGTCGGCTTCTTCAGCGCCGGCGGCCTCATCGCCAATTTGATTGTCGTGCCGCTGGTGGGCCGCTTCGCGGTCACCAGCGTGATGAGGATTGCCGCGTCGACGGCTGGGCTATGCGTGACTGGAATCGCGCTTTGGGCGACGACGTCGTGGGTCTGGGCGCTGATTCTAGGTGCCGGCGCCGGGCTTATCGCCTGTTCGGTCGGCCAGTCGGCGCTGGCCGTCTCAATCTATCCCGCGCCATTGCGAACCAACGGCGTCGGCTTCTCTGCGGCAGCGGGGCGGATCGGTTCGATCGTCGGGCCTGCTTTCGTTGGTCTGCTGTTCTCGCTTGGCTGGTCTCCGAAATCCATCGTCTTGGCGGCGGCCGTGCCGATCCTGGCCGCGATTCTCGTGCTGTTGCTCCTCCCGCGATCGGTTCAGGGCAGTGAGCTTTGGGATGTTTCCGCAGGGAAGCGGGGCACCTGATCGCATTTCGCGAGGTGCACCAAAACAGGCATTGGTCATGCAATGTTCAGGCTCCGCCCTTCTTCTACATGCCCTTCGCCTCGCTGCCGATCGACCCTGGACTTGTCGAAGCAATAAGTGAGCGTGGAGCAAACGGAAGGTCTCAATGCGAAACGACGGCTCTGTAGCGCGAAGGTTTGAGCTTGCAGAAGCGGGCAGCATTCGAGACCCGGCCAATGCCCCTCTTATCCAACACCAGGGGTTGGGAGTTAAGCTGCCCCCCGGTAGGAGAACAGCGCCTCCACGGCGGTGGGTTTAGCAATGTGGCGGTCTAGTGACTCGATCCCCGACAGATCACGGCATAGTCTAATGCGCTTACCCTCGCAGGCCTCGGCTGCTCGGCCGCCAGTCCAAGATCCCAATGACGCGCCGAGCGCCGTTCTCCCTGACTGCCGCCGCAACGAAATCGCAACGATTGGACGAAACGAGCGTGAACAAAACGGGACGGAAAGGCCATCCAGATCAAGAAAAATCAACGACTTAGAAGTTGTTCGCTGCGTTCGGGACGCTGGGCTCGCTCAGTCAGATGGTAATCTGAACCGAATGTCGGTATCGGTGGCTGCGCCTCCGAGATCTGAAACCTGCGTGGATCGTGCGATCGCGGGGACTGCAATCGAGCGGACTGCTTCAACGACGAATGTCATTGTTGACAGTGCCCAGTTGGATCACGATTGCCCGAGTTAAATCAAACTTCCCCATCATGGACTGGAGCGAGAGCACGGGTTTTTCAACCGGTTAGATGGCGTCGTGTGCACCGGGAGATCTAGAAAAATCTATCGTCAGCAAGAGTGGGGTATTCACTCTCTGACTCTCTGAAGGGATGCTGGGTCTATAGCTGGGTGCTTGCGTGAAGGCGGCTGATGCCCGTTATCAACGAGAGCTCGGCTTGGCGTGTTGTCGCGACTGTTTTGCGGTGAGGACAATCGTATTGGGGACCAGTCACGCCCTCTACCGTGGGCCACGATTTTGCGCGCCGGACTGCGATTTTATGCGATGTGTACCTTTGACGATCGCGGACGCTTCCAATAGTAGTAATTGCGTCGGCTTGGACCAAGGGTGAAGCCGTCGAGAGCTGACTGCTTCTTGGCGAAGTCGCTTCGAATTCCGGCCACATGTGCAGAAGCGGTGGTTTTCCGACTACGTCGAGACGCCAAACAGCTTGCGCACTGCCGGCAGCCACTCGCCAGTCATCGTGAACTCAAGCCCGAGCCGCGCTCCGACGGCAATCGCCAGCATTGTGATCGGCGCCGAGAGAGCGAGCGTTGAGAATGCGGCCAATCCCTGCCCGATGGTGCAGCCCATCGACATGATGCCGCCAATACCCATCAGAAGCGCGCCGCTCATGTGACGCTTCAATTCACGGGCGTCGTCGCAAGCCTCCCAGCGAAAGCCGCGCCCGAGCATGGCGGCGGCAAACGAGCCGACGACGACGCCGGCGACCGAGCTGATGCCAAAATTCAACCGCGCGCCGGAGAAGGTGGCGATGTAGAGGATGGTGTCGCCAAGCGGGGCAACGAAGGTGAGCGAGGAGACGCGCGCGGGATCGAATTCGTCATCCGCGAGCCACCCCGTCGCGAACCATCCGAACGTAATAGCGGCGCCGACGGCAAGACCGGAGACCAATAGTCGCGGCGACCGGATCAGCCGGCCATCCGCGAGCGCCCAGAAAGTGAGCGCGGCGGCAATCGACACGACGAGGATTGCGCGCATCGTGCTGCCGGCCCCGAGCAGCGAAGTTAGCGTCTGATTGTTGCCTTCGGTGAGGCGCACCGACAATGGCTCGATCAGCTTCACGCGGAGCATGCCGGTGATGCCGCGCATGGTCGCGAGCGCGGACAGGCCGAGCACTAGAAAGACCACGATGGCGCGTAGATCGCCACCGCCGATGCGCACCAGCGTGCCGAAACCGCAGGTCCCGACCAGCGCCATTCCGACGCCGAACATCAGCCCGCCGATGATCGCGCCGCCGAGGCCGATCGATGCTGTGAGATAGATCGACCGCGACAGGTCTACGATGCCGAACTCGGCCAGCGCTTGGGTCATGAGCAGGGCGACCGCCGCTGCCAGTGCAAAGGATTTCAGCCGGCGAAAATCCGATCCGAAGAACGCATCCTCGAACATCGCCAGCGTGCAAAAACGTCCCGCGCGGCCGGCAACGCCGAGCACGGCGCCGGCGGCAAGCCCACATGCAAACGCTATGGTCGATGTGCTCAGCATTCCCCGGCATCTGTTGGTTCTGCCTCGCGGGTAGTCTGCGCCGGTGGGTCGCGAAAAGCCAGCGCGGAAAATTACCGGCGGCGCCGGCGCACCGGCTCGCAGAACACGTCGTAAACGGCAGTGAGAATCTTGCGGACGTCCTCGCTCGCGAGACTGTAGTAGATCGTCTTGCCGTCGCGGCGAGTCGTTACCAGCCGATCGAGCCTCAACCGCGCCAGCTGCTGCGAGACGGTCGATTGTCGCTCGCCCAGGAACTGCTCGAGCTCGGTCACGGATTTCTCGCCCTCGGCGAGGATGCAGAGCAGCAGCAATCGGGACTCGTGCGACAGCGCCTTGAGCATGTCGCTCGCCTCGCGCGCCTTCTCGATCATCTGCTCGAGTTCGACGGAGCCCTCGATCTCCTTCAGCTTTGGCAACGGCATCGCGTCAAATTCTCCTGAGCAAAACCCGCAAGAACGGTCACGACCCCTTAAGCTCCGATCCCGTGCTTGACAGGATTCGGTCCAGGAGGCCGAAGAAAAAGGCATCCCCAGGATAGCCGCGAATGCGCCCGATCTCTCGGCCTTCTTGTACCACGACGAAGGTCGGCGTGAAGGCACCCGGATCGATTCCAGCGAGATCGGCGGGAAGGGGACCGTTGAGGTCGACCCGGCGCAGGGGTGCGGCCCGGCTTTCCCCGGTCTTGGCGTAGATCGGCGCGATCTCGGCGTTGAAGCGCGCGCACCAGGCGCAGCCGGCCCGCTCGAACATGACGAGCTCGGCGGCGCGCGACGCCGTCACGGGCAGCGCGAGCCCGACCGCGATTGCGAGCAAAATGATGATTCTGGTCATGCTGCGTCACCGGCCTCGTGGACTTGCTTGTAAACGGCTTGCTTGTAACGTCCCCGGCGCTTTATATCATTAAATTCGTATATGTGCTAGGGATGGGGCGCAATGACCTTGGACGTCACGCTTGGCGCGGCCTTTGTCGCCGGCCTGTTGTCGTTTCTGTCGCCGTGCATTCTGCCCCTGGTACCGCCCTTCCTGTGCTACATGGCCGGCGTATCGGTCACCGATCTGTCCGGCGGCAGGCCGGATCTACGGCCGCGCATCCTGATCTCCGCGCTGGCTTTCGTGGCTGGCTTCTCGCTGGTCTTCGTCGTGCTCGGCTCGACCGCGTCGATCGCGGGACGCTTCATCTCGGCGCATCTGTCGACGCTCGGCATCGTCGCCGGCGCCCTGATTATCGTCATGGGCCTGCATTTTGTGGGGCTATTCAGGATTCCGCTGCTCTATCGCAGTGCGACCGTGCAGGTCGACAGCCGTCCGGCCGGCGTGGCGGGAGCCTTCGTCATGGGCCTGGCATTTGCGTTTGGCTGGACGCCCTGCGCGGGACCGATTCTCGCCGCCGTGCTGCTGATGGCCGGCTCCGAGGATACGACCGGACGGGGCGCGCTACTGCTCTTCGCCTATTCGATCGGGACCGGCATTCCCTTCCTGGTCGCGGCTGCCTTCACCGGTCGCTTCATGGCCGCGCTCGGCCGTGTGCGCCGGCATCTCGGCCTGATCGAGAAGACGATGGGCGTCTTCCTGGTCGCGACCGGCCTGATGTTCCTGACCGGATTGATGCCCACCGTCTCGGAATGGCTGCTGGAGCATTTTCCTGGATTGACCCGCATCGGCTAAAGCATAATCCGGAAAAGTGCGCAGCAGTTTTCCCTCGCGACAAACGCGGAACGCGTTTGCGCGCAGATTATGCTTAAACAACAACCTAAAGCGCAATGACGATTCATCCTCATCGCATCTCGCTCTAGCCGTAACGAAAGTCGAGCAACTGGGCAAAGGACTGCAGCTCGATGAGGTTGCGATGCACGAGGGACCCGTCGCCCGCCATCGCGGCATGAGCGATCTCTTGGCTGCTGGCGATTGCGCCATCGATCAGGCGACGGAATTCACCTTGGGCAGCGATCTCGCCATTTACCCATTCGTTGCAGCGTATGAGCCGATCGCGGAATGCGCTCGCGGCGGCAACGGTCTCCTCGGCGTTCACCGGCGCCGGCCGTTCGCCGTGCCTGACAGCCGCGACACGCAACGCCTCCATGGCGGGCGCGATCTCGAAGATGCAATCGCCGAGATCGTACAGGCCTGCGTGACGCCTGAGCTCGTGAAAAGCCTGCCGAAGCGCAAGTAATTCGCGGCCGGCGGCGACGTCGTCCCCGCGGTCGAGGGCGCCCGTTGCCGTCACGAGCCGTTCGCGCCCCCGGTCGAGAAATCCTGACAGTTCGGCCGGCGCGTAAGCGGGCAGGGGATTGGAGCTGTCCGGCCCGAGCCGTTTCCACCTGGCGACCGCCTCATCGGTCTCGATCTGCGCCAGCGCGACGTTTCCGGTGCGCGCATAGCTCGCGGCGGTGCGCAGATTGGCCATGATCGGCGTCATCGCCGTCGCGAAATCCGCAGGTCTGTCGGCTCCCGCGCCGAGCGCGATTGCGTTCGACGCCAGCCATGCCAGCAGCACTATGGTGCAGCGCAAGATCGGAACTCCTTGTCACATTCGTGTATTCGAATATCATAATGAAAATGAGCAGCGCGCAAGATCTTCCAACGCAGAAAACCCCGACGTCGCTTCGCATGCCGACGCGGCGCGGCCTTCTCGCATTCGCATTTGGCGCGGCCTGGGCCGGCCGCGGCGTGGCGGCGGCCGAGCCCACGCCTGGAGAAGACGGGCTCTATCATGAGCCCTGGTTTCTGCAGAGCTTCCTCGATCTGCGCGAGGACCTGGAGAGTGCGGCCGCCGGCGGCAAGCGCCTCGCCATCATGTGGGAGCTGCGCGGCTGTCCCTATTGCCGCGAGACGCATCTGGTGAACTTCGCCGATGCCGGCATCGCGAGCTACATCCGCGACAATTTCGAGGTGTTGCAGCTCAATCTGATCGGCTCGCGCAAGGTGACCGACTTCGACCGCCAGGAATTATCCGAGAAAGAGCTCGCCCAGAAATACGGGATTCGGTTCACGCCGACCTTTCAATTCTTTCCGCCATCCCCCGACGGTCTCGAAGCCAAGGACGCGATCGCGCGCGAAGTGGCGCGGGCGCCCGGCTATCTCAAGCCGCAGCACTTCCTTTCGATGTTTCGCTTCGTGCGGGAGCGCGCCTATGAGCGCGGCTCGTTCCGGGATTTCCTGGCCGGGAATGGCTGACCGGACGCGTCGTTCGGATTTCGCTTGACGCCGCCTTTCATATGATCATATCATAATACTTGAATTTGATGGTCCGTCAGTCCATCGCCATCAAGAGCGGGCGTCACCCCGCGATCCCAAGGGTAGGAAACATGCGGCGCTCGCTTGCGGCTGCGTTTGCACTTTGCCTGTCGGCTGGCGGCGGTCTCGCCCAGCAGCCGATGCGAGAGCCGATCAAGGAGCCCATCAGGCTCGAAATCGTCGACGATTCCTTGCCGAAATCCCTGACCGGCGCGCCCGGCAATGCCGCCGCCGGCAAGAAGGTGTTTCTGACACGCACGCTCGGCAACTGCCTGGCCTGCCATCAGGTCACCAGCCTGAAGTCCGAGGAATTCCACGGCGAGTTCGGTCCGTCCCTGGACGGTGTCGCCGGCCGCTACACCGAGGCGCAATTGCGCCTCATCGTCGCCGACCCCAAGCGCATCTTCACCAACACGGTCATGCCGGCGTTCTTCAGGAACGAGGGCCTCAGCCGGGTGCGACCGGAATTCGCCGGCAAGTCCATTCTGACGGCCGCGCAGGTCGAGGACGTTATCGCTTATCTCAAGACGCTGAACTGACGGCGAGGAGGATCGGAATGAAAGCCATCAATCGACGGCAGGCATTTGCACTCGGGGGCGGCTTCATCATGCTGACGCTGATGCCGATGGCGGCCGATGCCGAAGTGACGAATGACGCGGCGAAGTGGATCGAGAAGTTCACCGGCGGCAAGCAGCCGGTCAAGGGCAAGATCGCGCTCGACCTGCCGGAGATCGCGGAGAACGGCAACACCGTGCCGCTGTCGATCAATATCGATAGCCCGATGACCGCGGAGTCCCACGTCACGGACGTTCTGATCATCGCGGACGGCAATCCGAATGCGGGCGTCGCGACGCTGTCGTTCACGCCGCTGTCCGGCAAGGCGGAAGCCTCGATCCGGATCCGGCTCGCGACCACGCAGAACGTGGTTGCGGTCGCGAAGATGAGCGACGGGTCGCTGTTCACGGAGCAGAAGACCGTCAAGGTCACCATCGGCGGCTGCGGCGGCTAAGAGCTTCAGGAGAGAAACAATGGCAGACAAACCGCGCATCAAGCTTCCGAAGGAAGCGGCCAAGGGCGAGGTCATCCAGATCAAGACCCTGGTCTCGCATCTGATGGAATCGGGCCAGCGCAAGGACGCGCAGGGCAAGACCATTCCGCGCAAGATCATCAACAAGTTCGCCTGCGAGTTCAACGGCAAGCCGGTGTTCTCCTGCGCACTCGAGCCGGCGATCTCGGCCAATCCCTACGTCCAGTTCGATGCCAGGATCGACGAATCCGGAACGTTCAAGTTCGCCTGGACCGACGACGACGGCTCGGTGATCACGGCCGAAGAGAAGATCGCGCTCAAGGCGTAACGCCGGAGAGGGAGAGGGCGGATGCTGTCGCGATATATTGGATTCGCCGTCGCGGTCGCCGCGGCCACATCGGTAGCGACATGTGCCTCCGCGCAGGAGGTCGAACGCAAGGGCATCCCGGCGCCCCCCGGACACGTCTTCAAGACCATCATCTCCGGCTACCAGTTCCGCAGCAAGGAAACGCGGGCGCTGCAGGACGACGATTTGGAGAACCCCGGCTTCCTCGCCGTCGAACGCGCGGCGGATGTCTGGAAGAAGGTCGAGGGCGGCGAGGGCAAGTCTTGCATGAGCTGCCACGGCGAGGCCGAGACCAGCATGAAGGGCGTCGGCGCGGCGATGCCGAAATGGGACGACAAGCTGAAGAAGCCGGTCAATCTCGAGCAGCGCATCAACATCTGCCGCAGCGAGCACATGAAGGCGGAGCCCTGGAAATTCAAATCCCAGGAGCTGACCGACATGACGACTTTCGTGCGCTATCAGTCGCACGGCATGAAGGTCTCGGTGAAGACCGACGGGCCGATGTCGCCCTGGTTCGAGCGCGGCAAGCAGATCTATTACACGCGCTATGGTCAGCTCGATCTCGCCTGCGAATCCTGCCACGAGCGCAACAACGGCAAGTTCATGCGCGCCGATTTCCTGAGCCAGGGCCAGACCAACGGCTTTCCGACCTATCGGCTGCGCGACCAGCGTGTGGTGCCGCTGCATGAGCGGTTCGAGGGCTGCATGTTCGACGTGCGGGCCGAGCCGTTTAAGCCGCTCTCGGACGAGTTCCTCGCGCTCGAGCTCTATGTGGCCTGGCGCGGCATCGGCTTGCCGGTCGAGACGCCGTCCGTCCGCAACTGAAACGATGAACCTGCAGGAGTATTGCGCATGATCTCTCGCCGCGAGTTCATTCAGGTTGCCGCTGCAACGGCGGCACTCTCGGCCGGCGCAGGTTCCGGCCTCAGCCGGGCGGTTGCCCAGCAGCGCCTGACCGAAAAGGACCTGCTGGTCTTCGAGCCGCTCGGCAACGTTACGCTGGTGCACGTGACCGATATCCACGGCCAGCTGATGCCGCTCTATTTCCGCGAGCCCTCGACCAATCTCGGGGTGGGCGAGGCCAAGGGCGTTCCGCCGCACGTCAGCGGCAAGGAGTTTCTCTCCCGTTTTGGCATCGCGCCCGGCTCGTCGGCGGCATATGCCCTGACCTCGGAGGATTTCGAGGCACTCGCCAGGAGCTATGGTCGGATCGGCGGCCTCGATCGCGCCGCGACCGTGATCAAGGCGATCCGCGCCGAGCGCGGCGACAAGGTCGCGCTGCTCGACGGCGGCGACACCTGGCAGGGCTCGTGGTCGTCGCTGAAGACGCGCGGCCAGGACATGATCGACTGCATGGCGCTGCTCAAGCCTGACGCCATGACCGGGCATTGGGAGTTCACCTACGGCACCGAGCGAGTCAGGCAGGCCATCGAAGGCCTCGGCTTTCCGTTCCTCGGCCTCAATATCCGCGACACCGAATGGAACGAGGCGGCTTTCGACGCCTCGACCACGATCGAGCGTGGCGGCGTCAAGATCGCGGTGCTCGGCCAGGCGTTCCCCTATACGCCGGTCGCCAATCCGCGCTGGATGATTCCGAACTGGTCGTTCGGCGTGCGCGAGGAGGACGTTCAGGCGCAGGTCGACAAGGCGCGCAGGGGCGGCGCGCAACTCGTCGTGCTGCTCTCCCACAATGGCTTTGACGTCGATCGTAAGCTTGCGAGCCGCGTCAAGGGCATCGACGTTATCCTGACCGGGCATACCCATGACGCGCTGCCCGAAGCCGTCAAGGTCGGCAAGACCCTGCTGATCGCGTCAGGCTCGTCCGGCAAGTTCGTATCGCGGCTCGATCTCGACGTTCGCGACGGCGAAGTCAAGGCTTACAGCTACAGGCTCATTCCGCTGTTCTCCGATGTGATCGCGGCGGACGCCGAGATGGCCGCGAAGATCGCCGAGGTTCGCAAGCCCTTCGCGGCGGATCTGGCCAAAGTGCTCGGCAGGACCGACTCGCTGCTCTACCGGCGCGGCAATTTCAATGGCACCTTCGACGATCTGATCTGCCAGGCGCTGATGCAGGAGCGCGACGCCGAGATCGCGCTGTCGCCCGGCTTCCGTTGGGGCACCAGCGTGCTGCCGGGGCAGGACATCACCTTCGAGGACGTCACCAACGCAACCGCGATCACCTATCCCGCGGTCTATCGCATGGGCATGACGGGCGCACGGTTGAAGGAGATCATCGAGGACGTCGCCGACAATCTCTTCAACGTCGATCCCTATTATCAGCAAGGCGGCGACATGGTGCGGATCGGCGGACTGTCTTACGCGATCGACGTCACCAAGCCGCAAGGCGGCCGCATCTCGGACATGCAGGTTCTCAAGACCGGCGCGCCGATCGATCCCGCCAGGGAATACCAGGTTGCCGGCTGGGCCAGCGTCAACGAAGGAACTGAAGGGCCGCCGATCTGGGACGTCGTCGCGAACTATTTGACGCGACAGAAAACCGTTCGGCTCGAGCCCAACAGGGCCGTCAAAGTTACCGGAGCGTAAGAAGCGATGTCGAAGTTGGACACTCCCCGGCAATCCCGACGCAGTTTCCTGGCCGCTGGCGCCGGTGTTGCAGCGTCTGTGCTCGCCAAGCCTGCCGCGGCCGGCGCCAGCAATCCCGCCAACCAGCCGCCCAACGTCCCTGAATGGACCAAGTCGCTCGGCGAGGGCGTCGCCGTCCGCCCGTACGGCAAGCCGTCGAAATTCGAGAAGGACGTCGTGCGGCGCGATGTCGAATGGCTGACCGCCTCGCGCGAGTCCTCGGTGAGCTTCACGCCGCTGCACGAGCTCGAAGGCATCATAACCCCGAACGGACTCTGCTTCGAGCGGCATCACGGCGGCATCGCCGAGGTCGATCCGGCCGATCATCGCCTGATGATCCACGGGCTGGTCGAGCGTCCGCTCATTCTCACGCTGGACGAGCTGAAGCGCTATCCGCGCGTCAACCGCATCCACTTCATGGAATGCGCGGCGAATTCGGGCATGGAATGGCGCGGCGCCCAGCTCAATGGCTGCCAGTTCACCCACGGCATGATCCACTGCGTGCAGTACACCGGCGTCTCGCTGCGCACCTTGCTGGAAGAAGCCGGCGTCAAGACGAGCGGCAAGTGGCTGCTGGTCGAGGGTGCCGATGCGGCCGCGATGGATCGCAGCCTGCCGATCGAGAAGGCGCTCGACGACTGCATCATCGCCTACAAGATGAACGGCGAGGCGCTGTATCCCGAGCAGGGCTATCCGATGCGGCTCGTGGTGCCGGGCTGGCAGGGTAATCTCTGGGTCAAGTGGCTGCGCCGCATCAAGGTCGGTGACCAGCCCTGGCACACCCGCGAGGAGACGTCGAAATACACGGACCTGATGCGGAACGGCAAGGCGCGCCGCTTCACCTGGTCGATGGACGCCAAGTCGGTGATCACGTCTCCGAGCCCGCAGGCGCCGATCAGGCACGGCAAGGGCTTTACCATCGTCTCAGGTCTGGCCTGGAGCGGCAACGGCAAGGTCAAGCGCGTGGACGTCTCGCTCGACGGCGGCCGCAACTGGTGGCCGGCGCGGCTCGACGGGCCCGTTCTCGACAAGGCGCTGACCCGCTTCTACTACGAGTTCGACTGGAACGGCGAGCCGCTGCTGCTGCAATCGCGGGTGCAGGACGAAACCGGATACGTGCAACCGAGCAAGGCCGAACTGCGCAAGATTCGCGGCGTCAACTCCATCTATCACAACAATGGCATCCAGACCTGGCATGTGCAGGCCAATGGTGAGGTCGAGAATGTCGAAGTCGCTTAAGCTCATTGCAGCCGCGCTGACGACGGCCTGCGCGCTGAACGCGCCGGCGCTCGCGCAGCAGAAGGCGGACGCCAAGAGCGGTTCGCGCTATCACATCGGCCGCGCGCCAACGGCGGACGAGATCCGCGGCTGGGACATCGACGTTCGCCCCGACGGCCAGGGCCTGCCGGAAGGCAAGGGCACGGTCGCGCAGGGCGAAAAACTGTTCATGGACAATTGCGCGACCTGCCACGGCGAGTTCGGCGAGGGCAACGGCCGCTGGCCGGTTCTGGCCGGCGGCAAGGGTTCGTTGACCTCAGACAATCCGGTCAAGACCGTGGGCTCGTACTGGCCCTACGCGTCAACCGTGTTCGACTACATCAGGCACGCCATGCCTTATGGCAACACGGGGTCCTTGTCCGTCGATGAATATTATGCGCTGGTCGCCTACGTCCTCTATCTCAATGACGTCGTTACCGATCAGAACTTCGAGCTGAACAAAAAGAACCTTGCCGCGATCAAGATGCCGAACGAGCAGGGCTTCGTGATGGACGACCGCGCCACCAGTGAGAAGTCGTTCTGGCAGAAGGACCCCTGCATGAAGGATTGCATCGCGCCGGTGAAGATCACCGGGCGAGCTGCCGCCATCGACGTGACGCCCGAGGACGGCAAGGAGAAGAAGTCGCGGGGCGTGGAGTGAGAACAGGCCGGGCGAGCCGTCGCACGCTTCTGCATGCCGGACTCGCTGTTGGCTTGCTCATCGCGATCCGTCCGGCCGCGGCCCATGCGGCCGAACCTCATGGGCTCGCGCTGCAGATCAGTGACGACGACCCGCTCAAGATGCGCGCCGTCCTCGATGTTGCGGCCAACGTCTCGCGGCATTATTCCGGGCAGGGCGAGGACGTCGAAATCGCAGTGGTCGCCTTCAACGGCGGTCTCGACATGCTGCTCGAGGACCGCTCGCCGGTAAAGGAGCGCCTGGTGAACTTCCTGAAATCGATGCCCAATGTGAGCTTCATCGCCTGCGGCAACACCCTGGAGACGCTGGCGGCGAAGGAGGACAAGCGACCGCCGCTGATCGAGGGCGTCAGCGTCACACAGGTCGGGGTTGCCGCGCTGATCGAACTTGCGGAGAAGAACTGGACGATTGTCCGGCCCTGAGGAGAAAGCCGCCGATGCGATGGTTGATGGAACTGACGGTCTTGCTCGCGCTCGCGGCGCCTGCGAACGCTGCCGAGCAGGAGCTCGAACAGTCGGTCGCCGGCCGTACGACGTTCGCGACCTTGCGCACACCCGCTGCGATGACACCGGATACGCCGCTCGTCGTGATGACCCACGGCACGCTCGCACACAAGGACATGGAGGTCATTCAGGGCGTTGCCAAGGCACTGGAGCAGCGCGGCATCGCTTCGCTCGCCCATACGCTGTCGCTGGGGCTCGACCGCCGCAAGGGCATGTATGACTGCGCCGTGCGGCATGACTACGTCGTTGCGGATGCAGTTGCGGAGATCGGCGCCTGGGTCGCGCGGGCGGGGGGTATGTCCCGGCTCGTCTTCGCGTTCGGCCATTCGCGCGGCGGCAACCAGGTCGCGCGGTATCTCGCAAGTGAAACCCCGCTGGCGGGTGCGGTGCTGCTGGCGCCGGTGACCGCAAAAGCCGAGGCCGACTTGCGCGCGTCCTACGTGAAGACATATGGCAAGCCGCTCGAGCCATTTCTGGAGCTTGCGACCAAGGCGGTCGCGGCGGGCCACGGCGGGGAGTGGATGGACGTGCCCGGCTTCATCTATTGTCGCAATGCCGTGGTCACCGCGCGGGCCCTTGCGTCATTCTACGGACCCAATGCCGGCCAGGACACGGCCGCGCTGGTGGCGCGCATCAAGCTTCCGGTGCTGGTGCTCGCCGCGACCAAGGATAATGTCGTGCCCGACGTGGCAGACGCATTCGCTCCGCTTGCGGGTTCGAGCGGGGGCAGGGTCCAGCTCGACAAGATCGAGGATGCCGATCATTTCTTCCGCGACCTGTTCGCGGAAGACGTCGCCGACCGCATCGCCGAATTCATCGAGCAGACACGATAGGAGGGGGACCATGCAGCGTCGATCCATGCTTCGCGCGAGCCTTGCCGGACTATTTGGTGCCTTCGCGGTGCACCAGGCATCCGCGGCGACGGAAGCGTCCGCGCGACAGCGCGTCGTCTATCATCTCGCCGACGCCGATCGTGTCGTCTTCGTTCTCGGCAATCTGCAGAACCATGTCGACGGCGTCGGCGGATCCGGGAAGGCCGACATCAGGCTGGTGGTGCACGGGCCGGCGCTGCGAGCCTTCCACGCGCTCGCGGCTCAGGACCACACGATTGCGATGATGACAAAGCTCGTCGACGCCGGCGTCGGTTTCGACGCTTGTGCCAACACGATGAAGGCGCAGGGCGTCAAGCTGGACGACCTCACGCCCGGCTTCGTGGTGGCCGAGAAGGGCGGCGTGGTGCGGCTCGCTGAGCTGCAGCAGCAGGGATATGCCTATCTACGGCCATGAGGCCGCTTCGCTCGGGCATCCTGAGGCATTGGCGCTTTGATCTGGCTCATGGGACGCGACGCCGAGATCGCTAGAATCGCATGCTCGCAGGAATAGCTGAGGCGGACGTGCTGACGCCGATCATCGATCTCTTGGGTGAAGACCGGCTGTCATGGCTCGGCGGGCTCCTGGTCGGAGGTCTGTTCGGGTTCTTCGCCCAGCGCAGCCGCTTCTGCCTGCGTGCCGCGGCGGTCGAATTCTCCCGTGGCGAGGGTGGACCGCGCCTTGCGATCTGGCTCCTGACCTTTGCCGCGGCGCTGGTGGGCACGCAAGGCCCGGTCGCGCTCGGCTGGCTCGATGTATCCGAGGCGCGCCAGCTCGCTCAACAGGGCAGCATCTCTGGCGATCTCGTGGGCGGCCTGATGTTCGGTTGCGGGATGATTTTGGCGCGGGGCTGTGCCAGCCGGCTCTTGGTGCTTTCGGCCAACGGCAATCTCCGCGCATTATTGTCAGGGCTGGTGTTTGCGGTGACCGCGCGGGCCTCCTATCGCGGCCTGGTATCGCCTGCTCGCGAACGCAATCTGTGGCTGGTCGATGGCGGCCCGTCGCGCGACATCATGGCCATGTTCGGTGCTGGCACGCCGAGAAACTTGCCTTCTGCACCCCTATGGGACTTACCAGAAGGACGCGGTGCCCTGCTGAGACATCTGCGGCATCTCAGCGGTGAGCTGTCAGAACGTCTCGGTAATCTTGCTCAAGCGAGGTGGACGATCCGGGTCAAATCCGCAGGCCCGCGCAGTCTGCTCGATCATCCGATAAGCCGGAATCAGCATGGTGATCGGGTCGGTGGCGGGATCATCCGCGGCCAACCAGGGCAGCGAGCCACGCGGTCCGCCGCATAAATGAAGCGCGATTTTTTGCCCGCGCAATTCTTCTGCCAGCGCGTCCACCATGGCCGCCGTTTCATCCATGAGGCGCATCATGATAACTGGCGTGCGCGACGATAACGCAGCGCGCGGCCCATGCTGCAGCTCGGCGGCGCTCAGACCAATGGAAGGCAGGCGCAGGATTTCCGACAATTTGAGAGCGATCTCCCGCGCCGAGCCGAGGCCCAGGCCCCGCGCCGCCACAAACACCGCTGACGCTTTGGTGAGGTCGTCAGCAATTCCGGACCAGTCGAGCGGTAGCGCGCAGTGCAGGCGCTCCGGCAGCCTGTCGAGGGCTGACCGCAGCGCATGATCTCCCGCCAGCTCGGCAACAAGTCCGGCGGCGGCGGCCATCGAGCCGATCACGGTCTTGGTCGCCGCTACGGAGTGCTCCTGGCCGGCTTCGATCGGAACAACGAATTCCGCTTCGTCAGCCACCGGCGACGACGTCGCATTGACGATGGCGATGGTGCGGGCGCCCGCGGCGCGCGCCGACCTGGTCGCCGCGACAAGATCCGGGCTGCGCCCGGATTGCGAGATCACGATGAACAGCGCATGGCGCAGCATCAACGGCGTGCGAAAAGCCGTGATCACCGAAGGAGCGCTGGCTGAAACGGGAAGGCGGAGCCGCGTCTCGACAAGGTATCTCAAGTAAACCCCGGCATGCCCCGAGCTGCCCCGGCCGCACACGACGCACAGGGGCGCACAGCCAATCCCAATTCGCCGCGCGATGTCGCGCGTGGCCGGGCGATTACCAAGGCTTTTGGCAACAACATCCGCGCTTTCCCCTATTTCGCTCGCCATCGCGGATGTCGTCACGGCTCGCGCGCTCCGCCTTGCTTCCGCGCCGCTTCCTTGGGATGCCGGTCAGGATGCGAGTCACGATCCCCGGCGAGCTCGGCAAACACGCGCCGAAGATTGCCGTCACAGTTTTTCAGGATAGTCTCGGCATCGACCCTGTCGACACCCAACGCCAGCAGGCCTGCCGTCTTGATGTCTCCCTCGGCCTGCTCAAGCCAGTGTGCTGCGTGCGACGGATCACAGCGCGCGATTTGCGCCACCATGGCCTCGGCACGCCGCTTCAGCTTGGCATTGGTCGGCTGCATGTTCACCATCATGCCGCGGTACACCCGGCCAAGGCGCAGCATGATTCCTGAGGAGATCAGGTTCAGCACGACCTTTTGCGCGGTGCCCGCCTTCATCCGCGTGGAGCCGGCGATCAGTTCGCGGCCGGTCTCGATCAGCACCGGAAACTTTGCCGACGCCAGCAGTATGGTGCCGGGATTGTTGGCAACGCCGATCGTCACTGTACCAAAAGAGCCTGCCTGCTGCAGCGCCGCGACCGTGAATGGCGTTGTCCCGCTGGCGGCAACGGCAATCACAACGTCGTGCGGCGTGAGCCGCGCGGCATTGATCTGTGTGACCGCGTCATCGATATCATCCTCAGCACCTTCGATGCTGGTGACGAACGCGCTGTCTCCGCCGGCGACGATGAAGTGAACGCGCTGGCTGGGCCAGGCGAAGGTCGGCATCAACTCGGCGCCGTCCTGGACCGCCACGCGGGCTGAGGTGCCGGCGCCGACATACAAAATGCGTCCATGATCACCCAGCGCCGCTTTGGCCGCCTCGGTCGCCGCAGTAATCGCGGGAAGGGCATGGCCGATCGCCGCGACTGCCGCAAGCTGGCCCTCCCACATCGCTTCCATCGCCGACGCGAGCTGCCATGCATCGAGATCGGCAAAGCGGGGGTCGACTTCTTCGGTGGCCATATTGTTGATCCATGCTCCATTAAACGCGGAACTTTGAAGCCTGCTCATGGTCAGCCTCTCTCTTGGGCAGGTCTTTGCTGGCCAACTCAAGCCGTCCTCGCGCCACCAGTAATGCGCCGGCCGCCGCGTCCGCGTCGGGATACCGCAGGCGGGCGCGCAGGTCAGGCGTCAGCCAGGGCGTAATGGCATCCGCGAGCCCGCCTACCAGCGAGAGCCGGTCAATCCCTCTCGCCAGGAAAAGATCAAGCAGATCGCCAATGGCATCGGCCGCGCGTTCGACAATGCGACGGCCGACCGGATCGCCCTGGTTGGCGTGCCGTATCACGATCGGCGCGAAGGCAGCGTAGTCTGTGGCCCTGGCTTCTTCCGACCAGGCCACCGCCTGATAAGGATCATGATCGAATGCGCCCAGCACCTCTGAAAGCAATGGGGTCAGCTCGCCGCGGCGATCCGCGGCCCGCAGCGCCAATCGAACAACCTGCAGGCCGATGTCGGCTCCACTGCCTTCGTCCGACACGGGAAAGCCATAACCCGCGACACGGATTTCGCGGCCGTCGATCAGACCGACACCCACGGAGCCTGTGCCGGCTACCACGATGGCGCCATCCGCGCCGCTATGGGCGCCGAGACAGGCCGCCAAACCGTCGCTGATGAAGATGACGGACGCAAAGGGATGCGCGATCTTCTTGAACTCTGCTTCCGCGCCCCGGCGGCCAAAACCAGCGAGACCAATTCCGGCGTGCATCCGCGCGAAATCCTCGCGCATCAGTCCGGCCTCTGCGGCAGCCGCTTCCGTGGCCTGCATGATGGAGCGCCAAGCCTTCTCGGAGCCAATCCGCGTGGTGGCGGGCCCCGAGATCGCTGCACCGAGCACCTTTCCATTTTCGTCCTCGATCCGGGCACGGCAGCCGGTTCCGCCACCGTCAACGCCGAGATACGTGGTACCTTTTGTTCCCATGCAAAGTTAACGCGAAGGTTTCGCTTCGGGTCCCGCCGGAGCTAGTTGGTGTACATGTCCTGCACGGGCTCCCCTCACGAGTCCGTGACTGCCATTGGTGGATGAATAGTGATGGGCCTCGCCGGTTCTCCCTCTCTCACGATTGCCGCGCAGCACATCTTCGATGGTGCCGACATGCGCGGCCCGGGGTCGGTCAGGATCTCGCAGGGGCGGATTGAGAGCGTCACCTTGGGCGAGGCTGAGACGCCCGCCTCAATCCAGCTTCCCGCAGACGCGATCCTTGCACCTGGATTCATCGACATCCAGGTGAACGGAGGCGGGGGCGTCCTTCTCAACGACCAGCCAACGGAAGCTGGCATTCGACGCATCGTTGAAGCGCACCGCGAGAAGGGGACCACCAGCTGCTTGCCGACTCTCATCACCGATCGTATCGAGGTCATCGAGCGATTGGCTGCTGTCGCCAAGGCTTGTCTAGAGATTCCGGGCGTTCTCGGCTTTCATCTGGAAGGACCCGCTCTCAACAGGTCTCGCAAGGGCATTCATCCGGAAGCCGAGATACGCGTGCCCGATCGGCGCGATCTCGCTGCGATCAAGAGTTTCGGTGGGCTTGGGCGCTCCGTTCTGACCTTGGCCCCAGAATGTGTGCCCGAGTCCATGATCGATGAATTGATCGGCGCTGGATTGCGTATCGCGGCCGGCCACAGCGACGCCACCGCAGCCGAAATCGGGCAGGCGGTCGATCGCGGTGTCTTGGGGGTCACCCATCTGTTCAATGCCATGTCGCAGTTGAACGCCCGGGAGCCGGGCCTGGTGGGCGCCGCGCTTTGGGAAGACCGGCTGTTTGCAGGCATCATCTGCGACGGCATCCACGTTGACCCCACTAGTTTGCGTGTTGCCTTCCGTTGCAAGGGACGCGATCGATTGATGCTGGTCAGCGACGCCATGCCATTGGCGGGCACCGACGACCGGCAATTCATGCTGCACGGAAGGCCGATCACGTTGCACGAAAACCGCCTGACGGGCCCCGATGGCACGCTCGCTGGCGCTCACCTCACCATGATCGAGGCGGTGCGCAACGCTGTTGCGCTGCTCGAAATCTCCCTTATCGATGCTCTCATCATGGCCTCTCGGACGCCCGCGGCATTTCTCGGGCTTGAGTCCGAGCTTGGACGCATAGCGCCGGGATATCTCGCGGAGTTGGTCGCCTTCAATCGGAACTTTGAAATCGTCGGCACGTGGGTAGGCGGTGTCGGTTCGATGGGCAGACAACTTCACGCTGAGGATTGAAGGAGAGGACGCAAGTCGGCCGCCCGGTTCATAGCGGATCACCGACTCGCAACCGCGACACTGAAGCGGGCGATGTCGGCATCTCTTCCGCTGGTGCTTGGGAGAGCCTCCAAGAGACCTGTCAGGCAACAGTGGCGGCCGTTCTCTCTCAGAACTCCGCAACGAAATCGCAATGAATTGGGTGAAACAACCGTGAACAAAACGGCATGGAAACGCCTGCCACAGCGAGAAAGATCAATTACTTAGAAGAGGTGCACTGCGTTCGGGACGCAGGGCATCCCTCAGTCAGATCGCAACTTGGACCGAATGTCGGTATCGGTGGTTGCGCCTCCCCGCAACCACTTTCATTATAACTCACTCACCGTCCCGGTCTAACCACCGGGACGGACTCAGATTTCTCTCAGGAACGTCTGATCGGTGCCTTTTACCCAAACGGACGTGACGACCCCGCGCGTTCTTGTTTTGGCTGCGCCGGCTAAGCCACAGCTTTCGAAATGGCATCCAGCAAGACATGCTGAGCGAACGGCTTGCGCAAATAGGCGATGCACCCGGCGTCCATCGCCTCACTGCGCGTGGCCTCGTCGTCGTTCGCGGTCATGAAGATGACGGGCCACTTCGATCCCGATGCCGTAAGCCGACGCTGCAGCTCAATTCCCGAAATTCCCCCGAGGTGAATGTCAAGCAGCAAGCAAGTTGCCGTCTGCACGCAGTCGCTCTCAAGCAACGCCTTCGGCCGAGGCGAACGTACGGCTCTCGATGCCGTGGTGCGTTAACAGCCGCGCCACGCTCTTCAGAAGGCCCGGATCGTCATCGATCACGATCACGAATGTCTGCTGCGCCATCATATCCGTGTCCAGCCCTTAGGCCGTAGATGGCCCCCAAAAGGGGTCGGCCAAACGTTGATCTGGATCAATGGAATCGAGTCCGCAATGAACCTAAGACGAACGGATCGTGGCCTGTAGAGGCACTAGCGTAGGACTAGGCGCGAACGCAGGTGTGGCTTACGCATGTACACTTCCGCTGATCGCACTAAAAAGCGCAAGAAATGTCGCGAGGATCAACTCGCCAACCAGCAGGGAGATTGTCCCGGACAGCCAGCCCCATCGCACCAGTTTGAATTTCGAGAGCAGGGGCCCACAGCGCGAACGACATAGAGGCACAAAATAATGATCATGGCTGGCCCTCATCATTTGGTTGTGCTAGCGTTCCATTCGCGAGGAGGTTTCAAGAAATATCTAATATCGCCTCATAGCAACGTTTTTCACCGCGCCTAATTTCGATTCCACATACGCCGTCAGGCGTTTGATCCAGCTACGTTGCGCGTTCTCTTGCAAATGCGCGCCCAAGCTCGTGCATATGCGCTCCCTCGTGCGACCAAGCGCGAGTGCTTCAAGTCGTTCCGACGGTTTTTGACGGGGAATGATGTCATGCGTATCACAATATTGAATCAGATCTTCGGAATGCTGGCCGTGACCGCAACGCTGTGCGGGGGCGAAACAGCGCTTGCTCAAAACGCGGCTGCTCCGCCTTCCATGAAAACGATCGGCACGCCATCTGCTTCGGCCAAACCTGAAATTGTGCCCTCGCTGTTCGTGCTCAACTCCCGCGGCGCGACGTTGCAGGGCGACACTCTCACCTTGACCGGCGTAACACCCAGTTCGATCATATTCGCCGACCGTCCGGTAAGATCCGCAGGCCACCAGCCCACCGCTGATGTGATCGCAGAATGGGGATCGGGCGACGACAGCTTCGCCAAGAACCCGCCGAACGCAACCTTGTCCGTGTTCGGCAAGGACGGTTCGGTGAAGGACGCCGTCGTTGTGCTGAAAAACCCGAAGCTCGAAGGTGACAAGCTGACGTTCAACGTTCAGACCCTCGAGGGAGACATCACCGGCGCGGATGGTGGGGCAGCACTCTTTATTGATATCATCGGCCGGCCGTTCACGCCGATGTCGTTTGCCGGCGTCGCTCGCCGTTCGGCGTTTCGCGGCGCCATGTATGCCGGCGCCGCCGGTGCCGCCGCTTATGGAGCGGCTGCCTACCCTGCACCTTATGGCTACGCCCGTCCGGCCTGCGGCTATTATCCTTATCCACCCTGTTACTAAAACGAATGAATACACGGAGAGGCGCGCGCTTCCCCGCATTCAATCGACCGATTCACTTTCGATCCGCGACTGAAGGATCCTGAGCGGAAGCTGGAAACTTCCACTGGTGGTCAAGGTGAACTGAGACGGAGGCGTCATGACAATCGCCGATGCGATCTCGTCGTCGAGCCGCGAACAGCTGCTGGAGCGTTCGACCGATTTGGGCATGCTCTACGTCCCAGGCGGCACGTTCCGCATGGGTTCGGATCGACACTATCCGGAGGAGATGCCTGTCCATCGCGTGACGGTAGACGGATTCTGGATGGACCGTACGCCGGTGACCAATCGGCAATTCCGGCAGTTCGTCGAAGCGACGGGCTATGTCACTTTTGCCGAAACAGCACCGGACCCCAAGGACTATCCGGGCGCGCTGCCGCATATGCTCAAAGCGGGCTCCCTCGCATTTGCGCCGCCCAAGCGGCGCGTTGATCTGCGGAATTGGGGCGAGTGGTGGACGTTCAAATTTGGCGCCAATTGGCGGCGGCCTTACGGACCCGGCAGCTCGATCCGCGAACTGGACGAGCATCCGGTCGTGCATGTGGCTTTCAAGGACGCCGAGGCTTATGCCAAGTGGGCAGGCAAGGAGCTACCCACCGAGGCCGAGTGGGAATTCGCGGCGCGCGGCGGTCTCGACGGCGCGGAGTACGCCTGGGGCGACGAACTCATGCCCGGCGGACGCCAGATGTCCAACACCTGGCAGGGTGAGTTTCCGCACGAGAATCTGGCGACCGACGGCTATGAGCGCACGTCACCGGTGACGGCGTTTCCGCCGAACGGCTATGGCCTCCACGACCTGATCGGCAATGTCTGGGAGTGGACGAGCGATTGGTACGTGGCGAAGCATAAGGCCGATGCGCTGAAAGCCTGCTGCATCCCGGAGAACCCGCGCGGCGGGCGCGAAGATCAGAGCTACGATCGCTGCACGCCCAATATCAAGATCCCGCGCAAGGTGCTCAAGGGCGGGTCGCATCTCTGCGCGCCCAACTATTGCCGTCGCTACCGGCCGGCGGCACGCCATCCCGAGCCGGTCGACACATCGGCAAGTCACGTTGGATTCCGCTGCATCAAACGAGAGGGCAAATCCCATGATCGATGAACAAAACAGGCTCCGATTGAAACAGAGGTGGCTGTTGGCCACCGGTCTTGCGAGCCTGCTCATCACTTTGCCGAGCCTCCTCGCAGTGACGGCAGCGGCCCAGCAAATTACGAGTACGCCGGGCACACCCGGCGCCACGATGACACTCGACGGCAAGCAGCTTCCGCCCGAGCCTCCGAAATTCGGTGGCGTGATCAAGGAGGATGCCACGGATTCCAAGCCATACTGGCCACCGTCGGTCGTGCCGCCTAAAGGCGCGCCAAACGTGCTGTTGATCATGACAGACGACCAAGGTTATGGCGTGTCCGGCACGTTCGGCGGCGTCATTCCGACGCCGAGCATGGATCGCATTGCCAACGCGGGCCTGCGCTATACCCAGTTTCACTCGACGGCGCTTTGCTCGCCGACGCGGGCAGCGCTGATCACCGGCCGCAACCACCATTCGGTCGGATTTGGCGTGATCGGCGAGATGTCCACCGGCTATCCGGGCTATGATTCCGTCATCGGCCCCGAGAGCGCGACGATCGGAACGATTCTTCGCGACAACGGATATGCCACGTCGTGGTTTGGCAAGAACCACAACACCCCGAGCTACCTGTACAGTGCCGCGGGCCCCTTCGATCAATGGCCAGTCGGAATGGGGTTCCAGTACTTTTACGGATTCATGGGCGGCGAGACCGACCAGTGGACGCCTTATCTCTTCCGCAACACGACTCAGATTTCTCCATGGCTTGGCAAGCCCGGCTACAACCTAATCACCGACATGGCGGACGAGGCCATCGGCTACATGAACAGCCTGAACGCGGCCGCGCCCGACAAGCCGTTCTTCGTCTATTACGTGCCTGGCGGCACCCATTCGCCACATCAGCCAAAGAAGGAATGGATCGACAAATTCAAGGGTAAGTTCGACATGGGTTGGGAGAAGTTGCGCGATCAAATCTTCGCCAACCAGAAGCGGCTTGGAGTCATCCCGGCGAACACCCAGCTCACGGCCTGGCCGGATACCCTGCCGAAATGGGACTCGCTCTCATTGATACAAAAGAAGCTGTATGCGCGCGAAGCCGAAGTGTTTGCCGGCTACGCGGCCTATACCGACAACGAAATCGGCCGCGTCATCCAGGCGGTCGAGGACATGGGCAAGCTCGACAACACGCTGATCATCTATATCAGCGGCGACAACGGTACTAGCGCCGAGGGTACGCTTGAGGGCACCCCGAACCAGATGACGGCCTACAACGGCGTTCTGAAACTCCCTGAGGCCGAGCTGATGCTACATTATGAGAATTGGGGCTCCGACAAGACGTACCCGCATATGTCGGTGGCGTGGTCATGGGCATTCGATACGCCCTTCATGTGGACCAAGCAGGTGGCCTCGCATTTCGGCGGCACCCGGCAAGGCATGGCCATCTCGTGGCCCGACCACATCAAGGACGTCGGCGGTCTCCGCAGCCAATTCCATCACATCATCGACATCGTACCGACCATCCTAGAGGCCGCGGGCATCCCGGCGCCGACGACGGTGAATGGCATAACGCAAAAGCCCATCGAGGGCATCAGCATGGCCTATACGTTTGACCGGGCCAACGCCAACGCACCGTCAAAGCGCGATACGCAGTATTTCGAGATGTTTGCAAATCGCGGCATCTACCACGATGGCTGGTATGCATGCACGACGCCGCCTGCGCCGCCATGGCTTCTGGGAACGGCAAAGCTGCCTGACATCAACAATTACAAATGGGAGCTTTACAATATCGCCGAGGACTTCTCGCAATCCAACGACCTCGCAGCCAAGAATCCCGACAAGCTGAAGGAGCTGCAAGCAGTGTTCATAAGTGAGGCTGCAAAATACCAGGTCTTGCCGTTGGACAATTCGGTCCTGCCGCGACTCGTCACGCCGCGTCCGAGTGCGACCGCCGGGCGAACTGAATTTACCTACAAGGGCGTGAATCCCGGCATCCCCGCCGAGAACGCACCCAGCATCATGAACAAGGACTACAAGATCACCGGCGATATAACGGTCTCAAACGGTGGCGCTGAAGGAATGATCGTGACCCTCGGCGGCCGATTCAGCGGCTATGGCCTCTATCTGCTGAAGGGCAAGCCGGTCTTTGTCTACAACATGCTGGATTTGAAACGCTACCGCTGGGAAGCCGGCGTGGGCGCGCGGGACTGGTTGGGCTCGGCGCTGAAACCGGGCAAGCACACCATCGTGTTCGATTTCAAATATGACGGGCCGGGCTTTGGCAAGGGTGGCACCGGGGTACTCTCGGTGGACGGCAAGGAGGTTTCCCGCCAGTCGATCCCGCACTCGATTGCGTTCCTGATGGCGATCGACGAGTCCTTCGACGTCGGCCTCGACAGCCGCACCGGAGTGGATGACAGCTACAAGCTCCCGTTCCAGTTCACCGGGAAGATCGACAAGCTGACGTTCAAGCTTGGACCAACGCAGCTGTCTGGTGATGATCAAAAGCTTATGCGTCATGCACTCGAAAAAGCGAGGGACTGAGCGAGACAAGCTCACACAATGCTTGCCCTACATCTTGGACAGAATAGACTGAGCAGCGAGCACGTGCGCGAAATATAACCACACAGCTTTTACATGGAGTGCTGGCGGTGGATTCTTCATTCGGCGCGTTGGATGCGTTCGCGTTTGTCGTGTTTGCTGTTCTGATCCTTGTTGGCGTCATCATTGTCGTCAATCTGGGCAAACTTCCAGGTCAGCTCGCACACAAATGGAATCATCCGCAGGCCGGCGCGATCAATGCCATGAGCTGGATCGGGATCGCGACCGGCGGGTTGCTGTGGCCGGTGGCGTTCATATGGGCGTTCACGACGCCCTTTGGCACCAAATCCCCGGTCGGGGACGGGAGACAGCCGGGTCGCGCGGCTGAATCCGAGGTCGCAGCAGCGCCTTTAGCGGTACTGCGCAAAGCTCCGGACAAGGAGACGCGCCCGTGATCGCATTTCTGATCATTGTCTACGTTGCCGTCGTTCTCGTGCTGTTCAAGGTGCTGCGCATCAAGCCCACGGCTTATATAATCGCAGGCATGATCGTGGCTGGCGTATTCATGATCGGCGGCGTCGTGGTGGTCTGGACGCAGTCGGCGCCGATTACGGACAAGATGGTCACCAGCCAATACGTGGTGCAACTCGTCCCTTACGTCAAAGGGCAGGTCAAGACGATCTACGCGCAGGCAAATCAACCGTTGAAAAAAGGTGATCTGCTGCTGGAGGTCGATCCGGCTCCCTACCAGTACACGGTCAACCAGGTCGAGGCGCAATTAACGGCAGCGAAGGCAAACGTAAAACAGGCCGAGGCTGCGCTCACGACCGCAAACGCAGCGATACCGAATGCGCAGGCCACTCTCGCGAAGGCGAAGGCTGCGGACGAACTGGCCAAGACCCAGGAACAGATTGCGCTCAACATTCAGCGCGCGGACAAAGCTGCCATTAGTCAGCTTAACGTAGCCAAGGCGACGCAAGAACGTCAGGAGGCGGACGCCGCCGCTCAACAGGCCGAAGCGGGCCTCGCGCAAGCGCAGGCTTCGGCTCAACAGGCTGCCGCCGCGTTGGTGACGGCCCAGAGCAATGTTCCTGCTGTCGAAGCTCAACTGGACGACGCGCGCTTTAACCTCTCGCAGTGCAAGATGATGGCACCTGGCGATGGCTACGTCACGAATTGGCAGGTGCAGGTCGGAACCATGCTGGTGCCGCTTCCGCTTGCCCCTGCTGGAACATTCGTCAACGTGTCAGATACCGCGGTCGCCGCGGTGTTTCCGCAGAACTGGCTTTCGAATGTCGAACCGGGCGATGAGGTGGAGATGGTGCTCAATCCCTACCCGGGCCGTCTGTTCCTTGGAAAAGTGGACTACGTGATTCCGGCCACTGGAGGCGGTCAGTTCACAACCAGCGGCACAATCCCGAACGCGGCCCGGATCGGATCTGACGGGCTTTATGCGGTGCGGATCAATTTCAGCGACGATGCCGTCGCCCACAAGCTGTCCCTCGGGTCAGGCGGATCGGCGGTAATCTACACGCAGAAGGGCAAGGCCACGCATGTCATTTCGAAGGTCGCGATCCGGATGAAGAAGTGGCTGTTGTACGTCGTGCCCACTGTGGAAAAGCCGCCATCGTAACGTGCAGTGCGACAATGAAGGGATACAGTCAGGTCAACGTGCGTGGGGAGCGAAAGCCTTGGAGACGCAGCATCGGGCACCATTTGGGCGGCGGCATAACGTCGGCGCTGATCTTGGCTGGTCATTTCATTGGTTGCTTGTGGCTGTGCTTCTCCTGCCAACTGCGGCATGTACGATTGGGCCGAATTTTACAACACCTGTCGCTCCGCTTGCCGAAAAGTTTCGCGGCGCAGACAATCGCTCGGTTAAATCCGGCCCCCTTGAGTACGTACACTGGTGGACGGGCTTTCATGACCCCACCCTCAACAAGCTGATCCAGATTGCGTATGGCCAAAACCTGACGCTGGAGAGCGCAGGGACTCGGGTGCTGCAGGCACGTGCGGCGCTGGGAATAGCTATCGGCATAACTTATCCGCAGGTGCAGCAAGGCGTGGGCTCGGTCATCTACAATCGAACCAGCGCGGCGACGCCGCTGGCCGGTCCGAATGCGACGCCTGCATATTTCTGGACCGATGCTCTTGCTGCGCAGGCAGCTTGGGAGCTGGACTTCTGGGGCAAGTTTCGCCGCGGTGTTGAATCCGCCGATGGCGTGTACCTGGCGTCGATCGCGACTTATGACGGCGTTCTGGTGTCGCTTCTCGCCGATGTTACCGCAACTTATATCGGTATCCGCACAACGGAGCAGTTGATCGGAATTGCACGGGCCAATGTCCGCAGGCAGGAACAGGCGCTTAGCATCGCAAAGGCAAAGTTCACGGGCGGCGGGACTTCAGAGCTTGACGTCTTCCAGGCGACAAACGTCCTCGAGCAGACACGTGCGGCAATTCCCCAATTGACGATACAATTGCAGCAGGGGCAAAATGCGCTCTGCGTCCTGCTTGGCGTTCCGCCGCAGTCCCTCGGTATGATGCTTTCACGCTCGGTAGGGCGAATACCATCGCCACCTCGCACAGTCGTTGTTGGAATCCCTGCGGATTTGTTGCGCCGCAGACCGGACGTCCGCGCCGCTGAACTCGCCGCGCTGGCGCAGAGTGCGCAGATTGGAATTGCCACGACGCAGCTCTATCCGGCCATCAGCATCACGGGCACGTTCGGCGGTTCGGCCAGTACTGCCAACGGCCATACCCTTGGCCAAGTCGTCAGTTGGAAGGGCGTGGCGTATGCTGCGGGCCCGTCGTTTCAATGGAATCTGCTGAACTACGGGCAAATCACCAACAACATTCGTTTGCAGGATGCCAAACTTCAGCAGTTGCTGATCGACTATCAGAACGCCGTGTTGAGTGCCCAGCAGGAGGTGGACAACGGTCTTGCGGCATATCTGCAATCACAGAACCAAGCCGCGTATCTGCGTCGCAGCGTTGACGCGGCAAATGGTGCCCTCAGAATCGCGCTTGAGCAATATGAGCAGGGTGCGACGTCATTCACCACAGTACTGACCGCGGAACAGAATCTCTTTCAGGCGCAGAACAGCCTGGCCAGCGCAACGGCCAGCGTTCCGCTCGGCCTCACCGCGGTGTTTCGGGCCCTCGGCGGCGGGTGGCAGATACGGGAAGGCGGCAACTTCGTGAGCCCGGCAACGGTTGACCAGATGCGTGCGCGAACGGACTGGGGCAACTTGCTTCCGCCCGCGAATGCGCCGCAACCGCCGGCGCCGGGCCTGCCAGGTTCTGAGGACATCGGGCCGACAGTCCGGCCTCCGGAGTGGTGATTGTCGCTGGCGAAAGCGTTGCATCTTCGGAGATGCCGATGTCCGCTACTAGCCGATTTTGTTGAATAAGTTTTTTGAGGTGACGAACGAAAATTTTCAGGACGCTGAGGCGCGTCTGGAGTGACGGATATGATGTCGATAAGATTGCCGCTCTGGCTTCGCTTTCTCCTGCTCATCGGCGTCGCTGGCTTTGCGGCGGGCGCAGGTCTCCTTGCCTATCGGTACTACACTCGCCCGGTAACGCTGACCGTGGCGGTGGGCTCGATCGACGGCGAGGCCGCCAAGGCAATGTCCGCGATGGCAAGCGAGTTCGTTTCAACGAACGCGCCGGTCCGGCTCAAGGTCGTCGACAGCGGCACCGCGCTTGAGGCCGCTGCCGCTTTCTCCGCGGGTAAGGTAGATCTCGCTGTGGTTCGCGGCGATGTCGGCGACTTGTCCCAGGCGCAAGCCGTCGTCGTCGTCAGCCACATGGTCGTACTGATCATCGCGCCGCCGGGATCGTCCATCGATAGCATTGCCAGCTTGAAGGGACGCACGGTCGGTGTGGTCGGCGGAGCAGCGAACGCCAAGATTGTCGATGTGTTGACCAAGGAATATGATCTTGCGAGCGCAAAAGTTGTATTCAAGAACGTTGCTTTGACGGATGTCCGGCAAGCCATTCAGTCAAAACAGGTCAGTGCCCTGCTTGTCGCCATCCCGCTCGCCGAAAAATACCTCTCGCTCGTTCGCGGATTTTTTCAACTCGACCATAAAAAGGTCCCGATACTGATCGCAATCGAGTCCGCGGGGGCAATTGCAGAGAATGAACGCGCCTTTGAAAGCTTCGACGTCCCAAAGGGCACGCTGCGGGGATCGCCGCCGGTCCCGGATGATGACCTGACAACCCTGAGGACCTCGCTGTACCTGGTTGCGCAAAAGAAGCTCGGCACTGATCTTATAACCAGCCTCACGCAGGCGATCATGAGCGCCCGCAGGAATCTTCTGCGCGAGCAGCCGATTTTCGCGCAGATCACGGCGCCCAGCACCGACCAGGATGCCTACCTTCCGCTGCACCCTGGCGCGGCAGCCGTCTACAACAGCACCACGCAGAGCTTCATGGATGAATACGGCAACTGGATCTATTTGACGCCGATGGTACTGGGTGGTGCGATTACCATGCTTGCGGCGGGGTGGAAATTCCTGGGTATCGGCAACCGTGCAACCGAAGGCCCGCTCGACTCTCTCTACGCCCTGGCGCGCCGGATTCGGAAAGTCGATACGGAGGCTGAGCTTTCGGATATCGAAGAAGAAATCGACGGCCTTCTAAAGGCGGAGCGTGCCAAATCCGCTGGTGGAGACGAGCGCGCGGTGGATGATGCCACATTGACCGTGGCAGCGCACCGGCTGGAGAGCTTGATTCACGACCGACGCACATTGATCGCTACGGGACCCGCAGTTGCCTCCGCGGCCAAGGCGACACACCGCTAAGCCGCAACACGCCGCGGCACCGCGATTGCTGGAACCCACAGAATAACCACCCAAGGGGAAAGCCGTCATGAAACATCTGATGATTTCCGTAGTCCGGCCGGTCCGGTCGCCGCGCCGCGGGCGTCCGTTGTTCGGCGCAGGGTGTACTGATGAGGGGCCACGACGCGTCAGGATACCCCGTCAACGATACGCGGCAGAGACCGAGGCTGCGCTCAGGCGAACGAGCTTGAACGGCCTGTCAGGCTCGTCGCTCTGTTGTTAAACTGGACGACCAACAGAGAGACGGCCGCTGCCTCGCGAGACGGGTGAATCATGAATGCAATCGCGTTATCGTGCATCACGTTTGTATGCATCTCAGGCGGCGCTTTGCTCGGTATGTTCCTTCCTGGGCATCACCTGAGCCCTGATGACAAGGATGTGGTCAGGCTGGGCACGGGCCTCATCGGGACGATAGCCGCGCTTGTGCTCGGGCTGCTGATCGGCTCGGCGAAGGGCTCCTACGACACGCAGAGCACTCAAGTCACGCAGATGACGAGTAATGTTGTCGTGCTCGACAATCTCTTGGCGGAGTACGGACCGGAGACGAACGACCTACGCAATCTATTGCGGCGCAGCATCGTTGTATTAGCCGATCGAATGTGGCGCGAGAAAAGTTCCGAGGTTGCCAGGGCGAACCCCTTCGAGGCGAGCGCCGCAAGCGACGCATTCTTTGCGAAGCTTCAGCAGCTTTCGCCGCAGAACGATTCCCAGCGCTCCCTGCAAGCCAGGGCCATACAGATCGCCACCGACATTGCGCAAACCCGCCTGCTGCTGTTCGCACAGACGAACAACTCGATCCCGATGCCGTTCCTGGTGGTGCTGATTTTCTGGCTCACCATCATCTTTGGAAGCTTCGGCCTGTTTGCCAAACCCAGCGGAACCGTTTTCGGCTCGCTGTTCGTTTTTGCACTGTCGGCTGCCGGGGCGATCTACCTGGTCCTGGAGCTGGGTCAGCCATTTGCGGGTTTGATGCAAATTTCCAGCGCGCCGCTGCGCAGCGCCCTCACGCCGACCCGCAGCGAGCCTCTAAATCCCTGCGCCTTGAGGCAACACCAAAGGTCGGCGCCATTACAACGGCCAGCAGTCCACTGAGCGTCGAGCCACGGCAGGTAGTGCTCGAGCGAGCTCTCGCGCACCCTGAACACGTCGGATCGCTGACCTCGCAATACCCTGCGGATGAGGCCCCGGCTATGGCCGGTGAGCCGTACGATCTCCTTTATGGAGATGCCCGTCTCAGCCTGTTTGAGGATTGCCGCGTTGGTGTCTTCTCGCCGAAGATAGCCCTCATATTGAATGCGCTCGGCGGCGGTCAACAAGCTGGGATTTATGGTGGCGGAGCCGACCGCGATGCGGACCTGGCGCATGGATTTGCGAACCGCATCCAGGAAGGCGTGGCTCGCGTTCTCCATGAGGTGCCAACGGTCGGCGACCTGGGTAGCGTGCGGGAGTGCCTTGGCCACAGCAAGGGCATATCCACCGCCGCGGTCGCGCGCGACCACAGCGATTTGTGGCTGCCCCGCGAGCCAGGCCTGCGCAGTGGCTGGCTCTCTGTCGGGTAAGAGAGTGATCGGTCGTCGCCGCTCGAGGTCACAGATGATCGTTCCGTACCGCTGATTGCGCCGCCAGGCCCAATCGTCGATGCCGATAACGCTCGGCACAGCAAAGGGCGGACACCCGCGCTTTCTAACCACCCGAAGCAATGTGTCGTTGCTCACGGGCAGCATAAGTCGACGGGCAAAACTCGCCGCCGGGCGGCCACCCAAGGCAAGGCCAAGGTGATGGACGATCAGATCGAGCCGGGTCGTTCGCCGCGCCCACGGTGCCAGAGCTGCGTCGTCAAAGCGCTCGGTGAAAACACGCCGACCGCACAAAACAGTAACGCAGCGAAAGCGGCGCGCCACGACCACCAGGCGAACCTGCCGCCCCGCCAGCGGCAGATCAGTGAGGCGCCGCTGATATCGGCTATGAATCCTCTCTGAACTGGTCCCGCAACCGGGACAGAGACTCGTCCTGCTCGTGGGATGTACGGTGATCACGGTTGTAGCGCCACTACAAAAGGCGCTTTCCACGTCAAATCCGCGAGGGACCAAGACCGACGGACGTAGGGCTCGCTGCATCATATTGATTCCTTTGTGAAACCAACGCGAGCCGGCGCCTGAACTTCATCAAAAGTGAGTCAGAGCCCTTATTCCATGCCGAAACACACGCGGTATTCGGCGAGCATTCGCCGTCCGCAGCGGAACGGCCTTGCTCCATGCGACTTGATTCTCCCAAGCGCCTCAGCTCGGAGAACGATCATGAAAACAATCCTAGCCATCACCTGCCTGTCCGTACTCGCCTTGGCGTCACCGGCGGAAGCCAAAGGATGCATCAAGGGCGCCATCGTCGGCGGCGTCGCCGGCCATGTAGCGGGCCATGGCAAGCTTGGCGCCGCGGCGGGATGCGTGATCGGACATCACGAAGCCAACAAGCAGAACCCGAACAACTCGAACGCCCAGACTCCCTCGGGGCAGAAGTAGAGCGGGCGCCCGGGCCTCGTCGTGAAGATCAGATCACATTCCGAGAGCCACATCGTCGAGCTCGACGATGGCTCGCGCTGGCGAATATTCCCTGGCGATCTCGATCTGACGCTGAACTGGAAGCCGAGACGGACATCGTCGTCATGCCGGCTGACGACGATTTGAGTTCTTACGTGCTGGTCGGCGGAGATGCAAAGGTCCGCGTGATCGCGGACGGCGAAAGCTGGCCGGTACGTGAGGTCAAGTCGGCGCTGAAGGAAGGATAGGACCGGGCTCCGCCGGTTCGGCGGAACGCGACCCGGAGGGAAATGCAATGAAAGCAACGATGGCGGCTCTTGCCTTGGCACTCGCTGCCTCGACAGTGACGGTATCGGCGCAACCGGTGAGATGGACCAGGTACACCATCTCGCAGACTGGCACCTCTGTAGATTTCCCTGCCTCGATCTTCACGGAAGAAGCCGGCCAACCCGACGGGTACGGGCAGCGATTCCGAACCGCAGACGGCCGCGCCGACCTCACGATCCAGGCTGCTCCCAACCTTGAGAACGATTCACCCGCCGCCTTTCTCGCCAAGAAGCACCCACCTTCCCGCATCCAGTACAAGCGCGTGACGTCGCGCTTCTTCGCGGTTTCCAGCTACAAGGGGGACAAGGTTTTCTACGACCGCTGCAGCTTCTCCGGGCGGCTGGTCCATTGCGTGTTGATCAACTATTCCGCCGAGGAAGAGCATGCCTGGGACGACGTCGTCACCCGCATGAGCCTATCCCTCAGCGGCAAGTAGGTCGTACCGGGTTCCTCCGTAGGCCTCGCGCTCTGAGCGCACTCAGATCGTCCGGGACGTCTTCGAACACGCGGATGAGCTCGGCTCCGGCCGACGGGGATTGGCGAACGGCACAGGCGCGCCGTCGACGATCGCATACCACCGGTGCAGCGGCCTAGCGGTGCGTTGGCTGCCGCCCGACCTTGGGCGGCTCGAGCAGGACTTCCTTCAAACGGTCACCGGTGGCGACGACGACAACGAAATTGAGTTTGCCGTCCTGCTTCATCAGTCCGCCAGCGAGCGCTTTTCCCTCCGCCGCTTTCTCCGCGACCCGCACCGCATCCGACAGCTCCTGCTTGATCCACTTCAGGGCGACGACCTTGGCGAGATCTTCTCGATCGAGATCCTTCAATGATGATGCAATCTCGCGCTGCGACACGCTCCCGGTGCTCGCATCTATCACATTCTCGTAGATATGCTCGTTCTTGACCGTGCGCACGCGGTAGACGGGCGGACCGGATATCTCGAAGTTGACGTCAGCGGTCCTTGAGCCGTCGTGCAAGCGCTCGGCGATCGTCATCGCCTGATCCAGCGGCACGCGGGTGGTATGGAACTGCTCGATCACTCGGCGGATGGCCGCTTCGTCGACATCGTGCTGCGTGGCAGCGCTTTGCTGTGCAGCGTCGGAAGGAGCTTGGGTGATGTCGGCCATCGCTCCCGTCCCGGTCAGGGCGGCGGAGCAAACCATGAGGGCAAGCAACTGCATTTTTGGCATCGGATAGTCCTTTGGTGTTCATTCAAAAATGGCTGGGGGATTAGTTCGGCGACCATGCGGTTCGGCAATGGCGGCGCTCGCGGATCGATGAACCGCAGGCACCAAGGCCGTTAGCGAAAGCAGAATGCGGAGCGTGCCGCCGCTTTACGGGATGGGCGCGATCGAGTTTGCGCTCTCGCACCGCGATGTCGCCTCGACTGGCGGTTTCGCCTGCGTGGTCGCGAACGTCAGGCTCCGATTGCCCCAGGCTTTGCCGAAGGCGCAGATCAGTCGGCTGCGTCGGAGTTTCGTCGCTACTTTCGAGGTGAGCTTCGGGCTGCCCCGCTGGACCGTCGGCGATGTCGTGCTCGGCTGCCCTCACGCGCAGTCCGAACCCGCTGGTATCGATGACGACCGCCTCCGGTGCCTTGGTGTCGGAGCGGATCCGGATCGGCGGCAGCGCAGAACGCGAGTCCGTGAGTGGGCTCGGCGCAGGAGCAGGCAGCGCCCAACCGGCTGCCAAAAGCAGCAAGAGCAGCGCGCCTCCGACCGAGAAAAAATAGCCCCGCAGGGGTAGCTCCGGTTCGACGAGACCGCTCGCACTTCGTGACAGCATGGATTGCCTGCTCATGGCAGCTCGATCCTGGACATGGCACGAGACCTTCTCATTGTCAGATGCCCCAAGGTCGCGGATGCCGGCGCGCGAGCTGGGCATCGAGATAACCGCGCTCGTCGATCCATTCGACCGGGCAATAGGCCGTGGCTTTTGGATCGATCGCGTGCCCGTCGCGCTTGAGGGCGGTGCGCGTGCCCGTGAGGCCGGTCCACACCGGATGGCCAGTGGCCGGATCCAGGTGCATGACGTCGAAGACTTCGATCACGCCGAGCATGTCAGAATTTCCGCCAGGATTGTCGTGGGGTGCAACAGAGCGCCGTCGAAGGCATCCGGAGCCCGGCCGGCTCGCCACATCGCAGGGGCGCGGGCTCCCGGTCGGCAAGCTGGTGAAGCCAGGCGAGTGCCGCGATGGTCACCGTCAGCAGCAGGCTCATGCCCACGAGCGACAAGGCGACCATGAAATTGAGAGATGCGAGTGCGATTCCGGGCCAGGGATTTTCCCTTGCGAGCGTCAACAGCAGGCTTGACATCGTTCCACCATTAAATAAACTATACCGTATATTTCGCATACAGCATGGGTCGCGAAAGTGTCAAGTGCAGAGACTCACAAGCGCGTGTTCGCGCTGCTCGGCCGCGGGGCTTCGGGTCCTGCGATGCGCGGTCGAATGAATCAACCGGTGAAAGGGATCGGATATGTTTAGGAAGCGAGCAGCGCTCGTCGGTGTGACGTTAGTTTCAGTAGCCAGCGCGGCGTTCGCGCAGGAGGGCCGGGGCACGGCCGAGCAGAGGGCCGCCTGCGCGCCTGACGCGTTTCGCCTGTGCATCGGCTACATTCCCGACCCCACCGGTGTGGAAGCCTGTCTCCGGCAAAGAAGGTCCGACCTGAGCGATGCTTGCGGGGCCGTCTTCGACCAGGCAGCCGCCGCTGCAGCCTCGATCAGAACGATGGAAGCGCGTCGGCATCGCGGCGCAAAAGATGAGGAGTGATCGCATGAACACGATCTATTTCCCCGCTTTCGCCGCGTTCGGAGGCTCGGCCTTCGGAGCGATTTCCACGATCGTCACGGGGTGGGCGACCCGCCGTCGGAGGGTCCGCGAACGCCATCATGCTCACGCGTTCGTCAAACGTGAAAAGCTGTATCGATGCTTCATCGAGGAGGCGTCCCGGCTGTATGCGGACGCGCTTACCAGCGACAAATCCGAGATTCCGGCGCTGGTGAATCTCTATGCGCTGATCGGGCGCATGCGGATACTATCCGACGACGAGGTGGTCCATGCCGCAGAGCGGGCGGGACGGCTGATCATCGAGACCTACCTGGCACCGAACACCTCGTTCGTCGACCTGCCGGGCTTCCTCGAAGAGATGGATCCGCTGCGTGAATTCGGCGAGGCTTGCCGGCGCGAGGTGCAGGCAATTCCGCCGCATTGAGCCCGAAGATGAACAAGACCCAGGCATCCCCGGGCGGATCGCCGTGCCCTCGCGAAAGAATCGTGCAGGCCGCCATTCGACTGTACCGGGCCATCGGCTATCGGAAGACGACCGTTGCGGACATCGCCCGCAGCGCCTCCATGTCCCCGGCAAATATCTATCGGTTCTTTCCTTCCCGCCAGGCGGTAGAGGAGGCCGTGGTGGCAGGACTCCTCGGCGAGATGTGCGCCGATGCGGGAATCGAGGCCCGCAGTAATGTCTCGGGCGAAGAGCGCCTGGAGGCCGCTTTTTGGGCGATCTGCCAGCGGCATGAACATAGGCTGGCGCACGATGCGAGGCTGCACGAGCTGGTGATTGCAGCAGAACAAGCGGATTGGCCGGTCGTGTTGTCCCATGCCGACACGGTCCGCGGCCTGGTCCGGTCGATCATCGCGGCCGGGCAGGCGAGTGGCGAGTTTCGGGCAGGGAGCCCGACGGCGCTGGCCCGCTGCACGTGTGAGGCAATGGGTGCGTACCTCTATCCGTCGCGCATGAGAACGATGGCTGGTAGGGCGGCCTTCGACGAGATGATGAGCTTTTGCTCGGGCGCGCTCCGCAGCGCCGCGCCGGCGCAGGTCGCCGGCCAGCCGCTGCACTACCGCGCGACGTGCCGGGCCTAGCGTCCGGTGCGGTTCAAGGCGTCCAATCCGCCTCGCACGCCGAGAGGAAAAACCGGACGCGTTCCCGCACGAAAGACGGCAACTCCCGTCGCAAGTCCTTCGGCGTTTCTCCCACCAGTGAGCGGAAAAGCATCGGGAGCAGGATCAGATCCAGGAAGATCTGAGCGGTGGCGATGCTGCGCTTGCCCGTGAAGGGACCTTTCGGTGCGCGCGCGACCTTCTGGGTCGTCTCGTTCAGTAGCTGAGAAATGGCGCCGACGGAACGATCCCGCGCGGCGTCGTGGACGTTGCGGCTCAACTCCGGGAAACGCTGCGCTTCCGCGATGGTGGCGCGAACCATCCCCAGAGATTCTTCGATTACCTTCTCCACGATCGCGGTGCCCAGGCTCATGAGCTTGTCCTGCAGGGTGCGGCCCTCCGGCTCGAAGCCTTCGAAATCCGACAGGCCGCTGATGGTCCGCGCCACCACGGCCGCGAACAGCGCCTCCTTGCCCTGGAAATGCGCATAGATCGTCGGCTTGCTCGCAGGGGCCAGCTCGGAGATGTCGTCGATGCTGGCGCTGCGGTAGCCCTTTTCGAGAAAAAGCTGCTGGGCCGCATCGAGGATCCGGGCCTGGACGTCGCCGGCGAATTCCTTCGCCGGCCGGCCCCGTTTCGGGGTGGTCTTCTTCGTCATCGACGGTCTCCCAATCACGAGTCTGTGCGTACGCAGAAGCCACTTGACATAGGCGGTCCGGAAAGGCAAGAAAAAGAAAATATACGGTATAGTTTGATTTACGCTTGCAGCGCCTTCGGGTGATCGGGGCCGCAAGAGCCTACGCGCCGAGGCCGATCATCCGATCCCACTTCAGGAGAACGCAGTGCCGGTTTTGAGCCAAGATTCGCATCGTCTGCCGGAAGGCGTCCTGTTGCGGGAGTCGCATCACAGGGTCGCGGACGGCGTCGCCTCGGCGCTCGATCTGGTCTCGGCTGCGATCGTCCGGGCCGAAGGGGCCGAAGCGAAGGCCGCCTTGAACGATGTGGCCTCCCTGCTGCACGGACATGCCGAAGTGCATCTGATGCTCGCGCGGCCTCAGGGCGAAGCCCTCGTCGATGCCGCAGCGCACGTCCATAAGTTGGGCTGCGCAATGCGCCGGTCCCGACTGGACGGCATGAACATCCAGCTGATCTTCGACACCGAATGCGTCCCCCTTCAGTCGGAGCGGTGCTGGCGGCTTGGTCTGATCGTCCATGACCTGATCGCGACGGCCGCCAAACACGCCTGTTTCGATGCGCGTGCCGGTGAGATCAAGGTCAAGCTGACCCGCCGCGGCGCACTGGTGAACTGCATCGTTCTCGACAACGGCTCGCGTTCGGCGCGGTCGGATTCCGGACGGCGGGTTCGGACCGACAACGACCTCGCGAGGAGCCTGGGCGGTCGGATCGAGCAGGGTTTCGGCAGCGAGTTCACGTCGGTCGTCCTCTCGTTTCCGCTGACCGAGCGCGAGCGGCAGACGAATTGGGGGATGGCGACGCGGCGCATGAGGTTGACTCGGCCCGTCAAGGCCAAGGCGGCCGACACCGCGCCTGTTCGTCCGCCTGCCCCCGTCCCGCACCAAGCCAATCATCCCGTTGCAGCCAAGCCGGATCCGAAACCGTCCGATGCCTTGGGTCAGCTGTTCTCATCCCCCAACCGCATGGTCGCGCTATGAAACCTCCCTGTCCGAAATTCGTCCGTGAGATGCGCTTGGTGAAGCCCATCGGCGGACTGACCCTCGCGCTCGTCGCCGCCGCGCTCGCAGGCTGCGACGATCACGCGGCCGCTCCCGCTGCTCGCGCAGCCTTCGTGCGCACGGAAATCGTGCAGCCGAAGGATCGGCAAGCCTCCCTCACCTTGACCGGGGAGGTCCAGCCTCGCTTCCGCGCCGATCTGTCGTTCCGTGTCAGCGGACGTGTGATCGCGCGCTTCGTCGAAGTCGGGACCCACGTCGAGGCGGGCGAGGTGCTGGCACTGCTCGACCCGGCCGAGCAGGAGGCCGATGTCGATGCCGCGACGGCCGCAGTGCTGGCGGCCGAAGCCCAGCTGCGCGTGGCGAAGACGACTTTCGAGCGCCAGAAGTCGCTGATCGCAAGCGGCTTCACCACGCGCACGGCCTACGACCAGGCGCAGGAAGGATTGCGAACCGCTGAAGGTGCGCTTGAATCGGCGCGAGCGTTGCTGGGGACGTCGAAAGACGCCCTCGGCTACACCGCGCTGCGGGCCGAGGCAGACGGCGTCGTCACCGCCCGCAACCTCGAAACCGGTCAAGTCGTACAGGCGGCGCAGCCGGTCTTTTCGCTGGCGCAAGACGGCGAACGGGACGCGGTCTTCGATGTGTACGAGTCGATGTTTCTTGGAAATTCCGACGGTGGCGACGTTTCGTTGAGGCTGGTGGCCGACTCGGCCGTGACCGCGAACGGCGAGGTTCGAGAGATCTCTCCGGCCGTCGATCCTAGGAGTTCGACCATTCGGGTGAAGGTGGCGATCAAGGCTCCGCCCCCCACGATGACGCTTGGAAGCGCCGTCGCGGGAACGGTGAAAGTGAAGGCCGAGCGGCAGGTCGCCCTGCCATGGAGCGCCTTGATGGCGGCGGGCAACAGACCCGCGGTCTGGACCGTCGATCCGGCGACGCGGATCGCCTCCCTGAAGCCGGTGATCGTCGGTGGGTACGAGGCCGGCGAAGTGTTGATCAAGGCGGGTCTCGAGCCGGGCGAGCGAGTGGTGGTGGACGGTGGCAAGCTCCTGAGCGTGGGCCAGCCCGTGACTTACGAAGGAGATCACTCATGACGAGGCCCGTGACTATGGCGGGCGCGCTGGCATGCGCGCTTGCGCTTGCCGGATGTCAGCAGGAAGCGAAGGCGCCTGAGCCCACGCGTCCCGTTCAATCGATGCTTCTCGAAGCCGATCATTCCGCCGATACCGTCGCAGTGGGCGTCATCGAGCCGCGCTACAAGACCAATCTCGGGTTCCGCGTGCTGGGACGCCTGACGAGCCGTCCCGTCTACGTCGGTGATCTCGTCAATGAGGGACAGACGATCGGCACCATCGACGCGACGGCCCTCGAGCTCGCCGTTCGCGCCGCCAAAGGGCAGCTTGCCAAGGCCGAGGCGCAGTTCGCGACCCTTCGAGCGACGGAGGAACGGCAGCGGACGCTCATCACCACCGACGCCACCACCAAGCAGACCCTGGACAATGCCGAGCAGGCGCGCGCCGGCGGCGAAGCGACGGTAGCGCGCGAACAGGCAAATCTGACGAAAGCGATGGAGCAGCTCGGCTATTCGCAGATCAAGGCCGACTTCGCCGGCGTGGTCACCGCGATCGGGGCGGAAGTCGGCCAGGTGGTGTCCCCCGGTCAAACCGTGGTGACGATCGCGAGGCCGGACGTTCGCGAAGCGGTCGTCGATATCGGCGAGGACTTTCCGCTGCCGCTTGAGGTCGGACTGCCATTCACGGTCGCCCTGCAGCTTCTGCCCGCTGTTCAGGTGCGAGGGACCATCCGGGAGATTGCGCCCCAAGCCGATGCGGTCACCCGACTGCGGCGCGTCCGGATTGCCCTCGACAATCCGCCCGACAGCTTTCGGCTTGGCGCGACCGTGACCGCCAAGCTCGACAGGGCTCAATCCCGGGCGCAGCACGTGCCTGCTTCGGCGCTGCTCGCCAAGGAAGGCGCAAATTTCGTCTGGGTCGTCGATCAGACCGCCAACACCGCCTCGCTGCAAAAGGTCGATGTCGTTGCCGATCCCGCCGGTCTCCGCGTCGTCGGCGGTCTTGCCTCCGGCGCCCGCGTCGTCACCGCCGGAATCCACAGCCTCAAGCAAGGACAGCAAGTCCGCATCGAACAGGATCAGAAGCCATGAAGTCGTTCAACCTCTCCGACTGGGCGCTCAGTCATCGTTCGCTCGTCTGGTATTTCATGATCGCCTTCATGGCGGCGGGCCTGTTTGCGTACCTTCAGCTGGGCCGGCAGGAAGACCCCGACTTCACCATCAAAACCATGGTGATCCAGGCGCAGTGGCCGGGCGCCTCTCCCGCGGAGATGACCCGGCAGGTCACCGACAGGATCGAGAAGAAGCTCGAGGAGCTGGAATCGCTCGACTACACCAAGAGCGTCACCGTCGCGGGCCAGACCACCGTCTTCGTCTATCTGCGTGACACCACCAAGGCTGCCGACGTGAAACCGACCTGGATCCGGGTCCGCAACATGATCGCGGACATCAAGGGCGAGTTTCCGCAAGGCGTGATCGGACCGGGCTTCAACGACCGCTTCGGCGACGTGTTCGGCAACATCTACGCGTTCACCAGCGACGGCTTGAGCCAGCGTCAGCTGCGCGATCACGTCGAAGACATCCGCGCCAAGGTGCTGACCGTGCCGGACGTCGGCAAGGTCGACATTCTCGGTGCGCAGAACGAGGTGATCTATCTCGAATTCTCCACCCGGAAGATCGCGGCCCTCGGCCTGGACGTCCACGCGATCATGGCCTCGCTGCAGGGGCAGAATGCGGTCGCGCCCTCCGGTGTGTTCCAGGAAGGGCCGGAGCGGATCAGCGTGCGGGTGAACGGCCAGTTCACCTCGGAGGCAAGCCTGAAGGCGGTCAACCTCCGCATCAACGACCGCTTCTTTCCCTTGACAGACGTCGCAACCATCACGCGCGGCTATGAGGATCCGGCCAAGACCTTGTTCAGGTACAACGGCGAGCCTGCGATCGCGCTGGCCATCGGCATGAAGTCCGGCGCCAACCTGCTTCACTTCGGCGAGGGCTTGAAGGAGGAAATGACCAAGATCATCGCCGACCTGCCGATCGGCGTCGGCGTTCACCAGGTCGCCGATCAGCCCGTCATCGTCGAGCATGCCGTCTCCGGCTTCACGGAAGCGCTGTTCGAGGCCGTGATCATCGTGCTCGGCATCAGCTTTCTCAGTCTGGGCTTGCGCGCAGGCCTGGTGGTCGCCGTCGCGATCCCGCTGGTGCTCGCCATCACCTTCGTCGTGATGGCCTATGCCGGGATCTCGCTTCAGCGAATTTCGCTTGGCGCGCTGATCATCGCTCTGGGCCTGCTGGTGGACGACGCCATGATCGCGGTCGAAATGATGGTGGCGCGGCTAGAGATCGGCGAGCCCCTGGAGAAGGCCGCGACCCACGTCTATACGTCGACCGCGTTTCCGATGCTGACGGGCACGCTGGTCACGGTGGCCGGGTTCATCCCGATCGGGCTCAACAGCAGCAATGCCGGTGAGTTCACCTTCACGCTTTTCGTGGTGATCGCCGTCTCCCTGATCGTGTCCTGGATCGTCGCGGTGCTGTTCACGCCGCTGCTCGGCGTCACGATCCTGCCCGCCAAAATGAAGGGCCATCATGGAGAGAAGGGCCGCGTGGCGCAGGTGTTTGCGCGTCTGCTTCTATTCTGCATGCATCATCGCTGGACGACCATCTCGGTGACGGCCGCAGCCTTCCTCGTCGCCTTGTTCGGTCTTCAATTCGTGCAGCAGCAGTTCTTTCCGTCCTCGGACCGCGCCGAGCTCGTGATCGACTGGAACTTGCCGCAGAACGCCTCCATCGCCGACACCAACGTCCAGATGGCGCGGTTCGAGCGCGAACAGCTTCAGGACAACCATTCGGTCGATCACTGGTCGACCTATGTCGGAACCGGCTCGCCGCGTTTCGTCCTGTCTTTCGACGTGCAGACGGCGAACACCTGGTTCGGCCAGATGGTGGTCGTGACCAAGGGCGGCATCAAGGCGCGCGACCAGGTCAAGGCGCAATTCGAGGCCTACCTGAAGAAGACGTTCCCCGGCACCGACACCTACGTCAAGCTGCTCGAGGTCGGTCCTCCGGTGGGGCGTCCCGTGCAGTACCGGTTGAGCGGTCCTGACATCGGCAAGCTGCGGGATCTTTCGCAGAAGCTTGCCGGGATCGTCCGGAGCAGCCCCGATTTGGGCAACGTCGTGTTCGACTGGATGGAGCCGGCGCGGGTCGTCAAGGTCGACGTTCTCCAGGACAAGGCGCGCCAACTCGGCGTGACCTCCGAGGACATCGCCACCACCCTGAATTCGGTGCTCGAGGGCACGCCGATCACCCAGGTGCGCGACAGCATCTACCTGGTCAATGTCACCGGACGGGCGACCGCGGCGGAACGAGCGTCCATCGACACTCTGCGCGATCTGCAGTTGACGGGCGTCGGTGGTCAGTCCGTGCCCCTCGGGGCCGTGGCCAACCTGCGTTACGAGCTCGAGCAGCCGACGATCTGGCGGCGCGCGCGGATCCCGACCATCACGTTGAAGGCGGGCATCGTCGGCAGCGCGCAGCCCAAGACCGTGGTCGATCAGCTCGCGCCGAAGGTGGCGGAGTTCACGAAGGAGCTGCCGGCGGGGTACTCGGTGAATATCGGCGGCTCGGTGGAGGAGAGCGCCAAGAGCCAGGCGCCGATCGTGGCCATCGTTCCGCTCATGCTGTTCGTCATGGCGACGGTGCTGATGATTCAGCTGCAGAGCTTCCATCGCCTGTTCCTGGTGTTCGCGGTCGCCCCGCTCGCCGTGATCGGCGTCGTCATGGCTCTGTTGCCGAGCGGAGCGCCCCTCGGCTTCGTCGCTATCCTAGGCGTGCTGGCCCTGATCGGCATCCTGGTCCGAAACTCCGTGATCTTGATCGTCCAGATCGAGGACCTCAGGAAGGAGGGACGCCCGGCCTGGAACGCCGTGGTGGAGGCGACCGAGCATCGCATGCGGCCGATTCTGCTGACGGCCGCCGCCGCAAGTCTCGCCCTCATTCCGATCGCGCGCGAGATCTTCTGGGGCCCGATGGCCTACGCGATGATGGGCGGCATCATCGTCGGCACGCTGCTGACGCTGTTGTTCCTGCCGGCGCTGTATGTGGCCTGGTTCCGCATTCAGCCCGATCTCGACCATGAAACATCCGCGGAGGAGCCCGCCGCGCCTGCGCACGACACCCGGCGTCCGGAGGCGCCGACGCCGGCATCCGTTCCCGCGTCCAAGCCGACGCCGGTCCTCGAAACACAGTCCTGAGAGAGAGAACGCCATGAAACGAATGACACTGATGCTGTCGCTCACCGCGACGCTCGCAACATTGACGCTGTCGACGCACGCCGCGTTCGCGCAGTTTCCGCCGCCGCCCCCGATGGCGGGACCTCCGCCGATTGCAGCCGGAGGTCCGCCGCCGCTGGCAGCCGGGGGCCCTCCGGCCTTTGCGGCTCGTCCTCCGATGGGACCCGGCGGTGCGCCGCGTGCCGGCCTCGCCGGCGGGGCGCCTCGTCTCGGTGCCGGACCTGCGCCGCGCGGCGATCTCGCCGGCGTCGGAAGGGGCGGACCGGCGAACGCCACCCGTGCCGCATCGGCCGGCTACGGCCGCTTCGGCGGCTATGGCCGTTACGATGGATCGCGGTACGGCTATCGTGGTGCGTATGCGGCGAGCGCTTACGCGGGAGCCGCTGCGGGTTACGCGTACGGACGCGGCTACTCGTCCGACAGCGACTGCTACTACACCTACACGCGCCACCGTCGCGTTCTGGTCTGCGACTGACGACCACGAAAGTCCGTCCTTTGGGGTCGCGTCGGCCCGCCGAACAGATCGGCGTGGCTGACGACTCCGCACCCGGCACCCATCAGCTCCAGCACGCGCATGTGAACGCGAGTGTCTTGACCATTTAATAAACTATACCGTATAGTTCATTAAATGATTGGCTATGCGGGCCGGCCGGCGGAACGAGCCGCCGGCTTGAACAACCGAAAAATCAAGGGCAAGAACCATGAACTTTCAGCCTCGACAAAATCTCGCGACCGCCGACCGGCGTCTGCCGTTCGATTGCATCGCCCTGCTGCTGCAGGGCGGCGGCGCCTTGGGGGCCTACCAGGGAGGCGTCTATGAGGCCTTGGCCGAAGCCGATATCCATCCCGACTGGATCGCGGGCATTTCGATCGGGGCGATCAATGCGGCGATCATCGCCGGCAATCCGCCGAACGTCCGGGTCGATCGGCTCCGCGAGTTTTGGACGCAGGTGACGCTGGACGCGCCGTTCACCGATCTGATGAACGGCGATCACACTCGCAATTTTCTCAATCAGGTGAATGCGGGCTTTGCTGCGGTGTTCGGGGCGAACGGATTCTTTTCCGCGCGGCCGTTCGCGCCGTGGCTTCAAGCGGGTGGAACGCTTGCCGCCACCAGCATCTACGACACCAGCGCGCTGAAGACGACGCTGGAGCGTCTCGTGGATTTCGACCGCATCAACGCTGGTGTGACGCGGTTCAGCGCAGGGGCCGTGAACGTGAGGACCGGCAATATGGTCTATTTCGACACTGCCACCCATACCATCCGGCCGGAGCACATCCTGGCGAGCGGTGCGCTGCCGCCGGGCTTTCCGGCCGTCGAAATCGACGGCGAACAGTATTGGGATGGCGGGCTCGTATCCAACACTCCGTTGCAGTGGGTGATCGAGTGCGGCGCCCGACAGGACACGCTTGTGTTTCAGGTCGATCTCTGGAGCGCGCGCGGCCAGATTCCGGGCAACATGGCGGAAGTGATCACTCGCCAGAAGGAGATCCAATACTCCAGTCGCACGCGGGCGAGCACGGACCAGTTCAAGAGCCTGCACCGGTTGCAGCGAGACCTGGCGGCTCTCTTGAGCAGGCTGCCGGAAGACCTGCGCGATCAGGAGGACGTCAAGCTGCTCAGGACCGCTGCCTCCAACAACGTGCATAGCCTGGTCCACCTGATCTATCGCGCGCGGGACTACGAAGGCCACTCCAAGGACTACGAGTTTTCCCGTCTGTCGATGCAGGATCATTGGCGCGCCGGCTATCACGACGCCTTGCGCACCCTTCGGCATCCCGAGGTGCTGGCCCGCCCGACGAGTGCGGACGGCGTCTCCACGTTCGATCTTGAGCACGACGGTCGCGAATAGGCCGGCTCTTCCCAATCACAGGACAATTCAAATGCGCGAGAGTGAAGTCGTGAGGCGTGCGTTCGCCATGCCGCTGACGAATCCGGCATATCCGCCGGGACCGTATCGTTTCGTCGACCGCGAATACCTGATCATCACCTATCGCACCGATCCGGCGAAGCTGCGATCGGTCGTTCCGGCTCCGCTTGAGCTCGATGAACGCGAAGCGCTGGTCAAGTACGAATTCATTCGCATGCCGGATTCCAACGGTTTCGGCGACTATGCCGAGAGCGGCCAAGTCATCCCCGTGTCGTTCCGCGGTCGCAAGGGCGCCTACACTCACTGCATGTTCCTGAACGATGAGGGACCGATCGCGGGCGGCCGGGAGCTCTGGGGCTTTCCGAAAAAGCTCGGCCAGCCAACGTTGCGGACCGAGCTCGATACGCTGATCGGTACGCTGGATTACGGTCCGCTGCGGGTAGCGACCGGCACGATGGGATACAAGCACCGCGAAGCCGACGTGGCGCAGGTGAAGGCCGCGCTGCAGGAGCCGAACTTCCTGCTCAAGATCATTCCGCACGTCGACGGCACTCCGCGGATCTGCGAGCTCGTCGAATATCACCTCGAGCAGCTTGTCTTGAAAGGCGCGTGGACCGGACCCGCCGCTCTCTCCTTGACGCCCCATGCCCTCGCTCCGGTGTCCGATTTGCCGGTGCTCAAGATCGTGTCCGCGGTTCACATCCGCGCAGACCTTACGCTGGGATTGGGCAAGGTCGTTCACGATTATCTGCAGCAGCCGGTCCGACGTCCGGTCGGGAGCTACGAGCGAGCCCTTGTCACCTGAGTGACGGTCTCAACGGGCTGCGTAGGTCCGGAAACACCGCGGCGAGGAGCCGCAGCACCTCACAAGAAGGAAAGACCAAATGAGTATACTGAAAGGTAAAGTCGCAGTCGTGACCGGGTCCACCAGCGGCATCGGTCTCGCGTATGCTCGTGCTTTCGCGGGCGCCGGGGCCAACGTCGTGCTCAATGGAATGGGGGCGCGGGCCGATGTCGAGAACGAGCGCTCCGCGATCGAGAGGGAATTCGGCGTCAAGGCGGTCTATTCGGCTGCGGACATGGACAGCCCGGACCAGATCGCCGAGCTCATCGCGCTGGCGGAAAGCACCTTCGGCAGCGTCGATGTCCTCGTGAACAATGCCGGCGTCCAGCACGTCGCCCCTGTCGAGGAGTTTCCGGTCGACAAGTGGAATGCGATCATCGGGATCAACCTGTCGTCCGCCTTCCACGCCATCCGTGCAGCCGTGCCCGGCATGAAGAAGCGCGGCTGGGGCCGGATCATCACCACGGCCTCGGCGCATTCGATCGTCGCTTCGCCCTTCAAGTCGGCCTACGTCGCCGCCAAGCACGGCATCGTCGGACTCACCAAGACGGTGGCGCTGGAGCTCGCCCGGTCCAAGATCACCTGCAACTGCATCAGCCCCGGATATGTCTGGACACCGCTCGTGGAGAAACAGATCCCGAACACGATGGTGGCGCGCAACATGATGAGGGATGAGGTGATCAGCGAGGTTCTGCTCGCGGCCCAGCCGACGAAGGAATTCGTCACGGTGGAACAGGTAGCTTCGCTGGCGCTGTTCCTGTGCAGCCAGGACGCCGCCCAGATCACCGGCGCCAACCTTTCCGTCGACGGCGGCTGGACGGCCGCATAGCCCCAGAAAAACGTCAGAGACCGAGAGGGGTTCGCGAAGAATTGCTCGCGAACACCTGCGCTTGATCAAGCGCCGATGCTCCGACCTATGACCCCTTAGTACCAACATCAACAAATCATGTGGAGAGAAGATCATGAACAAGCGACTAATCGCGAGTGTCGTCGGCTTTGCGTGCCTTACCATGGCGACGGCCGCCGAGGCCCGAACCTCTTACGATGGATCCTGGAATCTACTTTTCGTCACGCAGCGCGGCAGCTGTGATCCGACCTACAGCTTTACCGTGAACATAAACGACGGCTTCGTCACGCATCCCAATCTGGTGAAGTTTGCCGGCCACGTCGGACGTTCGGGCGCGGTTCACGCCTCGGTTACGGTCCACGACAAATACGCAGCAGGGTCCGGGAGGCTGACGCGAGACGCTGGCCGCGGGAGCTGGAGTGGCCACGCAGCAGGCGCGCGCTGCTCGGGATATTGGACCGCGCAACGAAACGGGTAGGAAGCAAGGCACGGCATTTGGCTCCGAAACCGCTCAGACCCTGCATCGGCGCTGCGTTTGCGCACCGGCGCCTCGCGCCGGTGCGGGGCGATGGACGCGGAGCGGCGAGGCTAGTTGATCCTGGTCAAGGTGGAGCAGGCGCAGGGTGCGTACGCTGATCGCATCGATGAAACCGATGGAGACGAGCGATGAGCACGCAAGCGAACTTTCAGTCCTGGGCTAAGGAGCGGCTCGACGAAATGGAAGCTACGCTCACCTTTCTCGATGGCAAAGCGGGGGAGGTGCAGGCGGAGCTTCGAGCCAAGGCCGACGGACTTCGCACCGACCTTCGCGCCAAGCAAAGCGAATTCCGAGACATCGTCAAGAAGCACGCCGAGGCGAACGAAGCGGCCTTCGTTGCCGCCAAGGCAAGACTGGAAGTGGACTGGAAGGCTTTCGAGGCCGATGTGGCGAAATACGTCGATGGCTTCAGCAAGCGGCTCGAACAGCAGCGGGCCGCTTTCGAGGTTCAGGCCGCAGCCCAACTGAACGCCTGGCGCGAAGCGGCCGACAAGATCGCCAGCGATGGCACGCAGTTTGCTGCAGAGCGTCGGGCCCAAATAGAGGAGGCCGTGAAGCGCATGAAGGCCGAGGCGGCCGAGGCGGAGGGAAAGCTCCAGAAGCTAAGCCAGGCCGGAGCGCAGTCATGGTCCGCCCTGATGGTGGCTCTGGCCGAAACGCGGACCAGCTTCGATCGCGCCAACCAGGCCGCGCAGGAAGCGTTCAAACGAGCGGCCTGAGACTCGACCTTTCGGGGGAGACTGCCGCGAGGCGGTCTCCCCCTGTTCACTCAAGTCGGCCTCGCCGAGCCGCCGCTCTCGACGCGTTGCGGAGAGCGCCGACCATCTGAGCCGGTCGGTGAATGACGCTGGCCCGCTGCAGCATCTGGATCTCGCGCTTCTGGGCTCGGACCAGCCCGCCCAAGCAGGCGGATCTCCGTCCGGAACCAGTGAAGTCTCACAGGGCGCTGAGATCGTCCGGCACCTCGCCGAACTTCCGGATCAGCTTGGCGTCCCTGAAGTCGCCGCTGGACGGGTCCCCGGTCCGCGAGAACGCGATGGCGCCGGCATGGCCCGGCTTGCGGGACAGCGCCTCCGCCCGCATGACCGCGGCGTTGGCGCTCAGGCACTCCGCCGCCTCGCCGGCGGCTATGCCGTCGTCGGAGGAAACGAACGGTAGAGCGACATAGTAGGTCACTTCAGCCATCTGCCTCATCCTTGCGTTCGCGCGTCCCTGGGAACCGTCCCCGGGCGTAGCCTTTGGGGACCTTCGTAGCTCGTCGGCCTCGGCCTCGAGAAAGTCGATGGCGACGAGCAGCGCCTTGGTCGCCCCCCCTGCGTCGCCGCCGCACGCCGCGATCGCCTGGTCGGCGGCGGCATCAAGGTCGTCGGGGGCCGGACCGGCCTGCTCGAAGGTAGCTTCATCCGATTATGTTCCCGTTTTGTTCTCAATAGTCAAGAGACCCTCTCCCGAATTCCCATGGTGCAGCCGCGGGCTTTGAAGGAATCTCGGGGACGCGCGCCGGGCTTGTCGGAACCGCGCCGCCCCGTTCGTCTTGAGTCCGTGTCCCCGTAGTCTGGAGCGTTGCGTACCCATGGCCCCCCGCGCGAACTGGAAAGGCTTCCTCCGTCTGTCCCTCGTCACCTGTCCGGTCGCGCTCTACCCGGCGACGTCGGAGAGCGAGAAGATCTCGTTCAACCAGCTCAACCGGCAAACCGGCCACCGCATCAAGTATCTCAAGGTCGACGCCGACACCGGCGACGAGGTCCCCAACGAGGACATCGTCAAGGGCTACCAGCTCGAGAAGGACCAGTTCATCGAGGTCACGAAGGAGGAGCTCGAGGAGATCGCGCTGGAGTCCACGCGCACCATCGAGATCGACGAGTTCGTCGACAAGGCCGACATCGACCCGCGCTACCTGATCCGCCCCTACTACATCAGGCCGGACGGCAAGGTCGGGCACGATGCCTTCGCGGTGATCCGCGAGACCATCCGCGAGATGGACAAGGTCGCGATCGGCCGGGTCGTGCTGACCAACCGCGAGCACATCATCGCGCTCGAGCCGATGGACAAGGGTCTCGTCGGCACGCTGCTGCGCTACCCCTACGAAGTGCGCTCCGAGCAGGAGTATTTCGACGAGATCCAGGACGTGAAGGTCACCAAGGACATGCTGGATCTCGCCAGGCACATCGTGAACCAGAAGGCCGGCAACTTCGAGCCGGAGAAGTTCGAGGACCACTACGAGACCGCGCTGATCGAGCTCATCAACCAGAAGCGCGCCGGCAAGCCGATCACGCCCAAGGAAAAGCCCGCCGCGACCAACGTGGTCAACCTGATGGAGGCGCTGCGGCGGAGCGTCGGACAGGAGGCCGCGCCGGCGAAGGCGGGCAAGGCCGCCAAGAAACCGCGCAAGGCTACCGCGGGCCAGAAGGAGATGCTGATGCCGATCGCCGGCAAGAAGCCCGCGAAGGAGGCGGGAGCAAAGAAGCCTGCGGCCAGGTCGCAGCGGAAGTCCGCCTGACAAACAGGAGAGCCGCATGGATATGAAAGAAGCCTCGGCAATGACGGAAGCGTCCGGCCTGACGAACGAGCAGGACGGCGTCGATCATGTGTCCGCGGCGAGGTTGCGCGCCGAGGCGGAAGCGAGCCGGCGCCCGCTGCGGCCGACGTCGCGGGATGCCGCGATGCGCTGGGTCGACCAACTTCGCGAGGTGACCTTGAAGGCGCCGCTGCAGTCGCTGTGCGTAGCGTTCCTGCTCGGAGTATGGGTCGCGCGCCGGCGCTAGACCTTTAGCCGGCAGCGCCCGCCAGTTGGCTGTGGCAAACGGTTCGCCTACATGCAGATAGTCCGGAGAGCGGGTGCGCGGAGGGAGATGTCGGCCGGCATCGTGCTGGTCGCGGTCTTGACCTTGTTCGTCGCAGTGCATCTCGGCACGCGCGCCTCGATCTGAGGGCGGTTCCTGAGTTCCGACGGGCACTCGCTGGTCGAAGACCTCGCCGTCAGAGTCCGAACGGATAGGTGTCCGGGAGGCCGGCGCGGCGATGTTCCGGTCCCAAGGGCCTGACTGCCTTCGTCTCATCGAACCACAAGAATGCATCAAACTGCTGAGGCAGCGACGCTTCGGCGTAATGGCTTTGCAGTTCGGTGTTCGGCCGGTAGATCACGCCGATGAACCGTTCGAGGCGCGGCTCGAGCAAGCGCCGCCGAAGGCTCTCGTCCCGGCGAAATTCGAGCAGGCCGCGCGCCACACCGGCGTCGTGAAACTGCCGCTCGTAGCTGTCCGGTCGAGAAGGCCGCACCTGCATCACTTCCATCTCGCCGTCCCAGTCCGACGCGGCGGCCACGGTGCCGGTATGGGTGCCGAAGCCGACCAAGAACGCCGCCTCGGCGAACTTCTCTCGACAAAGCTGACCGATGTTGAGCTCCTCGCGGACCGCCCCCATCTCGGTGAAGCGTGCGTCGCCGATATGGGAATTATGCGCCCAGACCACCGCCTTGGATCGCGGGCCCTGGGCGTCCAGGACATGGCCCAAGGTTTCGAACATGTGCGTGTCGCGCAGGTTCCAGGATTCGGCCCCGCCATAGTACATGATCCGGTAGTAGCGCTCGGCGGAGGCGATCAACCGCGCGTTCTGCGCAGCGTCCAGGAAGCTGTCCGGGTCGTTCGCGGCGTAGTTGAGTTGCTTTCCCAGAATGTCCTGGCACTGGCGAACCACCAACGCCTCGCATTTCCGATAGGCTTCGGTCAGGACGGCACGGCCGTAGGTCGAAGGTTCGCGCTGCCAAGGGGTTAGGCATCCGTAGCGCTCGCGCGCCACGGCCGCGGCTTCTGGATCTACGCCATCGAGGTAGGCGAGAACGGCCGCGATCGAGCTCCGCATGTTGTAGATGTCGAGCCCGAAGAATCCGGCCCGCTCGCCTGCGGGCTTGCTTTCGTTGTGCTCGCGCATCCAGTCGATGAAAGCGGCGACGTCGGTGTTTCGCCACATCCAGGTCGGGAAGCGCTCGAACGGCTTCTCGCCCGAACCGCGCGACGACCGGTGGCGAACGTAGCGGTCGACCGCCGCGGCGTCGGGCCAATCGGCTTCAACCGCGACGGTCGTAAATCCGTGCTTCTCGATCAGGCGCCGCGTGATCGCAGCGCGCGCCCGGTAGAACTCCGACGTGCCGTGGCTGGCTTCGCCCAGCAGGACGACCCTGGACTGCGCAAAGCGATCGAAGAGGGCGCCGAAGGCGGGATCTTCGAAAGCCGGCAAGGGTTCGAGGGCGGCGCCGATCATGTCCGTGAGCGAGCGGAAACGCGTGCGCCCGGGGAGGTGATTGCTGGCGGAGCGCGTGCCGTCCTCGGCCCATCCGTGCTCTCCGATCAGGGGCACGAAGCGAACGGCCCCGAAAGCTTCTTCGTCGTATTGGGTGTCGCTCCGGCGCGTGATCCGCAGCAGCGATTGTTCGTGCTCCAAATCGCCGATTGGGATGACGAGACGCCCCCCAATGGCCAATTGGCCCTTGAGCGCGTCCGGTACTTCCGGACCGCCGGCCGCGACAAGGATCGCATCGAACGGCGCCTCTTCGGGCAACCCGCGGGTGCCGTCGCCGGTATGGACGACGCAATTGTCGTAGCCGAGCGCCGCAACCCGCTCGGCGGCGACCCTGGCCAGGGCGCGATGGCGCTCGACGGTGTGAACCGTTCTGGCGAGCCGCGATGCGACCGCCGCCGCATAGCCGGAACCCGTTCCGACCTCGAGCACCTTGTCCGCTGGCTTCAGCTCGGCCGCCTCCGTCATCAGCGCGACGATGTAGGGTTGCGAGATGGTCTGCGCGTTCGCGATCGGCAGGGCGCCGTCCTCGTAGGCGAATTCCTCGAAACCGGATTCCACGAACCGCTCCCGAGGGACCTGTGCCATCGCGTCCAGAACGCGCCGGTCGCGGATGCCGCGGCGTGCAAGTTGAACCTGGACCATGCGGTCGCGAAGCTGTGCGAATTCGACCATGGCCGCGCCGTTCGTCAGAGTTCTGGTGCGACAAGCCAATCGGGACGAGCCGGACAGGTTCCTCCTACGACAAAGTAACAGGTTGGGTGGCGCGCCGGCGCTAGGACGGCCTCGACACGGGCCGTCGGCTGCTTCGGAACGAACGCAACGCAGCCGGGTGGGTCGCCGATAATCGGAGTGCTCGATGCACTTGGTCCGCCGGTCACATGGACGGAAAACGATCTCCGCGGGAACCTTCCTGATCGCTGTCTTGGTCGTCATGGCCGCGGTGCATCTCGCTACGCGTTCCGAGACGTGACGTGTTCGGGCGGATCTCGCGTGGCGCGAGAGGCATTCCGCCATGATCGTGCAGACCATCGAGATCGCTGCGGGAATGGTCCTGGTCGCGTTCGCGCTGCGCGATGTATTCGACACGGTGGTGGTCCCGGGCGAGAGCAGGGGCGCACTGCGCGTGGCGCGGCGGCTCCTCGCCGTCGCGCTGCCGATTCGGAAGTGGGCTCGCCGCGGCAAGAGCGGGGTCTCGACCAGCTTCGCGCCGTCGATCCTCATGGGCTCCTTCCTGATCTGGATGGGACTTCTCTTGCTCGGCTACGGGCTCATCGCGCATGCGCTGGGGGGCTGGTTCTCTCCGCCGGCCGATTTCCAGGAGGCGCTCTTCATCGTCGGAAGCGCGTTGTGCACGGTGGGACTGAGCGGCATCGAGGCGCACGGACCGGCTCGCTGGGCTCTGGTCTGCGCGGGCCTTTCAGGCCTCTCCGTTCTGACCATGGCCGTGACGTACCTGCTCGAAGTGCAGGAGGGGATCTCCCGTCGCGACACCGGAATTCTAAAGCTCACCACCGCCCCAGGGGAGCCGCCCTCGGCGCTCGGTCTGCTGGAGCGCTACTCGGATCTCGACTCTCCCGAGGAAATCAGGCGTGTGATGTATCGCGGGCGCGACTGGTGCGCGTCCGTGCTGCAGAGTCACGCTTCGCATCCTTCGCTGATCTACTTCCGATCCGTCGGCGTCGGCTCCGGCTGGCCTGCAACGCTCGGAGCCCTGATGGACCTCGCACTGATCTTCGAACTGCTGATCGAGGACCGCGAGAGCCGAGCGCTGGCGATCCTCCTTCGAAGTGAAGGATTGCGCCTCATCGACGATCTGAATGGACTGATCGGCCTCGAGCCAAAATCCGACGACACCACTGCTGGGGCGGTGCCTCGGGTGTGCGCCCGCTTGAAGGCGGCTGGATACAAGCTGCGTTTGCCGGTCGACGCAGCGGAGTTCGCGGAGCAGCGGCGAAAGCACGCTGGCCGGGTACGCGCCGCTGCTGAGCATCTTGGCACCACGGCGGCGCCCCTGATCCCTTGATCGACAGCGGCATCGGACCGTGGGTTGTCAGTGCGGTTCAGTCGGGCGGGCATTCAGGGCAGGTATCGCCGATCGAATCCAGCACTTCGCGGACCTCGGCGACAGCCCGGTCCGGAGACAAGCCGTCTGGAGGCTCCTGCCTCGCGAGGTCCAAAGCGCGCTCGCGGGCGTGAGGGTCGGCCCGATCCTTTGCCCAGCCATGCTCCTCGCATTCATGGATGGCGCCCGCCTCCTGCAGCACGCCGAGTGCCCATCCACGCAGCGTTCTGATTGCCGGCCGTCTTTCTTTCGTCATCAGCATCGAGCTCGCTCCTGCCGGGACGAATCCTTTCGCCCGTCTTCTCGTTCCGGGCGGTTAGCACGCAGCAGGGATTCGCAATCGGCAGGGCTGAGGTTTGTCCCCGTGTTCCGCGGTGCTGTGCACAACGCCACCTTCCGGTGCCGCCATGAGGCGCGCGCCAGTGCCCTGCAAGCTGTTCGGCATTGCGATCCCGACCGCGGAAGCTGTAATTGCACTCGCGGGTACCTCCGAACTGACAGGAGGGGTGCATGGGTAACTGGCTCGTTATTCCCAAAGGGACAAGCTTGGCGAGGCGGACCCGAGCGCGCCGTGCTGCGCAGTACGTTCGAATGTCGAGGGAGCTCCAGCGCTACTCGATCGCGAACCAGATGGCGGCCATCGCCGCCTATGCCGAGACGAACGCGCTCACGATTGTGCAGACCTATCGCGACGAGGGCCGCAGCGGCCTCCAGATCAAGGGGCGTCCTGGTCTTATCGAACTGATCGAAGACGTTCAGTCAGGCCGAGCCGATTTCGACCACATCCTCGTTTACGATGTCAGTCGCTGGGGCCGGTTCCAGGATGTCGACGAGAGTGCCTATTACGAATTCCTGTGCAAGCGGAGCGGCGTGCAAGTCGAATATTGCGCGGAGATTTTCAAGAACGACGGCGCCTTTGTTTCCGGGATCGCGAAAAGCCTGAAGCGCGGCATGGCCGCCGAGTGGAGCCGGGAACTCTCCGTCAAGGTGCACGCCGGACACTGCCGGGTCGCGAGCCTTGGATACCGCGTTGGCGCTCCCGTCGGCTACGGCCTCCGACGCTTGATGGTCGACGAAAGCGAGCATCCGAAGGCCGTTCTCGCAAAGGGGCAATTCAAGGCTCTGCAATCGGATCGCGTTCGGCTGCAGCATGGCTCGGCCGAAGAGACCGCCGTGATCCGGGAGATTTTCGATCAGTTCGTCAACTGCCGGGAATCCTACAGCGACATCAGGCGTCAACTGAACGACGCGGGCATCGCCAATCACAACGGTAGGCCCTGGACCGACGGCATGATACCCACCATTCTCGGGAACGAGAACTACATCGGCAAGACCGTCTACAATCGCACCTCAAGACGCTTGGGGCAGAAGCTAGTCAAGAATCCGGATAACGCTTTGGTCCGAGGCGCTGCGGCGATCGAGCCCATCGTGGACCAAGGCATCTTCGCTCGCGCCCAGAAGCTGCTGGCCGAACGCCGCGTGGAGATTCCGGAAGAAGAGATGCTGTTGCGCCTTCGTCTCACCCTCCGCCGGCGCGGTAAGCTCAACTCGCACATCATCAATACGACGCTGGGTCTCAATCACGTCTCCTCGTACGTGAAGCACTTCGGTTCGCTGCGGAAGGCCTATGCGCTGATCGGATATGTGTCGCCGCGCGACTGCGACTGGATCGATACCCGGGATTTTTGGGCCGCCGAACAATCGAGGCATGCGACCGAACTCGCGGAGGCGCTGCGAATGGACCTTGGCCTCCAGGCTGATCTTGTTCCGGACGGCATAGGGCTTGATGTGGGAGGCGCGCGCGTGATTTCGTTTCTCGTCGCGCGACGACTGGCGCATCGTGGAAAGGACCACGCTGCGCAATGGAAAGCCTACCGAAGGCAGATCTCATCGGGCCTACTTGCCGTGATGCGGCTGGATGCGGCGAATCGGGAGATCGAGGACTACGTGCTGATGCCTGCCCCGTTGAGGTCAGGACGGTACGTCTGGCTCTCATCCGATTCCCTTCGTCGACGTCAGGGCGCACTTTACGAAGAAAAGGGGGCATTGTTCTGTGCCATCAAGGCAATGCTGGCAAAAACCAGCCGTGTCGCCCCAACCAGCTCAGCGCCGCCGAAAAAGCGATCGAAATCAGGCCGGCCCAAAGCCAAGGGCTTCGGCGGGCGGCGCTCACCGTGCGGAGATACAAAATCGCTCCGATGATCGTGCCGTAGTTCCTTCGGAAGTCACCATTCAGTTTGGCAATCTTGGACAATTCCGAGGATGTATCGACGTCATTTGCCATCGGGCTGGCTCCTTCGTCCTGCTAGGACCAGCGCCTTATGAACCACTGTTTTGCCCGACGGAGCAAGTGATATTTCGCGTTATCAGAAATGACATGGTCGCAGTGGAACTTGGCCGGAAGCTTTAGAGCTCTCAGATGCGGCCACAGTCCAGGCCCCTGCTTGGTTATGAATTGCTACGCTGCTTCGCGGTACCCCTCTTCGCTCCGCTTCTTGTTTATGAGATTCAACAACTGCGCCGAGGCCCGCGCATCGCATAAGGCTCGATGATGATTGTCGAGCGAGATGCCATATATCTCGCAAAGCCGCCCAAGTCCGTAGGACTTGTGTCCTGGATAGCGCCGCCGCATTCCGGCGCACGTGCAGAGCTTCGGGAATCTGAAACGCCGCTCGATCCTATCGAATTCGTAGGACATGAAACCGTAGTCAAAGCTGACATTATGGGCGACGAAAATGCCGTCTCCCATGAACTCCATGAAACGATCCGCCACCTCCGCGAACAAAGGTGCGTCCCGAACCATTTCGTTCGTGATGCCGGTCAGCTGAACGATCTTTGCGGGAATGGAACGCTGAGGATTGATGAGAGAATGCCACTCGTCGACGACACAGTGATTGCGAACCTTCACCGCGCCGATCTCGGTGATGCGATCGCCATTCGACCAGGAGCCGGTCGTCTCGCACGTAGTCCTGCTCGGGGTCGAAACGATAATCCACCCGACCGATCTCGGCCATGATGCCGGCTGCGCCGAGCTGGCGGAGGCGGGTCAGCTGGTTGCGGCGGATCACATCCCCTTCGGCCTTGACCTCCACGAAGGACGCTTTGCCGTCTTGCACCAGCATCAGGTCGGGGAAACCGTCCCGCATGCCGCGGAAGTCGTCGCACATGCTGCGGACAATGCTGACTATCGCAATCGGATCGCATCCTTCGAGCAACGCGCGGAGCGCCTCCACTTGCACATGATCCCAGCTGAAGATCCCATTCGGGCGGCCCCATTTTGCTGCGACAGTGCGGAGGATCAACGGAAGAGAAGCTCCGGACGCAATGGCGGCCAGCTTCTCGTCGATCGTCACAGCGAAGAGCCACGCTCGGGACCGTAAAACTACGGCTGAGACGGTGATGAGACGACCGTCGCAAGCACCGCAGCTGTTATTCGGGTCGTAAGAAAGAGTTGGGAGACTGATAAGCTTTCGAGCAAAACGGAGTCAGTTTGCAGACTGATAAGGTTTCATACGAAACGGAGTCAGTTGGCCAACTGATAAGGTAATTGCCAAAAGCTTATCAGTACTCCTGCTTGACGCTGTTCACGGTGGAGAGATATGGGCCTGACTGGCTGACTGACGGATCACCGCTTCTCCAACCCATTTTCACTATCGACCTGATCTTACAGTGTGTTTACCAAACAGGGTGTCATTTCCATGCCTTAGCTACGGTAGTGATCTACGCTTTGTCGTCCCATCGCGCCAGCCCAGGGCGGCTCGCTCGGCCGCGATAAGGCATGATTACCAATAGTTGGATTGGACTTGGTTCAACACCGGCGCGGCTACCGGCGCTTTCGCCTTCCGCGCCCGGCGCCCGCTCCTGGAATGGTTGCCGAGCGGAGCGTACACGTTTTCGTTAGCAGCACGTCGGGCGGGGACCTGTGGATGACCTCCATGCCAATGGCAACAGCTCTAACGTCCTAGTACTCGCCGGACGCAAAGCATTCTGATTTCATTAGTTTGGCGTAGTTGCTCAGCGCTCGGGGGATCAATGGAGCCGAGAGTCTCGGTACTAAATTTCGCTTCCAATTCTGAGGCCATGCAGTTGCAAATCTGCGAGCAAGCGTCCGTCGAAAAGCCACCATGCTGCGCGCAACCGTTTTGGCACGCCGAGAGAAACTGCGGTCGCCATTCTGCGGCCGTGGCGATTGTTATCAAATTGATAGCAGCTATCGTCAGAGCTGGAAGAAACGCGGACATCGCTTCGCTACCTTTTTTTTGTTTGCTGAGGGGCTGCTCTAATTCGACTCCATCTTTTTCGCCTCTAGCAAATCGAGCTACTTGCGTAGTTGTCCCCTGAAGCGGAACCACAAATGACCGATCAATGATAGGGCTATGGCGGTCAGAATTATCGGGAGCCAGATCGACGTGGTTATGAAGAACAAGGATATGATGACGACGCGTCCAAAGACCGATTCGCTGACCGGATTCTTAAGGCGAGCGAAATAGGCGTAGATAATAAAAATGGTGGCCGGCACCATCCACGCGGCGAAAAGCACCAGTAACAGGTCAACAAGTTGGCTGGCATAATGGTGCATGAGCGCACCTCCTGACAGCGTCGGTGCGAATTGCTGTCACCGCCGCGAGAGATGCGGTGATTGTCGACGATAATTGGTCTTTGTTCGCGTTGGTGGGCATCTGCACGCTCGGGGTCGCTGTCACGGTCGGTGCCCAAACTCATGCGAACTCGCAACCTTCGACCCGCCTGAGCTAGGGCCTCTCAACGCGCACTCGTTGAGATGGCTCGGGCAAGGCCTCGTCCAATGCAATCATAACCATCGGCGGTGTTGTGCAATCCGTCCCATGTTACAAGCGCGCTTTGCGCAACCCCGGCACTGACCGAGTTTCGCATCAGCGCAAAACGAGAGAACAGCCCGACCCGTTCCTGTTTTGCGACATCGATTATGATGTCCTCCATTGTCGAATAGCCAACTGAGGCGAGCACCTGTGGCGCATATTGCAGATCCATCAACACGACATCGGCAGACCCCGCCTTAAGTGCCCTTACCCCTTCAAGAACGCTTCTTTTGAGCCCTTGGTCCGGCCGGCCACCCCAGGCGACGTCATTAGTACCTAATTGCCAGATAACGAGATCAGGCGTGTGCGCGAAAACGTCACGCTCGAACCGTGCGACGTTGTTCGGAATCGTGTCGCCGACTCGACCGCTGTTGATGACCTCGATCGTGGCGTTGGATCTAAGTCTCGAGAGTTCTCGGCGCATCACCTCCGGATATGTGGCCGCGGACCTAAGTACCCAAAGTCCCACCGTCGACGATGATCCAATCGCTACAATCTTTAACGGCTCACCAGATTTCAAACGCGACGCCGTGCGGGGCAATTGTGCACCCAGCGAGGCGTTGGAATTTGCTGAAAGGCATTTCTCGGCAGATGATAACTCGTCCTGCGCTTGAGAGGACCCACTGCCAGACAATCCGATAAGCAAGACCGCGCCGATTGACGCTATTGTTCGAGCGGTTCGGCTTACGCATGGAAGAACAAATCGACACATGTTCCCCAATAACTGGTCGATTCTCTCTTGACAACCCTTGGCGTCAAACGTCTGTGTTTGATTACAGGTCGATTGACGCGTGGGCAGCGAGCAGCACGATGAGTCCGGGGATAAGACCATGTCCGGAAAGCCTGTAGCGAAGCGGCTGGTAGTTCATATCGGCGGCTATGATCCAATCACGTCGCATGTCAGCGCGCAACGACGCTTTGTGCGCGAAATTGCCAGGTTCCAACGAACCTGGTCAGTGAAAGCGACCGTTGACGGTTTGCAGGATACCCCTGATCAGATTCGATGGAATGTGACGACAACCGGCCCCGATTGGCTCGTCGAAACCGATTACCGTCTGGTCCGGTGGCACGACGTCATTGAGGCATTCGGGCGTCGGAGCATTGGCTCACGCATTTCCGTCGGCATTCTTGCGTTTCTGGATTTCGTTTTAACCGGCACTCTCTGGCGGTACTTGCTGACCAACTGGCGCTACGCACTATTCTTTCTCTATCCCTTGGTCATGTTCGGACTGCTCATCGTGGCCGCCTTTTTGATTGGCGTGGTCGCATTCGAGATTACCGGATCCATCGCTATCGCTGCCGGTGGCGGTCTCTTCGGAATCGTAGCTGTTTTGGCGGGTCCGTGGCGCTGGCTCCACCTAGGCGACTTGTTCGACGATTGGATTTTTTCTCGCGAGTATATTCGATGCGTTAATTCGGAAATTGAGCAGAGGCTTGACAGAGTGGCCGCCGAGCTCGTGGCTGCGGCGAGCAACTCCGCCGCAGACGAAATTTTGGTCATAGGGCACAGTCTTGGCGCCGTACTTGCGGTTGATCTACTTGATCGCGCTTTGAGGCTGGACCCTACGCTCGATCGGAACAAAACTCCCGTGACATTCTTGAGCGTTGGATCATCCATACTCAAGATCGGCCTGCACCCGAAGGCAATACGCTTTCGCACCGCTATGGAACGCGTCGCCAATTCACGCGCGATCTTCTGGGGCGACTATCAAGCCCTCATCGACCTGTTGAACTTTTACAAAAGCCGGCCAATGGCCGAAATGGGCTTGTCGACAGAAAACGAGGCGATCGTTAGGATCGTGAGACTTAGTCGTATGCTTGACGCCGACATGTATCGACGCATCCGCTTCAACTACTTCCGCTTGCACTGCCAGTTCGTTAGCGGAAATGATAAGCGAACATCGTATGACTACTTTATGCTCACTTGCGGACCTATTTCAGCCAAATCCCAGACGCTCGCGCCGGATGGCGCCCTGTCGATGATCGCTGACGGCGGAGGACTTATTGCGAGCGCGCCGCTGTCAGGAAGCGAACTGCCCGGTATCCCGGGCGCGGCAGCCTAGTTCAAATGACGCCCACCATTTCGAAAATCATCTTCGTTGCGTTGGTGATCGGCTGGTACGTTATACGTTATAAGTACGCGCGGCGTTCTCGCCGTGCCAGGATCGTGTGGAGCGCTCGCGGCCCCCTGGAAATTGCTCTCCTGCTTACATCTCTTTCGGGACTCGGACTTGTTCCGCTCGTCTACGTAGCGACTGGAATGCCTCGTTTCGCAGCTCACAGCTTTTATCCCTCGTTGGCGTGGCTGGGGTCTTTCTTTGCGATTGCGGCTTTGGGCGTGTTTCACCTTACTCACCGTGCACTCGGCCGGAATTGGTCGATAAGTCTCGACGTGCGGGAGAATCATGAACTCGTGACGGAAGGGATTTACCGGAGAGTTCGACACCCGATGTATTCGGCATTTTGGCTGTGGGCTATCGCCCAGACATTGCTGCTGCCTAATTGGATTGCCGGTTTCGCGGGCCTGGCCGGCTTCGGGATTTTGTTCTTTGGCCGCGTCGCACGAGAAGAGCGAATGATGTTGCAGACGTTTGGCGACAGCTATCGCGAATATATGGCGCGGACCGGTCGAGTCTTCCCGTGGATACTCTGAGGTAGGTCCCGGCACGTCTCGACCTGTGGTACCCACGAGATTGATTTGGAACCAAACGCCTCAATTTGCGTGCCATTTCCGCAACATGCGGCGGAAAAAGCTGTCGGAACCGCCGACTCCCCAGTCTATTCGTTAGTGTCGTGGCGAGTGTCAGGTTATTTCTATGCGTGTCAGGTGAATTCCAATCCCTCCCGAACAATGGTGAGAACCCGATGTTGAAATTCGTTGTCCTTGGAATCGCTTCTCTGGCTTTCGTGGGAACCGCAGTTGCTGCCGACATGCCACGGCCTCAGCCGGTTGCCGCCGCCGCCGCGCCGGTTGGCAAATATCCCGTTGGCAAATACCCCGTTGGTAAGAGCCCGGTGGGCAAATACCCGGTCGCTGCCCCGGCTCCGTTGGTGACCAAAGGTTGATCTGACTTCCATTCCGACGCCAGCGGCGTTCGTGTGGGGTAGCAGACTACCTGTGGCATCGGTTCTTGGATCCAAGAGGATTCGAAGATGGTGGGAGTGATTCGGAAATATCCGGGTCTAAAGCTCCTTGCAAAGGCCGCCATGCTGGCGGCCTTTGTGGGCTTGGGGTCCGGGATCAGTAGCGCACAACCACTCGCGGCGCGTACCGACCAGCAGCGACGGGACGTTCTCCCCAGTTCGGCGATGAAGCATGCGGAGAGCATGGCTGCTGCTACGCCGGCCACATCAGATGTAAAGCCAGTTCGAAGAGCTGCCGCCACGGGTCCCTACTACGTTGATTTTCGTGCCCGCACGGCAGCAACGTACGGTCATGCATTCGTCTGGTACGGGAAGACGAGCGAAAAGCAGGTCGAGGTCGCTGGTCTGGCTCCGGCCGGCGACGAGATACCGTACCTCTTGGGACACCTCATATTTGTCCCCTCTGAGACGGGTGCGAGCTATGGTGATCTTGACGAGCAATATCTGACGGCCAGCTATCGCGTCTATTTGAATGAGGCTGACGCAAAGAAGGTCTTTGCTCATATCAAGCACCTGCAGGACACTTCGCCGCTGTGGAATGCAGCAACGATCAACTGCACTGCTTTCCTTGGCCGCATAGCGACTTTTATGGGCCTCAATGCTCCGTTTCACCTGCTAAAGCCTGAGGAATACGTCAACAAACTCAGAGAGCTGAACGGGGGGCGAAAGACAGTCCAGCTTGAACCCGGCCGAGGCTAGAATCCTCGGATTGAGTTCATCTAGTTTTCCTTGCGTCAGGATAGGTGTGAGGTTTTCAAGAAATTCAAGCGAGCTTGCTCTTTGAGGATGCGGTTCGATGTCGAGATCTGTACCATCAGTTCGCCTATGTTGATCCGCGATCATGATCACGGCGGATCCGACCTTTGCGACGGCAACGGCGCGGAAAGCTGCGTATTATAAAGTCGACACTTCGGCTTTATGGAAGGAAGAGCTGAGTTCACGCCGCTCTTATTTAGACGGTGGATCAGACGCTTTTTATCAGCTAAGCCGTCGGAGCCGCTTGGAACGGCGCGGGCGGCCGCTTTATTGCGGCATACTGAATCCAGTAAGCTGTCGCGCCGCTGTTCGGGGGACGCCGATGCGGGTCCATATTATTGTTGCCGGCCTAATCCTATCGGTCATCGGGAAGGCGAGCGCCACGGTTGTCGATAAAGGAAGCGACGCGCAAAAGTACTGCGAACTGCTTGTTCAGAACTCGTTTCGGAATCAGGACGAAGCTCGGTCCGCTGGCGTATGTGAGGGAATGATCGAGACTGCGATGCTCTTTTCACCAAATCTGCCAGCTGACGTGCGTGCATGCCCCCCCGCCCAAGGCAGCACTTTGCAGAGTGCCAAGATTCTTCTGCGATATCTTGATAACAATCCGGATCGAGTGGATGCACCGGGGATCACCGTCGCCATCGAAGCATTCAGAGATGCTTGGCCCTGCCGTGGGGACGACGCTCAGTCGTCCACCGGAACTGGATCGAAAAAGCGTGCCCCAAAAAAATCCAATTAGAAGGCGTATCTGCGGATACTGATACTAGGCTTATGGTCCGTCTTCATATTCATCTCTCGGCTGAGGATATGTTCCGTCAGGCTTGATTGATTCGCAATGCACTGCCGCGGAGGTGCGAAACGGGACCGCAGTGCACACCTCCACGATCAGCACTCAACGTCTTATCGACGAGCGAAAGCGAATCCTTGAGCCCCGATAAACAGCGGGGCATTGCGCCATCAACGCCCGGGCCTGTAACAGCATGACAATCCCCTGCCGCGTCCTGATGATCTATCCGAAGTTCGTTCCGAATTCGTTTTGGAACTATGCGGAGGCCTGCGAACTCGTCGGTGCGAAGTATCCAACGGCGCCACTCGGCCTGATCACCGTCGCCGCTATGTTGCCGAAGCATTGGGACATCCGCCTCGTCAACCGCAATACCGAGGCTTTGACAGAGGCGGACCTCGATTGGGCCGATCTTGTGATGATCGGCGGTATGCTCAACCAGCAACCGGATGCCATCTACCTGATCAATCTCGCTCACCTGCGCGGCAAGCCAGTATGTGTCGGTGGGCCGGACGTCTCCTCCAGCCCGCATCTTTACGCGGACGCGGATTTTCAGGTGATCGGCGAGGCCGAGCATGTCATCGAGCAGTTCATTGCCGCTTGGGAAAGCGGCGAACGCAAAGGCGTGTTCATCGCCGAGAAATTCAAGATAGATGTCACGCTGAGTCCGATGCCCCGCTACGATCTTCTCAACTTCGATCACTATCTATACGTCGGCTTGCAGTATTCGCGTGGCTGCCCGTTCACCTGCGAGTTCTGCGATATTATCGAGTTGTATGGTCGCGTACCGCGTACCAAGACCAACGACCAGATTCTCGCAGAGTTGCAGGCACTCTACGATCACGGTTATCGCGGGCATGTCGACTTCGTCGACGACAATTTCATCGGCAACAAGAAGAACCTCCGCACCTTGATGCCGCGGCTCAAAGCCTGGCTGGAAGACCACGACTATCCATTCGAGTTCTCAACCGAAGCCTCGATCAACATCGCGGACGACAGCGAGTTGTTGCAGGCAATGAAGGATGCGAACTTCTTCGCGATCTTCGTCGGCATCGAGAGCCCGGATCCCGAGACGCTCGTGCAGATGAAGAAGAAGCAGAACACCAGGCGCAACATCGCCGAGTGCATTCACAAGATTTACGGCTACGGCATGTTCGTCACCGCTGGCTTCATCGTCGGGTTCGATAGCGAAAATGCCTCGATAGGACAGGCGATGGCCGACCTCATCGAGGAGGCAAGCATTCCAGTCTCCATCGTTGGACTGCTTTATGCGCTGCCTGGGACGCAGCTTACACGCCGGTTGGCCGCGGAAGGCCGCTTGCACCAGGGCCATGATCTCATGAACGTCGAGCAGGCGGGCGATCAGTGCACGCTCGGCTGTAATTTCGATACCAAGCGTCCGCTTCGTGACATCCTTGCCGATTACAAGGCCGTGCTCGGGCACGTCTATAGTCCGGCGGCATATGCAGGACGGCTATCGCGTCTCGCAGCCATGCTCGACCGGTCCGACCGGCGCCGCGACCTGCCCGATGGCGATGTGCGCAAGAGGCTTGGTGGCATCGACAGCGTACACAAGATCATGCGGGCCGTGCCGGAGGTTCGCGAGCCGTTCTGGAAGACCTTCGTCGAGGTCGCCAAGACCAATCCAGGTGCACTGCGTTACATCGTCATGCTGATGGCGCTGTACATGCACCTCGGGCCGTTCTCGGAGCGCGTGATTGGCGAGATTGACCGCCGCATTGCCGAACTGGACGATGTGCTTCCGCTGCCGGCCGCGGAGCTTGAGCGGGTGCTACCGCCAGCGACGGTGTAGCCACAGCCACTGATCGGGATATTCGCGGATCCAGCCCTCAATCACCGACGTGACCGCCTGCATCGTTCCCTGAACGTCGATTTGTCCTGCGGCATCGCGGACGGGCTTCACTTCTTCAGACAGTTCGCCACGAAAGCGGTGTCCGGGTAGGCGGATGATGCGCACGCCATGAACCGGGCACTCGATCTGCCGCAGCAGTCGGGCCAGCATCGGATTGGCCTTGGTCTTGCGGCCAAAGAAAGTAACCTCGACCCCGTTGGTCAGATATTGGTCGACCAGCATCCCGACGTGCTGTCCGCTTTTCAGGGCTTCCGCAAGTCGTAGGGGAGCGTCACGACCAGCCGCAATAAGCGTCCCCATGTTCACGGCCCGCATATCCTGGATGATGCGGTCGGCGGACGCGATGTTGGGTCGGCGATACAGGATCGCGGTGTCCAGCCCGTGTGCGACGCCTGCCAGCGCGGGAAGTTCCCAGTTGGCAAGATGACTTGCAAAGATCAGCGCCGGTTTGCCGTCGAGTCGCAGTTGTGTAAACAATTCATACGAGCGCTTGTCGATTTCGATCCGGCTATCCTCGGGCCGTGCGGGATCGTACTTCCAGATGTGATCAAGATGCGCGAATTCGGCGCCTACACGACCGAGATTGTCCCAGACGCCTGCGAGAATGGTCTCGATCTCTGCAGGCGATTTCTCCGGAAATGCGGCGGTTAGATTGGCTCGACCAGTCTTTTTGCTCCCGCATCATGGGCCCGATTGAGCGAGTGATCCGGGCGAACAAGTTGGCAGTCTTGGTCGGATCGAAATGGCGGGCGGTGCGCAGTATGCCGATCGTCAACGCGCCCACCGCCGCTTGGCCCAGGAGCTTGGCTACGTCACGAAAGTGGGGCCTAGTGCGCATAGCAACGACAGCCTTGGCTAACACTTTTCAGCTTTCGACCTCTTCAGCGTGCATCATCATACCACCGATACGCGATGCGATCAAAGACACCAACGAGTTGCGCAGGGCGCGCCTCTCGGATCGAGCTTCGTTCGGAGTAAATGTCCGCCAATGGGACGGACCGGTTGCTTCTCCCGCGAGGATAGTCTGCAGGGACGACCCTGCGGCATTCGGTGAAGTAGCCCATGGACACCACCACTCAGCTGCTAGCCTCGATCGGAATCGATTCGCGAAGGAAGTCTTCCACGTTGTTGGTCATGCCCTCGTTCGATGCAAACTGGGAGGGCTTGCTAAAGGTGATGTTTCGAGACTTCGCTTCAAGCTTGCGCGAGGCGCTCTCAGACCGCACCTGTCCTGCTAAACGCTGCCGGGAAGGCACTTGAGCCCATAAGAAATCCCGCCGTGAAGCGGCCGCTCGCCGCGCGCTTGACTGACGCGATTATCGAGCACGAAAAACGGTCGTGACCTTTAATGTGCACGAAATCCTGACCGACCTCCTTGTCTTGGCGTCAATCAACCCAGCTAAGACTGAGGATAAGCCGAACGGACATTCGCCACGCGCAGGAACGGGAAGGGCGCCCGACACCTATCGTGCCCAACTCAGAGCGCGCTCGTGTAGCGTCGACATATCGCTTGGAAGTGCAAGTCGTTGCGAAGGGATGCTCGACCGTCTCGCATGGCGTCGGACTGGCCTTGGCGAAACTGGTCTGCATAAATTCGAGCGACTGATTGCGCATGCCCCGTGTAGAAACCCAGTGCATTCACATCTTGGCGCTGGTCGCAGGCCCGATGCCGTGAAATCTGCCGACGGGCAAGGCTTCGACGAACGCCGGCCCCATATCTGGCGAGATGACGTACTGTCCGTTCGGCTTGCGGTGATCGGAGGCGAGCTTTGCGAGAAACTTGTTATAGGAGATGCCGGCTGAAGCGTTGAGGCCGGTTACCTCCTTGATGTTCGCACGGATCTCCCCCAGCGCCCGGAGTGGACCAATCGAAGCACTCGGGCCGAGTTTCCGCAAACTCGCGCCGCGCGACCTGCTCCGGAGCATCCGCGGCATCAATTTCGCCCTTCGGAATGGACCAGGCGCCGTTATCCTTTGTGCGCCAGAACGGACCGCCGGGATGAACGAGCAGAACCTCGAGCCCGCGAGCGCCCTTGCGGTAGGCGAGAATGCCCGCACTCAACATTGATCTCCTGGAAGTTTTTTTCAGCGCAGCCATATCGCTCCCTGCCGCGGACGACGAAGTAACGGCCGTCTAGCGTCACTGGATGCTTAACGACAAGTTAGGCTGACTTCCGCTGCGGTCTGGCCGCTGGCCTCTTCGCGGCCTCCTTCGCCGGTTGCTTGCCGGCAATCGGCATCAGCATTTCCTTCTGCCCGGCTGTTGCTTTGCGCGCCTTCTTGGCTGGCTTCTTCGGCGCCTCTCTCGTTGCCGCCGCGTCTCGTCCGATGCTCTTGCGCAGCGCATCCATCAGGTCCACCACGTTCTCGCCGCGGGGACGCGCTTTCGCGGTGATGGGGTTACCGGCGCGCTTCTGGTTGATGAGATCGATGAGGGCGGTTTCGTACTGGTCTTCGAACTTGTCCGGCTCGAAGTGTCCCGCCTTCTGATTGACGATGTGCTTGGCGAGGTCGAGCATGTCCTTGGTGACTTTGACGTCCTGGACATCGTCGAAATACTCATCCGCGGAGCGGACCTCATAGGGATAGCGCAGCAGGGTCCCCATCAGCCCCTTGTCGAGCGGCTCCAGCGCGATGATGTGTTCGCGATTGGTCAGGACCACCCGACCGATCGCGACCTTGTTCATTTCCCGGATCGTTTCGCGAATGACGGCAAAAGCGTCATGGCCAACCTTGCCGTCAGAGCGCAGATAATAAGGACGGATGAGATATCTCGGATCGATCTCGCTGCGGTCAACGAACTCGTCGATCTCGATGGTTCGCGTCGACTCCAGCGCGACGTTCTCAAGCTCCTCCTTCGTCAGCTCGATGAAGGTGTCGGTGTCGACCTTATATCCCTTGACGATGTCCTCGTTGTCGACCTCCTCGCCGGTGTGGCGTCGACCTTGGCATACTTGATCCGATGGCCGGTCTTTCGGTTCAGCTGATTGAACGAGACCTTTTCGGATTCGGAGGTGGCGGGATAGAGCGCGACCGGACAGGTGACGAGGGAAAGACGCAGGAAGCCTTTCCAGTTCGCGCGGGGGGCCATGGCGGGGAACTCCGATACTGATGCCGGATTCAAGACGAACGGCCCGGCTTGGTTCCGACATCGCGGCCCGTCCACCAGGATGATTTTTTCTCGCCGCGCGGTTGAGTGGACTCGACTTTTGTTCTCTTTATGTTCTAATTCCGGCATGACTGATCGACCCGCAAGCTGGCGCATGCCGACCCCAAAGCAGATGGAAAAACTGGCTGCTGAGGCCGCTCGCAGGCCGGCTTCCCCCGCCGCGGCTCCAGATGCCCCCCTCCCGGCCGAATATTGGGAATCGGTCCTCAAAGAGCCTCGCGCCGACGCGACCGGAGCCCAGATGCGGCAGCGGCGTCTTTCCGAGATTCAGCGCCACGTGCTGCGCATCTCCTGCCGTCGTTGCGAGCGGACCGTGGAAATCCAGACCGCCGACGCAGTCCGATTGTATGGCGGCAACGCGGTCTGGAAGGACGTCGCGCAACGGCTGCTCGACAACACCTGCCAGCAGCGCACTGGCAGACATGAAGAGGACGGGTGCTGGCCGGCGTTCGAGACGCCGTAGCCCGCTCCGGATCGCCAATCCGATATTTTCGCGTCTGGATGTGGATGGCCCCGAAGTATCACCCTACGCTGCTGTCGGGCGGCGACCGCAAGGCTCTGGCGAAGGAGCTTGGCAAGGCGAGGGCAATGGCCAACATTCTGGCTACCCAATCGGCGGAGACGCGGGCGAAGGGGGAAGCGCTCATCCAGCGGGCGGACAGGCTGCTATGCGAGAGTTGGAACGAACGCATGTGGTCAGACGGAGAGCCGATTGATCCGTCCCCGACGATCGACCAGGCCGTGAATGGAGGCTTCCCTTGGCTGGAGATCCAGTGCGCGCGCTGCAAGACGCCGAGCGATGTTGACCTCGCGGCGATGAAGCATCCGCCGACCACCTTCGTGCACGATCTCGGCAGCCGGCTGCGCTGCCGCAAATGCGCGAAGGCGGGCCGGCGTCCTTCCGCGACTCTACTACAACTAGCTTGGCAGCCGCGCCACCCTCGGACCGAAGCCTGACCAATGTGCTGGTGTGGACGGCCTCTCATCCCCACGGTTCTATGGCGCTGTCAGCGTCACAGCTAGATGAGAGGAAAGTCTGATGAATCTTCCTGTTCGCATCGGTATGGACACTTCCAAGTCGGTTTTCCAGCTTCATGGTGTTGATGAGAACGAGGTGGTGGTGGTCCGCCGCCAGTTCCGGCGAGCCGAGATGATCCGCTACTTCGAGCGGCTTCCACCGGTTCTCGTCGCCATCGAGTCCTGCGGCAGCTCGCATCATTGGGCGCGCCTGCTGCAGTCGTTCGGTCACGAGGTGAAGCTGATCCCACCTCAGTACGTGAAGGCTTACGTGAAGCGGGGCAAGAACGACGCGGCCGATGCCGAAGCGCTGTGCGAGGCGGTCACCCGGCCGAGTATGCGGTTTGTACCGGTCAAATCGAAGGAACGCCAAGCGGCCTGCATGTTAATGACTGTGCGGGAACGCCTGGTCAGCGTGAAGTCGCAGCTTTCCAATGCTTTCAGGAGCTATGCGGCTGAGTTTGGCATCGGCGGCCCCGCCGGTCGGCAGAATGTCGCGCAACTTATCAAGCGGGTGCTCGAGGATGATAGCTTACCGGAAATGGCAAAGGATCTCTTCCGACTCCAAGCAGAGGAATATGCCACGGTCGAAGCCCGCCTGGCAAAGATCGAAGCCAAGCTAATGAGGTGGCACCGCGACGATGATGTCAGCAGGCGGATCGCGACGATTCCCGGCGTCGGTCCGATTGGGTCGTCCATGCTAAGCATGAAGGCGCCGCCGCCGGAGACGTTCAGGTCAGGCCGCGACTTTGCCGCTTGGCTCGGACTGACACCCAAGGATCATTCGACGGGCGGCCGGCAAAGATATGGCGGAATCACAAAGGCCGGAGACTCAATGCTCCGATCGACGTTGATTGTCGGCGCGACCGCGCTGCTAAGGCACATTCGAAAGGGCCGTCATAAGCCCACACCCTGGCTTGCATCGCTACTGGAGCGAAAGCCGCCGAAATTGGTGGCGGTGGCCTTGGCCAACAAGTTCGCCCGTATCGCTTGGCGATTGATGATATCGGGCGGAGTATACAACCGACCGGTAGCCGCCATGCCCGTCTGATCTGAAATCGGCACCGCGAGCGAGTTGCTCGGCGGATAGCCCACGAACTTGCAGGACGCAGTAGATGGAAGGACCGATCGGTCGATACGCGCGAGCTTCCGTAGATTACACTGGCATCATCAAGGTCGCCTATGTGCTTGGAGCGTGCGTAGCGAACACCATCTTGGCCAGCGGACTTTGTCCGAGCAAACAGGCCGGACATCTGATAGCAAGCGATCAGGTCAAAAGTCTGCTACCATCCTGACAAGTGGGGGGCCGTCCACATCTGCAATCTCTACTCGATCACGACCAATCAAGCCGCGATTACCGCGTTGTTCCGCGTCGTGAACCGATACGTTGGCAATCTGGCGCCGATGCCGGGCGTGTTTCCCGATTACAAGGCACCGATCGTGCGCAACGGGGCCGCGGGCCGCGAACTCGCCACGGCGCGCTGGGGAATGCCGTCGTCGTCAAAAGCGCTGATGGACGCCACGAAGAAACGAGCCGAGAAGCTGCAGGCCAAGGGCAAGGCCGTCGATTTCAAGGAGCTGCTACGGATGGAGCCGGACGGCGGCACGACGAACATCCGCAACGTGAAGAGCAAGCACTGGACGAGATGGCTGGGAGCCGAAAACCGCTGCGTGGTGCCGTTCAACTCCTTTAGTGAATTCAACAAGGCTGAGGGCGGTGATATCTGGTTCGCGCTCGACGAGACCCGTCCCCTCGCCTGCTTCGCCGGCATCTGGACCAACTGGACGTCCGTCCGGAAGGTCAAGGAAGGTGAGACGACCAACGACCTCTACGCGTTCCTCACGACCGAGCCGAACGGCGAGGTCGGCGCCATCCACCCCAAGGCGATGCCGGTGATCCTGACGACGCCAGACGAAGTCGAGACCTGGATGACAGCCCCTCGGGACGAGGCCCTGAAGCTTCAGCGGCCGCTGCCGGATGAGGCACTCCGGATTGTCGCCCGCGGCGTCAAGGAAGATACGGTCGGGCTAGCGACCTGACCATCGAGGACGAGGACGACCAGGCGGCTTCCCCGGGCCGCCAACGCAAGATCATCCACATCGGACATGGACGCCTTCTATGCGTCCGTCGAGCAGCGCGACAATCCAGATCTCCACGGCAAGCCCGTCGCGGTCGGAGGATCCCGCGAGCGCGGCGTCGTGGCGGCAGCCAGCTATGAAGCCAGGAAGTTCGGGGTGCGCTCGGCCATGCCGTCCGTCACGGCAAAACGGCAATGCCCCGATCTGATCTGTCAAGCCGCGCTTCGAGGTGTACAAGGCAGTCTCGCAGCAGATCCGCGAGATCTTCGCCGAGCATACGCTGATTATCGAGCCGCTGTCGCTGGACGAGGCTTACCTTGACGTGAACGGAAAATCTGCAGGGCATTCCGTTGGCGCGGGATGTCGCGTTGGCGATCCGACAGCGAGGAGGGAAGCGCGTTAGCGCATTCGCCGGAGAAGGCCATTTTGACCCGGCGACGCTGACCAGCAATACCTTCGATATCGAATGGCCGAGCGTGAACGCCGTCAGCAGGCGGTCGACAAGGCGCAAGCTGCATTGGACAAGGCCGAGCAAGAGCACGCGAAGCGGGTAGCTGATATCCAGGCAGAGCTTGAGGCTCTCGAGAAGAGATCGCAGGCCGAAAAAGCCCGCTCGGATAAGGAGAAGGAGCGATTGGGAGCCGCGCTGCGGCGCGCGGGGTTGGTCAAGGGTCCTTAGTCGGTGGCACCCACGCGCAGCGCCATCAACCTGCATTGGCTCGGTCCGCTCCGCCCATTCGCGTCCACCCGTTTGAGATCCTCCATGACGGCGAAGCCATCCGGATAGCTCACCAGGATCTTGAGGACCGTCACCTGAAAGTTCACGCCCCCTCCGGATCGATCAGCGCCACATCGTGGGTGCACGGGACGAGGCATCGCGGCCGACCCGCCTAAGCCCCTCCAGTGAGACCTCGCCTCTGGTAGCAGCTTCCAGAATGTTCGTTGCGACGTGGGTACGTGCTCCGATGCCGCGGTGCGAGACGCCTTCACATACTTGGTCGGGGACCGCGCGCACTAGCGCGGTGGTTGCCGTGTCGAACATGAGGTGCCCCCATCAAGGGAAAGCCCATCCTAGCCCGGTTCTTCTGGCTTGGGAGTCACGCATGTTAGATTTTTTTGCGCGGCAGGCGTGCCGATGTCGTTCTTTCAGAGACTCTGTACGTTGTCTCGTACGGTCTCAGATCAGTGTCGCTGAGACCGCATTGATGGGACGTCGATTTGCCATGCGCCGAGCGCGGGTGGTCCCATGCCTACGTCAGCGTCCAGATCCGTCCATAATGCGATGGGACATTCAGCCCCACTTGCCGAAGCGAAAGCACGTTCCTCAGGTCGAGAGCGCCGCCATGCAGCTCTTCGACGTAGTCTCCGGCCATTGGAAACCAGAACGGGACGGTCCGGTCAGTGTCTCCAAAATTCACGGCGATCAAGGTGTAGCGACCGCCGTCGTAGCGGGCGAACAGAAGCACTCCGAACTGCTGATACCGGTCCCAGTCATTGAAGAAGAAGTACGTGCCCTGACGAATGTGGTCGCGCTGCCGCCGGATCCGCAGCAGCTTGCGGACCAGGCTCACAATCGGCCGGCCGGACCCGTCGTAGAAAAAATCCCAGCGCATCGGCCGCAGGAGCGAGACGCGGCCCATTCCGAAATCGGGCAGAAAATAGTTTTCGGCGAATTCCTCGCCTTGCCAGAGCATCGGAATCCCCTTGCTCAGCAGCAGACCGATCAAATAGGGCTGCAGCATGTACCAGCGCGCCCGGTCACCCTCGGCGAACAGCGGATTGCCGGCTTCGTCGGGATTGGAGGTGCCGAAATTGCAGAGGAACCGTTCGTGATCGTGGTTCTCGATGTACTGAAGCGCGCTCTTGGGGACGTCGTCGCTATTGACGGTCTCCCGGTCGGGGTAGCCGAAGAGACCAAGCTGCAGACCCAGGTCGGCGAGCCGGCCGCGGTCCCCCTGCGCTACGGCGCGTGCCGCGCCATAGGTGCCGTTCTGCCACGTGCAGTTGGAATACGTCGAGCGCAGGACGTCCTCCGGAGCTTCGAGCTGTTCGGCCATCTGCACGAGCGACAGCGGCTTGCCGGCGCCTGCGTCGAAGCGGCTCCAGTACGGGCGACCCGCCGCGATGTTCGCCTTGGTCAGCTGGTGCGTTTCATAGACCAGGCTCGCATAACCCACGCCCATCGGCCCGTCCCAGTAGTTCGGGACACAGTCGTAGCGGAAGCCATCGACGTGGTAGACCTCGAGCCAATGGTTACTGGCCGTATAGAAGTAGTCGCGCGTGATTTCTCGATTGAAATCCGTGCTCTTGCCGAAATTGCTGAAATAGTCCTTGGCAAACGGCCCCATGAATGGATTGTCGCGGTACTGCAGCCGCGTGTAGGCGTCGTAGTAAGGAAAATCCACGCCCGTATGGCCATAGACGACGTCCACGATCACCGCGATCCCGTGTTGGTGGCATATGTCGACCAGCTGCTGGAAATCCGATCGCTTGCCGAAGCGCTCATCGACACCAAAATAGCCGATTGGGAGATAGCCCCAATCGACCGAGTTGCCGACGTTAGACAGCGGCATGATCTCGATGGCGTTGATCCCGAGGTCGGCGAGGTAGGCCACGAACCCGCGGGCGCGGTCGAAATTGTTGCCGAACTCCGCGATGTTCACCTCATAGAGGATCAGGTCTGCCAGCGCCGGTGTTCGCCATTGCGTCTCGCCGGCGCTCCAGAGGTAGGGCTGATAGCCCAGGGTGAAGGCGGATTGCTTGCCGACACCGAACTCGCGCGCAAAGGGATCCATTATCCAGTCGAGCGTTCCGACGTTCGGGTTGGTGATGGTGTAGCGGTAGACATAGCGACCCGGACTGCCCCAGGCCGAGCCCGGCACTGCGGGCGGCGTCCCGGCGAGGGGGACCGTGACCGACCAGAAGTCGCCATACGGAGCACGAACGCTGTGCGCGAGTGCAAACTCCCGGGCCGGCATCTCTTGCAGGAACTGGTCCGCCTCATGGATGATCTTCACCGTGACGACGTTGCCGTCGGCCGCCGACAACCAGGGCATCCAGAGTCCGAACGTCACCGTGCCGTTGGTTTCCACGGCGCCCAACGATCCGAGTGGCATCAGGTTCATGCCACAAGACCCTCCAACGACTTCCACTGAATGCTGCGAAAGAGCACGCGACCCGTATGCGTCTGCAGGCCGATGAAGCGCGGGTCCTGCGCAGTAGACGGCAGCCCGCGGCGCGGCGACTGCGGGTCGCCCGCGAAATGGAAAATGTTCACCGTCTGCCCGTTCAGCGCGACGGTGATGTCGGCACCATCGACGGTGATCTCATAGCTGTTCCATTCTCCGACCGGATGGACCGTCAGCGGACCATCGGTCGGCCCCTTGAAGGAGTAGACCGCACCCGTCCTGTGGATGGGCGCATTGTCAGGCCGGGCCAGTTCGTCGATCTGAATCTCGAAGCCAAAGTTGACGCCGACATATGCAGTGTTGTCGTAGCCTTCGTTTCGAGGGTCCGGAAAGCCGACGAAGACGCCCGAATTGTCGTCCGGCGCCGTCATCATCCATTGCAGCCGCAAAACGTAGCGAGGCGGGGTCGGGCGCTTCAGCCAGAGCAGCCCCAGGTCGGTCCCCGTTCGCGCCTCGAGAACGCCGCGCCGTACCCGGAACGAGCCAGGGTCGTCCCGACCGGGCTGGTTGCTGATCGTCGACATTGTCCAGTCCCCCAGAGAGGTGCCATCGAACAGCGTCTCGAAACCCGCCTCGGCGACGAAGGCTGGAGGCGTCATGATCCGGTCGCCGGTGCGGCGCGATAGCGCTATCCCGGTCAGCATCGGGTTGGGCGAACCGATGCTCGGGAATAGCGCCGGGCCGGCCGCATACAGGTTTTCGGTGTGATGGAAGCGTCCGTTGCCGTCGGTGACGCTCGCGGTCGGGTCGGTGCCCATCCAAAGAGTTCCGGCTTCATGATGGGTCGTCCCGAGCCCGTCCTGGTTGCTCTGGAGCACCTGCATGGGCTGACCGTTGGCGAAGGCGGCGGCGACCTTCTGCATCGCCGCATCCATGGCGGCCCAGAGATCCCGATCGCGCTGCGTCGGCGTCAGCGCAACCGATGCGCGACGAACACCGTACTCGTCGGTCCGCGAGCTCAGATCAACGCGGCTTGGATGAGCCGCAGGATTGGCCGGATCGGCGGGCTCCATCTCTCCGAGCCCTCTGATCGCAATTGCGACATGCGTATCGGTCGAGGTCTTCAGCTGATCGAAGAAGTCGACGTCGGGCACCTTGCGGTAGAGCTCGTCCTCGGCGCCGATGGTGTTGGCGCCGCCGCTCGCGGAGATCTGAAGGTGGAAGTGGCCGATCAGATCACCATTCGGGCGCGTGGCCCGCCCCTTCACGAACAGGGCCGCGGTCTGCAGCTCGTTCACCACCGCGGAAAGCCCGGAAATCGCCGACCGCGGCACGCGGATGACGAGGTTCGAGCGAAGGTGCGCGATCAGGTTCTTGCCGATGAGCGGCAGGGTCGGAAGTCCGGTGGCATCGAACGATGCGAGAACCAGCCGCGCGTTCTCGATCGTGCCGAGCGACATGACGACCACACCACCCGGTGCCAAATCTATCGGACCTCGGCTGGTGTCGATGCCCGAGATGCGCCAAGTCCCTGCTGAGGTAGGAACGCTGCGCAGCGTGAGCACATGCGTGTCGGGCAGCACCATGAATTCCTTGAGGGCATCGCTGCCGTTGGAGTCGCTCGCCGCGGTCCGAGCAGCCTTCATCAGCAGCGGAACGACGCTGAACTTGTTCAGGGGAAAGAACCCCGCATGTGGCGGGCGCGCCTGCACAGCAAGCGGCGCTTCCAGCTTCAGCAGGTCGTTTTGCGAAAGCCCGCCGCTCGACGACAGACCGAGCAACTGTGCGGGGTCGGCGCCGGGCATCAGCAGCGGCGAGGGTGGGAGCGCGTCGAGCGTAATCGCCCCGGGCACGCTGGACAAATTGTCGAAGAGCTGGCGACGAAGCGCGTTTTGCAGTTCGCCGAAAATGAAGTCATTCGCCTCGTCGACACCGATCTGCCGCGAACTCTCATCGAAATAGCGGCCGTTCAGATCGGCTACGGTATTTGCCGGCCAACCCGACATCTCCTCGTCCAGCAGACGAGGCGACCAACCGCCCCAATAGAGTGATCGGCCTCCGAGCGTATACGCCAGTCCCTTGAAGGGAATGGTCGACTTCCAAGGAATGCCCCAAACCTCGTTGCGTGGCGGCTCCGGCTGCGGCAGGTTTTCGTTCAGAAAGAACGGATTGGCCGGATCGCCAAACCCCTGGATCCCCGTGTTCTGGACGTGCTCAGGAACGGTGAACAGCCCGGCGTCTACGACCAAGGTCCGTAATCCGCCGCCACTCTGCTTCTGACGAAACCACAGATGCTCGGCGATAGCCGAGCCGAACGTACCGCCTCCCACAATGATGAAATCGAACGGACGCCCGCCTGCGGATTTCCACGCATCAACCTCCGCTAGGTTGTTGCAGAGGTAGCGGCCCTGGATGTCTTTGGTGAACGAGGTCGTCTCGGTAGTGATCGCCATTGCCCGCCTCCTGGTGCAATCCTCGAACTCGCTTTCCTGTTAGGGCACGATCTTCTTCAACCTTAAATGAGCTAGTTCACAGATTGCTCTTACTTTCAGCGCCGCAGCGAGAGGGGCCTCGCTGGGCGGCATCGGTCGAGTTCCATCTTCGTACTGGAGCCGCTCCCCGCTCAGGTCAGAACTCCAGCCTGTCGCCAATCGCGTCGATGCCATCCCTCGCGCATGCTTCGTCGGCGTCGCCACCCGGAGCTCCGGAGACACCTACCGCTGCGACCAGCGAACGGGTCGCTTCGACCACTAGTCCTCCCCCTATGATGACTACTCCAGGAAGGTGGCGAATGCCCGCCTGCATCATGCCGGGTTGACTGATCGCATTGAGCTCAGTCGTGCTGGTCCTGAACGACGCGGCCGTCCAAGCCTTTCCTGCCGCCGTTGGCGGCGTGTGAGGACCTGCAAAGCGATCACGCAGCATCACTTGCGTCACGCCGAAACGATCGACCACGGCGACTGCGACTTGGAATCGCTCCAGACCTCCACGCGCGAGACCTGTCGTTGCCTCTCGGCGCGGACGAAGGATTCGGTGTAGGAGACCCGCAACGGGATGTCTTGGGTGGTCATTGGTCTGTTCCTTTTCGCATCGATCTTGATTTGCAATTGTCGGGTCGATGTCGGCGGACGACAATCAAGGCCCCGGCTTGCGAGCACCGCATCGTCCTTCCAAATCTCAGGCTCTCACCGAGGCCGACTGCGCACCCTTGCCTGCGTCCCCAATTCGGCAATAAGCGGTCGCCCGTGTGCCCCGGCGAGGCGCGGGTCATGATGGCCAGCGTCATTGTGCCGATCGCGCCAACCGCCAAGGCATGGAGAGCTGGAACTAATGCACAGTTACGATAAGCTGTTTCACCATCTCCAGTTTTCGAGGTCCAATGTCTGAAGTGGACTGGCTTAGCCATCTCCTCCAAATCGTGACCGTTACCGGCCAGCTCGAAGTCCGTTGCGCGTACGGCGCGCCATGGCGTGTTACCTGGGCCAGGGCAGCGCCGAATGAGATCCCCTATCACGTTATTGTCGGGAGCCGGGCCATTCTCGAGGATCCGGAGTCGAGAACAGCGTGGGAGCTAGTGAACGGGGATATCGTGCTGCTCCCTCATGGTGCTGCGCATGTGCTGCACGACGGCAGCGGCCAAACGCCGGTCCGTACTCACGAGAGCCGGGGCTCTGCCGGATGGATGTTGAGCGAGAACGATGGGCGGGGTGAGCAACTGGATCTGCTGTGCGGACGGTTTGTCGCCTTCCGAGTATGACCTTGGAGGTTACAAGACTCATTATTATTATGGTGCCTGGGAGCGGACATGAAGTAGCGCGCGTTGTGCGGGTCCGTGAATGTGATCGGCGCAACCATGGGAGCGCCTCCGGAAAACGCCAATCCGTCCGGACGCGACGAAGGCGTCGGCGGCACTCAGAGGATAAGATCGTGTTGGAAGGGTAGCTGTACGCCCTGGCCACCAGCCTCCTGCTCGTCGAAACGCCAACTCTCCGGCGTCGCATCGGCCGGATGGGGCCATGCGGTCACGGCGGAATCGTGCTCCGGATTGAGCGCGGCGACGGGGACCGAGGAAGCGACTGCCGCAGCCGTCGAGCTGGCATGCTGCAGTTCCGCACCCGCCTCGAAATGGAACGCGGGCTCGGCCCGGTTGCGAAAGCCTTGGTCGTCGGCGCCCTGGATGACCACGGTCACGATCTGCGGCGTGCCGTCGATCGTGGTCACGGTGAAGGTGTCGGTCAGCGCGTCGCAAGGTCCCAGGGCCTGGACCTCCGGGTCGTCGGGGTCGAGCACGTATGTCCACGTGCCGCAGGTCGTCATCGTGAAACTGCCGTAGCCGTGGTCGCTCGCCTGCGGGCATGTCGTCGCCGTGAAGGTGTCGTCGGGATTGTCGACGTCCCTGTCGGACAAGGTGCCGCTGGCGCGTGGCGGGGGCTCGCAGGAGTTGCTTGGCTCGGTCACGCGTCCGCAAATATCGCCGCAGACGACCGCGGCGTCGTTGCTGCCCTCGATGGTGACGGTCACCGTCTGTGCCGTACCGTCCGCGGCCCTCACGGTGAAATCGTCAGTCAGCGATTGACCTGCGTTCAGCGCCTGCACCGCGCAGTTGCCGTTGTCGAGCGCGAAGGTCCAGTGCCCATCCGCGGTCATCGTGAAGCTGCCGTAACCGTGGTCGCTCGGCTCCGGACATTTGACGGGATCGAACGCGTTCGACGGGCCGTCGACGTCGGTGGCGGTCAGAAGGCCGCACGCGGTTGGGACGCCCTGCGCGGAATCGTGGACGCCGCCTGCTTCGACGACGCGACCATGCGTGTCCCCGGAGATGACGGCCGGATCGTCGGCGCCTTGGATGGTCACCATGACAATCTGCGGCGTGCCGCCGATCGTGGTGACGGTGAAGGTGTCGGTCAGGGTCTGGTACGCCGTAAGCGCGAGCACTGCGGCGCTTGCGGGATCCAGCGCGTACGTCCAGTGCCCGTCGGACGTCATCGTGAAGCTGCCGTAGCCTTTGTCGCTGGTATGCGGAGAGCTCACCGCCGTGAACGTGTTGGCCGGATCGTCGACGTCGGTGTCGGCGAGCTTGCCGGTCGCGGTCGGGACGTCGTGCGCCATGAACGCCGCCGCAATCGCGGCGGCGTCCATTGTAACCGCGGCGACGGATCCACCGGTCCCGCCGCTTATCGCTGCCGCGTCGTCGGTGCCGGCGATGTCGATCGTGAAGGTTTGGCTTGCCGAGGCAAAGCCGTCGGACGCCGTGATGGTGAAGCTGTCGGCGTTCGGCGCCTTCAGCGCGTTGATAGCGTCGTTGTTCGGTACGTAGGCGTAGGCGCCGGTCGCGCTGTTCAAGTACAGGATTCCGAAGGAGCCGGCCTTCTCGACGTCGTAGCTTGCGCCCGCGACGGTGAAAGGGCCGATCGCGCCGCCCGCGATGCCGAAGGTCGGGGTCGTGCCGGAGCCGAAGCTCGTGGTCGAGAAGCTGCCGCTGCTCGCCGAGAACTCATCGAACGCGACTGTGTCGATCTCGACCGGGCCCGACCCGAGCGTCAGTGTCGGTGGCGAATGGATCAACGGCCCATCCGGCACGAAGCTGGCCGGCACCACCAGCCCGGGAAGGGCATGTTGTGGATTGGGCCCCTCCGGCGCCTGGAAATCGATCGGCTGCAGCGTCTGATCGACCGCTTCGCCCGGAGGCGTGCCGGATCCGGACGGCCCATGCTCCTTCGAGTAGTTGTCAAGCACGTCCTGCTGCCGGCTTTGCAGGTCCTCCATCCGCGAAGCGTTGTTGGCGATCTGCGCGAAGCTGACGGACGATCCGGTCTTGCTCAGGATGACCGTCTGCCCGGGATCGTCGACGATGATGTGGCGCGGCACCGCCTCCTTCGTGATGAGTTCGAAGGTGCCATGCTCGAACCCCTTGTAGGTGATGGAGGCGTCGTCGAACAAGGCGAGATCGGGATCGGCGGCCCACGCTTCTTTCAGCGCCGTCAGGATCAACGCGACGAAGGACAGCCCTCCGGCCCATCCGAGTCCCGCGACGACCGGCGACTCCACAGCGCGCCCGCCGCGGACGGACGGCGGACTGCGTTGGTGCTGCGCCGGCCAAAGACCGGCGAAGACACGTGCGAGCGACATCCTACGCCTCGCATGCTGCCCGCTTCCGCCGAAGCGGCCGGACCGATCGAGTGTAAGTCCACCCGCCCACGTTCCGGTTCCGCGAACCAGACTACGCTTTGTCGTCCCCAGGCTCCTTCACGAAATGTTGACTGGGTGTGCGCAAATGCGCTCTTTTGTTGGCGCTGAGCGGTCGGGACCATCGTCCGCTGCGACTAAAAAGTGGCGGTCGCGACATGCGGTATGGTGCGCCGGGCGCGCTCTGCCATCATTCCGCCGAAGCGGCTCTTCACGGACGGGAGCGGACGCATGCATGGACAAAGGACGGTCGCAGGACTTCTCTGCCTTTTGCTCGTTGCAGTGGCGTATCCGCCTGCGCCGGTTCGGGCGCAGGACGTCAAGCCAATCGGCAAAGTCGTGGCCGTTGCTGGCAAGGCAACGATCGAGCATATCGATGCCGCGGTTGTGCAGGCGAGACTGTCCGACGAGGGGGGCAGCGCGAAGGTCGGCGATCCAGTCTATCGGGGCGACGTCGTCAGGACGGGCGCCGACGGCCGCCTCGGTATCAACTTCGCCGACGGCAGCTCCTTCAGCCTGTCGAGTAACGCCAGCATGGAAATGAGCGAGTTCGTCTACGATCCGGACGGCAAGGACAATTCGACCCTGATCAGCCTGACCAGAGGCACCTTCACCTTCGTCGCCGGCAGCGTCGCTAAGACCGGGAACATGAAGGTGGACACGCCGGTGGCGACGTTGGGGATCCGGGGCACCACGCCCCACATCGAGATTTCGGACGACGGCACGGTCAAGTTCGCCACCCTGATCGAGCAGGGCAAGGATGCCGTCATGAAGCGGAAGGCCGGTTCGACCGTTGCGCCTCCCCGGCAGCGGAGGGCAGACCGCGCTCTCGGCATCTGCCGGGGATGCTGAAGGTCTTCGGGACGGCGCCAGTTATGATCCTGCTGCTGACCGCCCCCGCGTCGGCGCAGAAGCCGGAAGGTCAATTCCGGAACGTCGAGCTCTGCAACGCCGCCTCGTCGCCCGACCGGAGGATCGAGGCCTGCTCTGCCTTCATCGGAGCCGGCCGTGGCGGGCCACAGGCCTTGGCCATCGCCCACAACAACCGCGGCATCGCCTACGCGGCGAAGGTCGACTACGACCGCGCCGTCGCCGACTTCGACGCGGCCATCGGCATCGATCCGACCTTCGCCAAGCCCGTCAACAACCGCGGCGCGGCGAGACTGAGGACGGGCGACTACGACGCCGCGATGGAGGATTTCGACCGAGCCATCGCCCTCCAGCCGGCATACCCCGGGGCCTTCGTCAACCGCGCCGAGGCCTGGCTGAAGAAGGGCGATCTCGTACGCGCCGAAAGCGACTACACCGCCGCGACTCGTCTGAACGCCGACATGGAAGTGGCTTGGAGCGGCCTTTGCTGGATCCGGGCGAGCACGGGCGACCCGCAAGGCGCGGTGGAAGCCTGCGACAAGGCGATCGGGTCGGGCGCGCATACGGCTGCGACCTACGATTCCCGCGCGCTCGCCCACCTCAAGGCTGGACGGACCGATGCGGCCATCGCCGACTACGACGCCGCGCTACGCATCGACCCCACGCTCGCCGCCGCGCTGTACGGTCGCGGCCGGGCAAAGATCCGCCGCGGCGAGACGGCTTCGGGAGAAGCCGATGTCGCGGCCGCGAAAGCCGTCCGGGGCGACATCGCCGAGGAATTCGCGCGCTACGGCGTACCGTAGTCCGTCCTCAACGCGTGCCCGTCGGAGAATGCCGTCTCTCCCCTACCGAGAGAACCTGAGCTGCAGCGTTCGAGCAAGTTTTTTTGCAGATTCTCTCCCTCCGCCATGCACGCCGAAAAAGTCTTTATCCTTCAGTGCTTCCTGAAGCGGACTATTTGGCGGCCCATATCCGAGCCCATACCTTCGATCGAAGGACTGGAAGGATAACGTGCGTCGCGTGGGGCTTTGCACGGTCCTAGTCACCCACAACCTTCATCCGCCCATCCATCTGCCAGGTTGCGGCTCTCAGAGGTGCGCTTCGGAATGAAATACCTTCGAGATTATTTGGATCCGGCTCTCGCGCTCGGAACCCCACCCGAGGGCCGACCCAAATAGCTTCGTCCCTTTGTCTTGGTAGAGCGACTAGCCGGATGTCACCGCTATCAATTCGCTTGCCATCTATCGACTTAATAATCTCTCTGTCGTCATCGGACCATTTCTGAAAGTGAAACTGCTTCCCAGCGCGCACAATGCTCGTGAACGCCGTTCCTGGTCCCTTGTGCTTGCAAATCTGCCTCACCAAGAGACCGCCATGTATGGCCCTCGGCTTTGAACCGCAGGTAATATCAATCCCGGACCTCCTGGGGGGCCGCGATCTTGCTGTTCCAGCCTCTCGTTGAAGGGAGTAGTGGGGACGGTGCACGTACCAGGTGCCCGATTCGAGTTGTTCTGCTTGGCAATGAGTGTACGGGTCACGCCAGATGTCGGAATCGGTACACAAGTACAACTCGCCGGTCGTCCGGGCTACCCGGTCGCAGGCCGAGGGTATTATCGCGGATACGGCAGGGCAGCAGTGGGAGCCGCAGCCGTTGGTGCCGCGGCCTATGGCGCTTACGGTGCTTACAACAACTGTTACGATGCGTACGGCAATTGGATTGAAACGCGCCGAGCCCATGCCGACGGCGGTTGGCTGGCGCTGGTGACCGCTGTGGCGCTCGCCGACCGGACGGCGAACACGGGCAGCAGCGTCCTACGGCTGCGTCCCGCGATCGGCATCGTTCGCCATTAAGGGCCAGTTCTTCAGCATCAGCGCCAAGTCGCCGTCCCAGATTGCTAGCGCGCCGCATCGACCGGAGTCGCGAGCGGCGCGGTCCTGACGCGCCGCAGGAGCCACGCGCGGAATTCTCGCCTGTCGAGCCGCATTCAGGCCCGCTTGGAAAAACCGCTCGCGCTGCGCCGCGTCGAGCCGCGCCCAGCCCTGCATCGTGGCCTCGAACAGATCGATGCGCCGCATCTCGGCGTGCCTTTCAAAAGCAGATGCAGCAAAGGAAACACAAAAAACGAAAAACGCAAATATGCCGAAGGGGCGCGGTCGCGCGGTCCCCGCGTTTATCTATGCACCCAGAGGGACCCGAAACGTGGCGGGTGCGCGGAGACGGAAGCGCACAGTAGTCGCCTCCGATGCGATTTGCCGCACGGGACCGTCCTTCTGATGAGTTAACGTTAGGGAAGATGGCTGGCCTGACGGAGATCAGCGCTATGGGGTCCTTTGAAGCACTCGCCATCGTCCTTGTTTTTGTTCTGGTGGCGGTGGTCGTGACCATGCTCGTGCCGACCCGGAGACGATAGCGACGGCGTCCCGACCCAATGACTGGAAAGCGGTTGACGACGGCGGCAGGCAGCGCGCGTTCGCGCTGTCCTGATCGTTCACGACCCGGCGGCGCTGGTGCAAATTCGCCACGGCAGGGCCATCGACGTACAGGCGGCGCACTATGTGGCGCATGTCGAGAAGCGGGACGCTGATCTTCATCGCGGCGGTCGTCGCCCGCGAACATCGCGAAGAACAACGCTTCATTGTTCGCAGCAGCGAACTCGCCAGATGGATCAGAGGTAAGGGGCATCTCGGGAAGTCCGTCGCTCAATCTTCGTAAAATCGCGGCCCAGTTCGCTGCTGCCCGGCTCTCCACGGCTGCGTCCATTGAACGAGTCACGCGGCGCTGGACCGAGAACGTAGATGCGCCGGTATGCTTGGAGAGAAGAAGTCAGCCACCATTAATGACCTGATGTTGCGCGGCTTCGAGTACCTCTCCCGTGAGTGCAATAGGGGCGCCAACTCGTCACCCTCCAGTATGCAGAGCACATTCGTGCCAGGCTATCGTGGACTTCCTTCTCATCCGGCATCGCTCATGCCGCGCCTAACGGAGTTCTGCTAGATCAGTAAGCCGTATTGTACATTCAAAGTCATTGCATTGTGCCACGAACTGCTGACAAAATGGTCGGCATAGCCGGGTGAGTGGCAGTCGTGAATTTCCAGGTATCCATTTTGACGGTACTTGCTAGCTACCCCAATGGGCTGGCGACGCTTACGGATATCAAACGCGACCTCGCATTTTTGGCAACGAGCGGCGCTGATTGGGCAAGCTACAGCAAGCGGCTGGGTGCTACGCTCCCCTCGTTGGACGTCTTCTCCTTAGGCTTTGTGCAAAGGTATTCGTTCGGTTGGCGATTGACAGCAAAGGGCGCAGCCGCACTCGAACTTATGGAACAGAAGGTGAGAGCTCCCGTCGCTAATGTCGAAGCAGAAGCGGCAACGTCGGATAGCTTGCTGGAAAAGTGTACGCCACCTGTAGGGTCCGCTGAAAAGCCTGATCAGCCGAGTAGCTCACCAATTGATCGGCGCGCGCTGTTCATGGTCATCGACGGCGGTCGAAGCCAGGCTGCATAATAGTCACAAACGGAACGCAGCGTGCGGCGTGACGGCGACAGGTCTCAGAGGGCGCTGCCCGCATCTGCGCGCGAGGAGGTTGCTAGCTGACGTGCGATCGCCGGTCCTTTGTAAACATGCCTCCGACAAGAGTGGCATCGTTCACCGGGTTCGCGAGCGGGGGAACGCTTTTATAGGCGGAGTGCCGATCAGGAGCGCGACCCAGCGTTCGGGATGAACACAGCCGCGGGCTAAGCACAGCAACAACTTGGCACAGTAGTTCTACGGCGCCGCATCTGGCGCCTGTCTCGCTTCAAAAAGCAGCGCAACCGTGATTCCGTCGTCGAGCGTCGCGCTAGAAGCTCTAAGCTCCCGCCCCTTGAGCCGTCTTTCTCCCTGGAGCGCAACCGCCATTGTAAGCCTTGGGACCCTGGGAAATTTCCCAGGTGTCCGGCCGGTAGGTCCCCGCTAAACAGCTATTGGAACGTGGGCGAGTAGAAGAGCGAGAATGGAAGAGCTTATTGCTCAACTTGAGAAGTTTCGAGCGGAGGCAGGCTATTGTGCTCGGTTGGCGAGAACTGCACCGGATAGGCAGACGCGAGCGCTGTTCGAACGGCTCGCCGAACGGGTGCGAGAGATGGTTCAGGAAATCGAGACGACGATCGCCGCGCGAACGAAACCAAGTGGTCGCTGGGAATGATCGTCCGGTGGCAACTCCAAAGCCAGCGTCGATGCCTTCTTTGATGCACCCTTGATTGCACTGTTGTATTCTTGCTCGGTCTTGAGCATGGACTTCTTTGCATGACAGACGGTATCAGCGAACGGGTTGATTTGGAGGGCTCACTTGATGAGCGCCGGAACAACCCCTCAATCACTGTTGGCGCAAACGATACAGCCGCCGCGACGATTCACCACTCGGAATATCTGGGCGCGTCGGGTTGCAACACCCTTCCAGGGCTCGATCATTTTATTTCAGCTCCTCTAAGCGTCAAACCATTTGTAATCTTGCGAGAACGAATGGATGATCATCGCGGCGTCGTCGGTCTTGAAGCGAGCGGCTTCGAGAACTGCCGAGGCGGTGCGGTGAAATAACTGGTATCATCGGGTGGTGGACACGCAACGTCGATCAGATCACACAAGAACGCCAGCCGCTGTTGCTTCCTCGCGGATGGGTCCACATACCAATCTTTTATGGTCGGCCCAAAGGACTCATTGACCTTGCCCTCCACCGCGACGGCGATAGTGCGATTGTTCGATTTTATCAGAGCGAAAACATCCGTCTGACTTTCTCGTCCGTTATCGCGAAGTGATACCTTGTGCTCTGGGATCGCGATGAGCAACTCGGTGGCCAATCCGAACAGCCCGGCGATTTCCGGCGGCAGTCCTTCTGCGGCTTCCCAGCAATGCGCGAGTGTTCGCGCAGAGTAGCCACTACGCCAATGCTTAAAAGGGTCCGCTAACGGAAATGATCGCTAAGGCGATAATCAAGATCGCGCAAACCGGCGCTCATGACGCCGCACAGAGTTCGGCTCTGGCGATCAAGGAACTAGAACTGCGGTAGGGCATCTCGTTCCACCGGATGGCGGCGCGACCAAAGTCGCCTCATGCGACTTTTAATTTCCGATCGCCGCCCTGCTTGGAACTGAAACATTCCCCAAGGTCGGGGAGTTTGGCTCTTGGCTTCGGGGCTTCGCAACGCGCGAGGCATCTATGACCCCTCTACCAGCGGGCGACGCGTTCCTTACGGTCGCCATTATGAGCGTCACTTTCCTGACCGAGATCGCTCTTTTCATCTTGATTGGAATGATCTGAAAGGAGCGCGCTCTGGGCAGCGCGCGCCGATGCGAATGGTCTAGCTCTCCACGAACTTGATGGTTGAGACCGGCCATCTTCCATCATGGCCTGTAATCGAAATCCGGAGCCCGTGCAATTCATCCAGCCAAACGTTCTCGACCGTGCCTGCCTTTCCGTCGCTAAGGACGACGGCTTTGCCGATCAATTCGGAGTGCGCCTCACCGTACTCACTCAAAATCCTTGACGCACGAAGCTTCACCGGTGACAGCGCTCGTCCATGTTCGGCCGAGCCGTTTGCGGCTCAACCGCGCAGCTTGTTCCAGCGCTTGGCCGCTGGAATGATCGATGGTGACGGCTCTTCCAGTTCGCGGAGCCGAATCTGCATCCTAAGGTTCGCCGGTAATTCCGGCTCCGGTTTCAGCGACGCTCGTAGCCTCTCGCCGATCTCTCGAACCATGGCCGGGCTGTGTACATAGTCGATGTCGATATGGTTGGGCATGACGGAGCCTCGGTAAGAACAACGCCACCGGCACGCCGACATCAGCCCAATGCGATTCCCCGCAACCGATCGGGGCGCGGCTGGCGATTTTGAATGGAACCGGAGACCGCCGCTTTTGGCTATCTTGCGCGAGCGCTTGTAGAGAAAAGCGGGTCAGCAACCTTTGGCTATCCGCGACATGCGCCGTGTTAGTACCGGCGAGCGGCGGTCTCACATTTTCTAAAGCTCGCAGACGGCTTTCGTTCCCGTTTTCTAATCGCGACGCCAATGTTCCACTCGGAAGGAGGGAACCTAGGAGCGACTAGGCGCGCTGGCGCCGTGGTAGCAACTTCCGCTGCGGACGAAGACATCGAGCCGCGCGGCTGGTCGGAACCATTTCTGAGAGTGTCCGGTTAGCTTCTGGGGGTGATGAAGGGACCATCTCCATGAGGACCGAATATCTCGCGGCGATTGTGATAGCTGTTCTTTCCGCTGGTACCTGGCTGGCAGTCGATTCTATCGGCTCCCTGCCTTCCGAAAAGCAGTCCACGGCGGTCGCCGTGCAACTGGCGGACCGGTTAGCTGGGTCCGTGGATCCATTTCTTCGTTCTGGTGGATAACAGCCGGAGTAACTCAAACGCATTGATGCACGCCTCGAATTGGGCCGAGGTTAAATGCGGCCGTCCTGCAGCGGCTCGATGCCGCTGGCGATCTCGACCAGCTTGCGGGCGGCCGCGTCGGGGTCGACGAATGGACCTTCGGCGGCGTACTTCATGCGGCGGAGTCCCGCTTGTGCACACCATGCGATGTCTCGTCGCCTGCTAGGTCAATGCATGCCAATGCAACGCGCAGCCACTTCAAGCGATCAAGCGCGCTCGTAGCCGCTACGGCTCGCCTCATTGCCTCTTCAGCCTCGGCTGGATGATCAAAATTCCGACTCACGGAGAGCGGGTATATCCGATAAAACTTAACTGGAAACGGCGGGTGCCGCCCGGAAAACTACGGCCTGCGCCATGAGCGAGATCGACCGAACGGCGGCAAACTTGCCGATCTGCGACTGCGTCGGCAGCGACCGCGTGCCGATCGTGTCTGAAATGTTCAATCCGCACACGGGCCGGACCGTGACAATGTTCCAGTGCAGGCAGTGCGGATATGTGACGTGGGATGATCGACCCACATTTCCTTCGCCGTGGGGAGCCTCTGGGTGAGACGGGCCTGCGAGATTACAGGCACGCTTGGCGTGTACTGGATTCGCACAGCCACCGGCCTTTACCCAGTCTTAACGCTGGTTGTGCCGATCATCGGGCTCTCGCGCGAACACCGAGGGAGAGGCTTCCTCCAGATGCTGAAAGACGGCACTTACAGGGCGTGGCTCAAGACCCCGCTCGGCCAAGGCACCGGCATTGCCCATGTTGCAACCGGCAGAATCTGGGGCCGCAGCAGCATTATGACCTACAACGGCACCTGCGAAGTCGATGGAGATCGATTCACCGCAATCGTATCGATCAAACGGCATACCGATGAGCATGTAACTATCTTCGGCGCCGATGACCTCACGCTCAAGCTTGAGGGAACGTGCTCCGGCAAGATAGGTCGCTATGTCGGGACGGCAGAAGAGGTGCCGGGAGTGCTCTTCGAGGGAACGCTCATCCTCACCGAGGAGGAGCCGCCTTCGCTAAAGGCGAGCGAGTCGACGCCAACGTTCAACCCGAACAAACTTCCCAAACTGCCGAAGCGCTCCCGCTAAATGACCCCGCAAGCCGGTACGCCTTCGCTCGCTTCTTGCGGGCTTTGCGACCGGCTCGCGATGCCGATTGAGCGCGCGCACAACGCCGATGCGGGCGAACATCGTCGGGCCACCGAGGTCGGCCACCAGCATCAGCGCCTCGATCGCGGCCTGCCATTCCGGCGCGTCATGCTCGCGCTTTGGCAGCTTGGTGATGAACGTCGCGGCGTCGTGCAGGGTGATCAGCTTGCAGCCATCTGGCAGTAGGATCGGATCGTCGAAAGTCCGCTGCCAGCCTCGGTATTACGCTACTGCGGCTCGTGCTTGTCCGTCAGTTCTCGCACCGCCAAGCTAAGCTCCAGCTCTCGAAGCCGTTCTATCAGCAGTTCTACGATATCCTCGTAGTCGGAGGGCGATAGCGAACTCACACCGCGCAACGTCTGTTGCTGAAGACGGTCGACACCCTGCTGATCATCCCGAACCAGAATCTGTTCCGGGTGGCCAGCGAGAAGACCACGTTCGCCGATGCCTTTGCCCTTGCCGACCAGGTGCTTTATTCCGGCGTGGCCTGCATCAGCGACCTGATCGTCAAGGAAGGCCTAATCAATCTCGATTTTGCCGACGTCCTCTCCGTCATGAAGGAGAAGGGCAAGGCCATGATGGGACGGGGCGAGGCCTCCGGCGAGAAGCGCGTGCTTGCCGCTGCTGTGGCCGCGATTTCCAATCCATTGATCGAGAATCCCTCGATCAAGCGCGCCAGTGGCCTCATCATCTCTATCACCGGCGGCAAGGATCTCATGCTGTACGAAGTCGACGAAGCTGCGACCCGCATTCGCGACGAGGCCGACCCGGACGCCAACATTATCGTCGGCGCGTCGTTTGACGATAGCCTCGACGGTATCGTCCGCGTCTCGGTGGTGGCGACCGGAATCGATAATCTCGACCCGGCGTCTCAGGCGCAACCGGTGGAAACCGCCATCGCCCAGCTCGCGGGCAGGCTGCGCAACGACGGCCGCCGCATCGCCGATCGCATCGAGCGCAGTGCACCCCTTCCGCAAGTGGAATGCCCGCCGCCCCGCTCCGAAGCGCGACAGCCCGTGGGGCAACCGGCAAGGGCGGCTCCGGAATATGCGCGCCACGCGGCCGACCGGCCGCTCGATCCTTACGGCCGCACCGCTGCGCGCAATGCGCCCGATGAGGCTATTCTCGATATCCCGGCCTTCCTGCGCCGCGCCGCCAACTGAACGGTCGCAGGAGGGGAGTTACGGTCGTCATCCCGGGGAGCGACGAAGTCGCGAGCCCGGGATCCATTGTGAACAAGCGTTCAAGATTAACCCCTTCGCCGCTTGCTGGATCAATGCTTTAGCTCGCCGATCGGCGTCGGGACGCCACGCCGATTTACACGCTGGGCCAACTTCCGGGCTTTCTACCGCGATGTTCATCCGAAACCGTCATGGCGGCACCTGCTCGTGCGCGCCGATCCGACTGGCGAGTTTTCGCCGGACAATTGCCTCTGGCAGGGTGGAAGACGGTATCGGGGGCGATCGACCGCTCGATGACCGAGGACAGGGCGTTACTGCTCGCGTCCTCAAGTCGTTGACGCCGCAGCGGTAAAGGCCCCTTCGAGGGAGGCCGGAAGGCATGATCCAGATCAAGGCTGCCGCTTGACTGCCGCCCAAGGAATTCGCGCAGTAAGTTGCTCAACCCGTTTTCTGGGCTGGACGCTTTGCGGTTGGATCGCTGCGCTGGTGAGTGTGGTGGGCCGCGACGATCCCCACCCCCGCCGCCGTTTACTGCCCGGTGATCTGGAGCATGTCACCAATGAAACGCTGTCTCGTTGCTTTCGCAATCGCCGCCAGCCTGTTCGCACCAGTTGCGCACGCCAACGATGTCTTGGAAGCCAAGTTGCGGGCCTACGTTCCGGTCTTCTCCCTCGCCAGAGTATGTGACATCACGATCAATGACGCCACCTCGGGTGACCACCGCGCCACGCTTGAAGCGGTGAAATCTGAGCCGAATGCTGAGAAACTCGCCTACCGCCTCCATTACGAAACGCAGACGGCCTACATCAAAGCCCGCGACGGAGGTCAACGGGTCGCCTTCTGCAAAGACTTCATCGCAGCCAACAGCCAATACGCCAAGGCGCGCGTCACCGCCGTGGTCGAGGACCACATGAGCCACGTCAGCACTAATGTGCAGAAAGCGATTGCCTACAACGTCTGTGGAGCGAACACCTACGCCAAGCTGTCCAAGGCCGACTGGAAGCCGTACGCGCTTACCAAGAAGATGCTTGAGATCGAGCATAAGCTGGCCAAGGAAAACGCCGAGACGAACGGCTGGAACGTCGCCGAGGAAACGACGGCGGTCACGGAACAGTTCTGCGCCGCGGTAAAAACCCGATGAGCATCGCCGCCGCCAAAGTCCGAGCCCCGCTGATGCGTCTTTGCGCGGCTTTGACACGATGCCTCCAGCCCGAGCCTGAAGGCGTGCAGCACCGCCTCATGGCGTCGGCTCCGCAGCGCATGGAGGTCCGACTTAGCAGCAACTACCGCGATCACCGAGCGGAAAGCCTTGCAGGTCCTTGGTTGGAACATCGTTTCGTCCGAACATTTCCAAGAATGGTCGCTTCGTCAGTGCGAAAAGTTCTGGCGATCCAATATAGCTGGAATACTTGCGCGCCGACCAGACGTCAGAGGCGTCGGCGGACGACCACTCAAACAACGGACGAAACTTTCGTTTTGGGTCCAATCGGGTGCCCGGTCAAACAACAATGATATCTCGGGTGCGAGGCGCACACGGGCCAGTTTTCCCGAGCGCCCTGGCGCATCGACCACCCTATCGAGCCGTTGACGAAATTCCGTCGCGGTTCCTTCGGGCAGCTTTTTGAGTAAGACCTCAACCAGCCGCCCGGCGGGAGCATTCAAAGCGTCCGTAGCCGCGCAGGGCGCCTGCCATGTCGTCCGTGCTATGTTGCTTTCCGGGCATCGAACGGCGGCAGGATGCTTGATAGGTCGAGATAGCGATACGGCATACTGTGCGTTACCTGTGATCCGCGAGAAAGCCAGCAACGAAGGTCCGGTTCTGGCCCTAAGCCGAAGAGCAGTTCAGCCGCCGTGATGTCCGCTGTCGCTGGTGACCCGGAACGGAAGTCGCAGACCAAGACCGTCCGAACCTCTGGCACGGACACCACCCGACGAATCCGGCGGTGGCGCAAATGCGAAGTGCGGCGGCGTCTCCTAGGGCGACCTTCGCATAGACCAGAGGATAGCGTTCGTGAGGATTCGCTGGTAGCGGGCGTCCTGCCAAACTGACGGCTCGTGGCCTAGCGCCGAATAAAATACTCGTCCCTCGCCATAGAATCGGGTCCAGGTGAGAGGCCAGCCATAGAATCGTTGATGCACGCCGGTCTTGCCAAGGTCCACCGAGCTTGGGTCGAGGCGCAGGAGCACGCGTGAACCACGATAGTCGAAATCGCTGATTTGGTAGATTTCGTCCTCGACTTGCAACGAATTCCCGAGAAAAGCCACCAAGGCATCGCCAGGATCAACCACCTCGATCTTCACGGCCTGATGCCAAGGATGACCATTAAAGTAGCCGCCGACCAGATCGAGATAGTCCGGCCAAGTGTAGAATGTGTCCGTCGCCGAATGAACGCCGAGGAACCCGCGGCCCGAGCGCACAAAGTTGAGAAGAGCTCTCTTTTGCGCGGCGCTCATTGGAAGTTCTCCGGTTGTGTAGAACATCACCGCCGCGTAGCGCTCGAGATTTTCGGTAGAAAATTCGGACGTGTCTTCCGTTGGAATGACTTCAAAGACACCCGAATTGCTTCCGAGCTGGGTCAGGATTACCTTGGAAAGCGGTATGACATCATGCCGGTAGCCGGCGGAGTATGTGAAATAGAGGATGCGCTCTGGCGGACGCTCCGCATGCGCGCCGAGTGGTCGGATTGCCGCCGCGCCGCCGAGGAGCGCGATGAACTCACGTCGCCTCACAATCACCTCCGCCAACGCCAACCAACATGTTTTGAAGAAGCCTAGCACAGATCAGCCCCGCACCGGCCTTGGGGCATCGCCCTCTGGCGTCCTATGCAACGCTGCGGGCCCATCAGCGAAGTGGCGAATCGTCTCATTAAGGTCAGCTTCGTGGGTGGAAGCGGACTGGTTTTGCTCAGGCCGGGTTCTTCGCACCTTGACCCGGAGCGGACATCGCGAATCCTGCAAGTGCTGCTCCTGTCGCCTTCCGAGTATGACCTTGGAGGTTACAATGACTCATTATTATGGTGCCTGGGAGCGGACATGAAGTAGCGCGCTTTCACGGCTCTTGATGGCCGTGCAGCTGATGGCGGTGCGGGTCCGTGAATGTGATCGGCGCAACCATGGGAGCGCCTCCGGAAAACGCCAATCCGCCCGGACGCGACGAAGGCGTCGGCGGCTCTCAGAGGATAAGATCGTGTTGGAAGGGTAGCTGTACGCCCTGGCCAGCAGCCTCCTGCTCGTCGAAACGCCAACTCTCCGGCGTCGCATCGGCCGGATGGGGCCATGCGGTCGCGGCGGAATCGTGCTCCGGATTGAGCGCGGCGACGGGGACCGAGGAAGCGACTGCCGCAGCCGTCGAGCTGGCATGCTGCAGTTCCGCACCCGCCTCGAAATGGAACGCGGGCTCGGCCCGGTTGCGAAAGCCTTGGTCGTCGGCGCCCTGGATGACCACGGTCACGATCTGCGGCGTGCCGTCGATCGTGGTCACGGTGAAGGTGTCGGTCAGCGCGTCGCAAGGTCCCAGGGCCTGGACCTCCGGGTCGTCGGGGTCGAGCACGTATGTCCACGTGCCGCAGGTCGTCATCGTGAAACTGCCGTAGCCGTGGTCGCTCGCCTGCGGACATGTCGTCGCCGTGAATGTGTCGTCGGGATTATCGACGTCTTTGTCGGACAAGGTGCCGCTCGCGCGTGGGGGGTCGTCGCAGGAATTGCTTGGCTCGGTCACGCGTCCGCAAATATCGCCGCAGACGACCGCGGCCTCGTTGCTGCCCTCGATGGTGACGGTCACCGTCTGCGCCGTACCGTCCGCGGCCCTCACGGTGAAATCGTCAATCAGCGACTGACCTGCCCACCGGTAAATCGCGCGCCGGATGACGTTCAAGTCACGCCACCATCCGTCGTCGAGGGCCAAGGCGAGCAAACGATCGGCACGGCACTGGAAGATGTCTTGGCAGATGTTGTTCAGGTCACCCCGCCGCGCATTATC
>NZ_JBVVPN010000008.1:0-195125 GCF_055811035.1 Bradyrhizobium sp. MI1.10
GCTATGGCTTCCGGATTGATCACGAAGTCAGCCCCATCTCGGCTTGAACGAAAGGAGAGGACACGCAACTTTGGGCGGAGCGGGGGATTTACGCCGTGGACATCGATCATGATGACTTCCTCGTTAATGAGGTTGGCCATTCTCAAGCCGATAACCTTCCGAACCTGCGTCGGCTTTCAGACGATTGGAGACGTAGCGCCCTTGGATCAGCAAACACCGTTCGGAATGATTTCTGGTATTGGCCGGCCCTTTTTGTCCGCGCTAGACGCTTGGCTCGACGTCGGCTCTCGGGGGCAATCCGGACGGCATCGGCGCTGGTTCAAATCGACATTCATGACCCGGAGCGGGACTCGGAGCCGAATTGGATTGACGCCAATGGCGCTACAGATCGGGTGTTAGACCAGTCGTCCGGCCCTACGTGCTTCGCCCTCGCGACCTTGTGTTGTGGAATTCCTGAGCATGAACCTTGCCCCGGGAATTCTGAGCGACAGGGCTCGATCAGCGGTCCTCTAACATCGGCGCAGCTCGTCGCCTCAAGCCGATTCGCGACCTTGTCCATCTCCCGGATGGTCTCGCGGATCACCGCGAAGGCTGACCGACCTTGCCGTGAATTTCTTGACGGGACATCTAAATATGACCAGTGCCCTCGAACGCCTCCCGACTTAAGGTCAACGAGCAGATCAGCGGCCGGGATTTTCGGCCGCTGATTTTCGCTCGAATTAAAATCAGGCTGCTCGCTTCATGGTCTCGGCCATGTGTGTTGCGGCGTCATCCACCGCCTTCACCGAAACGTCAGCGATCCGGCGACTGCTCTGTAGCGTACGCTCCAAACTTTCCCGCAGCAAATCAGTCTGCATCGCTGCAAAGTCGTGAGGCGTTCGGCACTGCCAAAGTTCGCTCATTCCTTTCATGCTCCTCTCGATCTGATATCGCGCAAGCTCAAGGCACTCTCGAGAAGCATCGTTCAGACCTTTGCTCATTGCTGTGGCCGAATAGAGGATGCTCTCAGCGTTCCGGGCAGATCTCTTGGTCGCATCCTGAGCTTCATCTCCAGACACACCAAGGGCTCTGCCCATGTGATCTGCTGAACGCCCCATCATCGCCGTCATCATATCCAGGCCAAAGCGCCACGTGTTCTGGAACAGCTCTGCATTCTGCTGTACAAGATTGGCGCCTGTCTTCACTACTTGCTCGTTTGTCTCAGCCGCGGCCAATCCGATGCGCCGGGTCTGCTCAGTTGCTCTCTCGGCAGCGCGAGAAGCTTTATCCTCTGGATTATGGGTAGCCCTGTTCTCGTGGCGTTCGTGGGCCATTGTCCTTCTCCATCTCTCACGGGCATTTTCGGGGTGCTTTGCGGCTCCCCAATCAGAGCTGCATCCTAAGCAAAAAAAACGTGGTCAGTTTACGTCCGTTCCGGAAGGAATGAGATTTCACGTGCGGCTCGGCCGAGCGTGGAGCACCAATGGATCCGTGGAGTTGGTTACCCAACCGGTGCGATGGACCATTGCCTCAAGTGGATAGGCGCGCTGCCGTGCCACAGTCAGGAGAACTGACGTTTCGCACCTAGGCTCCAATCGGGCGCGTACTGCTGACCAACCGCGAGCACAGCGCCATGGACGCCAGTTTCAGACGCTGCCGGGGACGAGATTTGTGGTCAACGGCGGACGGCAGGCGGCTGCTGACCGGGTCCGCCGAAGTGAAATGGATCACCGGCTGGTCTACGGCCGCAACCTTCGAAGGGGAGTTCTCCAACGTGACGCGCAGCTACGCCCGATATGCTTGGTAACGTCGCGACTTCCGCTGTTGACCCATAGCGCCAGTTGCGAAGTGCAGCGACATGTCCGGACGCAGGCGAGGACCGGAAGTCGGTCGCTCAGCGGGAAACCGGACATCATCCCTCCGGCACCTCCGCCAGCCGCAGGCCCTGATACACACGCTCGCGTTTGGCGAGGTAAATTGGGTTATCGCTGCAAACTCCATCTCGGAAGCGGCGGATGGTGAAGCTTGGAACCAGCGCAAAGATCGCCTTTGCAGCAGCTTTCGCCTCGTCCAGCGAGCCAAGCAACGCGAGCGCGGCAGCCAACCCGAAATGTGCGTTCACGTCATTTCGATTGGCCTCGATGCTGCGGCGGAACCAGCAGACTGCTTCAGCATCCTCGTTAAGCTGCAGCTTGGCAAAGCCGGCTATCATGAGCCATCGATGGCCGAAGATATCACGAGGAGACAGGCGAAGTGCTTCGTTGATATGAGCCACCGTCTGCGCTCCGCGCCCCATGTACAACTTAGCGCCGCCGATTTGCGCGTGAGCCTCAGCCAAATTGTGATCCAACGTCAACGCCCTCTCGAACTCAGCGATGCCCTGAGCCGCGCGGTTCGTGCACATTAATGCGCAGCCCAAAGCCAAGTGTGCGTAAGCATGGTTGGGCGCGAGGCACAGCGCCCTTATTGAGGTCGCCTCGGCCACTGCGTAATGCTCGCTCGTGGCGTCATCCAAGTAGCTCGCTCCAAGCATCAGATCGGCGCCAGCCATCCACACCATCGCGTCGACATTCTTGGGGTCGAGGGTCACCGCCCGTTCAAAAATCGCGCGCGCTTGTGGCACACCCTCCAACGTCCACCCCTTGTGCAACAAAGCTTTGCCTCGGAAATACAAGTCCATCGAATTGGGCTGCGGAGATCGCTCTGATCGCCTGGCCTCTTGTTCAGTGAGTTGGGCGTCCAGTGTGTTGGCGAGGCGCGATACGATCTCGTCTTGCATATCAAAAAGATCGGCGACGGGTTTGTCAAAGCGGTCGGCCCATAGATGCGCGCTGGTTTCCGCGTCCACGAGCTGAACGTTTACGCGAAGTCGATCGCCGGCTCCCTGCATAGAACCCTTTAGCACGTACCGAACATTCAGTTCGCGGCCAATCTGCTTGAGATCGATCGCTTTGCCCTTGTACGCGAATGCGGTGTGTCGGCCGATAACGAACGAGCCGGAGATGCGCGACAAATCTGTGGTCAAACTCTCGGCCACGCCATCGACAAAGTAGTCCTGCCCAGGATCGTCACTGAGGTTAGCGAAGGGCAACACAATGATGGAAAGGCGGGGCGGTGAAAGTGCGCTTGATCCCGCCCCCGGAGATAGCGCCGCCGTGCCGAACCCATCCAGAACCACAGCATAAGCTCGAACCGGACGGCCGATGTTTTTGAGGTTCTGTTCACCAATATCGGCGAACCTGTCGCCAAACTTGCCCTGGACCTGATCGTAGACAGCCGAAGAGATGCAGATGCCGCCGGGTGCTGCGACGCTCTCAAGCCGTGCGGCGATATTCACCCCATCGCCAAAGATGTCGTGGGGCTCGACGATGACGTCACCAATATTAATGCCCACTCGAAAAGCGATGCGCCTGTCTTCCGGGGCGCCGGCGGTAAGTTCGCGAACGCGCGCTTGGAATACCATCGCAGCCCGAAGAGCTTCGACGGCACTCGGAAACTCTGCGAGAAACCCGTCGCCGGTATTCTTGACGATCCGGCCGCTGTGTTCGGCGATTGTTGGATCAACAGCCTCCGCCAAGAGAACTGTCAGTTTGGTATGCGTGGTCTCTTCGTCATGGTGCATGAGCCTCGAATAGCCAGCCACATCGGCGGCCAATATAGCCGCCAACCTCCGTTCGATCCGTCCTAGCCGCTCCTGTGCCATGACCCGCGATCCAATCTGAATGCCATTCTACGCCGGATCGGAAGGAATGCCCACCCGGACCGACAATCGGTTATTGGCCCTAAGAAGAGCGGTTCAGCCTCCCTGACGTCCGCTGTCGCTGGATAAACCGGACGCCGAGCTGCGCGTGGCTCGCCAGCTGCTTTTGACCCACAGCAGACCTTCCCGGACCCCTCGCTCTGGCGGATTTCCTCTCTCACGGCTAGCCTTGGCATTTGTTTGAACGCACCCGGTCATCTGCTGAGAGGGAGGAAGATATGGTACTTCTCCGTGTGCTCGCTGCTGCTATTGTATGCGTCTGTTTTCAAGCTGGATTTGCCCTTGCGGAGGATACAGCGGGGCAACTCGCAGGTAGTTGGAAGCTAAGCTCATGGACAATTCAGATTATCGGTGGAGAGGCGACTGAGCCTTTCGGTCCCAATCCCAAAGGCAGGGCGGTCTTCGCGGCAGACGGATACGTGACATTCGTCATCGTGGCGGCAAATCGCAAACCGGCAACGAGCAATGAGGAGTCGGCAGTCCTTCTGAAGTCACTCCTCGCCTACTCCGGAAAATTTATGATCGAAGGAGACAAGTTTACGACCAAAGTTGATATATCGGGGAATGAGCTTTTGACCGGACAGGACCAAATACGATTCTTCAAGCTGGAAGGAGATAAGCTGACCATTCGAACGGCGGAACAAGTCAGCTCCGTTTTTCCCGGAAAGAGAGTGGTAGGAAGCCTGACTTGGGAACGCGAGCGCTAATAGCGCTGGGGTGGCACCTGTGTTCTGCCTCCGCCCCGCGTCGATCAGGCATGAACTAAGAAACGACGACTTCCGTTATCGGACCAACGGAGCCAATATGCGCCGCAGGAAAGCTGCGATGCCAATCACCCTTTGAACCTTTATGGTCCCAACTTTGATTTACATTCATAAATGCGAGCAAATTCGCAGCGCTTGGATAGCGCGGGCTTCGGCCGCCACCGCGCGTGACAACATTAAGCAGTCAAGGAGGTTGAATGCTTTCACGCCGTCGTCTCCTCACCGGCACCGTCGTGACCGGTGTCGCGCTGTCAGTTCATCCGGCCACGACATTTGCGCAGCCAAAACGGGTGATCGTCGATTCGCAGGTTCACCTCTGGCCGGCGAGCACTCTGGAGCGACCCTGGCTACCCGGTGCCAAGCCGCAGCTTCCCGAGCCCTTCACCATCGAGCGGGTCATACCGCTGATGGACGAGGCCGGCGTCGATCGCGTCGTCATCGTTCCGCCGGCATCACTCGAAGGCGAGCGCGTCGACTATGCCCAAGAGGCCGTCAAACGGTATCCGAACCGCTTCGCGATCATGGCGCGTGTGACCCTCAACAAACCCGAGGGCGCAGCGCGGCTTGCGACGTGGCGCGACCAGCCCGGCGTTCTGGGCGTGAGATTGAACTTCGGGCCCGACGAAGCCGCGTGGCTGACTGACGGGACCGCGGACTGGTTCTGGCCGGCCGCGCAGAAGGCTCGTTTGCCTGTGATGTTTCTCACATTGGGCCAGACGTCGCTGTTCGCACGTATCGCCGAGCGACACCCCGGCCTTACGCTTATCCTCGACCACATGGGCGTCGGCGCGGGCCTTCGCCCTCGTGCTGATTCATCACAATCCGGGAAAAACAACCAAGTGGCGGAAGCTATTGCCGAGGCGGCCGAGCTCGCAAAATACCCGAACGTTTCGGTGAAGCTGTCCTCGGTGCCACTGATCTCGACCGAGTCCTATCCATTCCGCGATACCATTCCGCATATTCAGCGCCTTTTCGACGCGTATGGACCGGAGCGCTGCTATTGGGGCACCGATATTACCAATTCGTTCGCCCGGGCCACCTATCGGCAGCGCGTGACGCAATTTACGGAGGAGCTTCCATTCCTCACCGAAAGCGACAAGGACTGGGTCATGGGTCGGGCGATCTTGGCGCGGCTTCGCTGGGCATGAGCTAACCTTGCGGCGATGCGCGAGTCTGCTGTTGGCCCTTCAGCGACCTCGGCAGACGTCCGCTTTCCCGCCGCTGGTAGGGGGTGAGCGGACATAAGGCGGCCAGCTGCTTAACGAGTACACAGACTAGGAGGGTCCTGCTGCCAGTTAAATTCGGCGACAGTTCGCGATTCCTCGCCGTGCGCAGACGCCGCCCCTGCACTGGCGGTGATCCACAGGCGATGCTTGCGCTATTCGCCGTAGCCCGCACATCGCCTGTTTCGTCCAGCCGTTTGCACGCAAATTCCCTGTTCACTAGCGATAAATTCCCTGTTCGGATTCGGCGGATCGCGCCCCGGATGCACTGAATTTCAAGGCAAATGTTCGCATTTTCATGGGATAGCGGCCTCACCGCAGGCGCGCTTTCCCTGTAAAATTCCCTGTTCGCAGGGAATTCGGACCGCGGCAGCGAAGGAACTTCCAGCGCCTGTCGTGATTGCTGTTCAAGCTCAGGGAGACGCATCCATGATCCGCAAACCTCTGTTCGTTGCCCTTGCCTGCATAGCATTCTCGTCGACCGCGTTCGCCCAAGGCGGTGGCGGCTCGGGTGGGGGAGCCGGCGGCGGCGCGGGTTCGGCGGCAAGCTCTGGTGCTGGGACAGGCACCTCGTCGAGCAGCGCGACCTCGGGCCCCTCGGCTCCGTCCGGCATGGGGACTCAAGGCACCACCACCGGCGCTAACGTGAACACGAGTAACCCCAACTCCAGCCAGAACAATCCGAACGTCCAACCCCCAACCGCGAACGGAAAGACGCCGGCCGCCGCGCAGGCCGAGCGTAACTCCGGGGTTGGTCATTCAGCTAATGGTTTGCCGATCGGAAGCCCCGGATCGGGCACCAGCAACGAAGATCAGAAATAGGCGATCCATCTCAACTCTCACCGAAAGGTCCACCGTTGCGGGCCTTTTCCTTCGAGCTTTGGAGATTAGGCGGATCTTTGAACTTTGGAGGGCTCCGAATAGATCGGACAGCCTGCGGCCGGTGTGTTAAAGCCGGGGATGAAAAAATTCATTTTGGCGATGCTGCTCATCGCGACGCCGGCATTGGCGCAGCCCGAACCGGCAACTCCGAAGGCCCCATTAACCGATCGCGAACGGGTTCAGGCCGATCGTGCGCAGGCAGCCACGCAGGAGAAGGACGCCCCAACGGCGCGCCCGTGGGACAGGGGCGCGGATGGCAAACGGCCTTGGGACCGGGGTGCGCAGGCAAAGTAGCAGCGTTCCCGATGGGACCTCGAAAGCCTGCCGGCAATCGGCAGCCTTCCGTGAGGAGCCTTCCGCGACGGAACTGAGTTTACGCAGCACGGGCTGAGGCTGCCTCAATTTCTCTATCGAGCCGTGCAGCGAGAGCGCTCCGCTTCCTCGCCAGTCGGCACGGCGCTATCTGATGGTCACTTCCACAGCGATGACCGAGGATCCGCGCTGCCTGCGATTTTCGCCCGACACCGCAATTCGAAACCGGTCAGTTCCTGGACGCGAGGGGCTTGGTAGCGAAATGACGGGCCGACGATCCGCCCGTTCGGTGATCATGTTTGGATGGGCTAGGCAAGCCCCAAACAAAATCGCCGCCACCAGCTGCCCGGTGTTGCGGCGATTCATGGTTGAACGCGGCTGGTTGCTAAACGGTTTGCCGTTCACCGAGCGTACCAATACCCCCACCAGCGTTGCGACACGGGCCGGGCCTCCGCCTTGAGCGCCGCGACTTCCTCGACAGGGCGAAGGTTGGGGCCATAGATCGCAGGCGGGTAGACATCATCCCAAAACACGTAACCGGTTCGGACGTAGGCCGACCGATGATGCGCAGGAGCCAGCGCAAGCTCCGCGGCTGAAGCTGCGGTCGTTATCAAAGCAAGGCCAAGAACAGAAAGAGCAATGGATGGAGCAAGGGTGCGGAAGTTCATCGGATCAATCCCTCTCGAAAATGGGCGAGAAATAGTGCGACGGCGTCTGAAAGGTTGCAAGCGCATCGTTCCATAGAATGGCTGCGAAAGCCAGCTCTTCAGGTGCGCCAATCCACCTGGACGGGACAGAACAGATTTGAAGGTGACCATCCGTGTCGGTGCGTCCGACCAAAAGATCGCGCTACCAGACACCTCAGATGCTGTTGCTCAGGACAAGATCAGGGATGGGCAATCTTTTGGCACCAGGAGAGTCACCAAGAATCATCAGGAATCATGATGTCGACACACTGCTCACTCTTGATGAGCACCGCACTATTCAGGGACGACTCGTATGGCTTCTGCATTTGTCTTCGCCTTGATCTTCTGCGCCGGCGTCATGTTGGTCTATGCGCTGCGTACCCGGCGGTCGCAACGAACCACGACGAACGAGCCCTCCGGCACCTCGCGCAGAACGTCCCGATCGACTCCCAATTCAGCATTCGGACACGTCCGACGTGCCTTTTAGGCCTCGTCCAGCGTGCGAGCGACATCTCTGTTCTCATGACCATAAGCGACACATGACATGACCCAGCCGATGAGGGACGCACCGCGACGGTACATCGTGGATGGTACAGGACAGCGTGTCCTTTTCGGTTTGACGATTGCGGAAACCATCGAGTTCGAGACGTTGGACAAGCCCGACGCCCCCCTCGACCCTGGCCTTCGCTTTGATCAGAACAAGCCCGGACAACGATGGCTGGAGCTCTACGCCAAGCATGAGCGGGCCTGGCGCAATTGGATGGCCAACACGCGAGCAGGACGGGAAGTGCCGCTCGTGCTCAACTAGCTGACGCCGTTAACTCGTGAGTGCCGATTCCGTCCGTTCGCTTCAGGAAAACAATCTCCCGATGGATCGGCAAACATTTCCTGGGCTAGGCATATCCTGGGCGAGTCATACCGCCAGCATCCGGCTGCCTTGTATACTCATGAGAGTTAGATTGCCCGTCGCGTAGGCGCCCGTATCGATGTTGACCCGGTTTGCCAGGACTTCGGCGGTGCGCACCGGCGTGTGACCATGAACGATATATTTGCCGAACTGCTCCTCGCTCTGAAGGAACTCTTCGCGAATCCAAAGCAGGTCGCTTTCGCTTTGCTCGGCCAAGGGGACACCCGGGCGAACGCCGGCGTGGACGAAGAAAAAGTCTCCACAGGTAAAGCTAAGCCGTAGTTCGTCCAGGAACTCCAGATGCTCCCCCGGCATTGCGCGGATCAAGTCGCGCATGATCGACGCCGGGTCGTCGCGCTTCAGGTCTGGCGGTGCGAGGCCATAGGACATGAGTGTCTGGGCGCCACCGATGCGAAGCCAGTCTTCAAACAACGATGGGTCTTCGAAAACCCTCACTAGAAATGCCTCGTGGTTTCCCTTGAGAAAAATCGAATTTCCCCGCCGGCTTCGTTCGATCAAGAGGTCAAGGGTGGCGCGCGTGTCCGGTCCGCGATCGACGTAGTCGCCCATGAACACCTCGATCGCATAGCGTGGCCGACTGTGGGCCACGTCGGCATCGATGACCCGCAACATGGGCTGCAGCAAATGCGAGCAGCCGTGAATATCCGAGATCGCGTAAATTCGAACGCCGTCCGGCAGTTGCGGTCTGTCAATTGGCGGGTGTGATCGGGCAAGAGATGTCATGGCGCGCACACTCGGTGAGGTGGTGAGGATAATTTCGCCAAGTCGGTCCACGGCCGGACGTTATTGAAGAGTGCCGCCTCTCAGACGGCCTGATTGCGCCGAAGGAAAGGAGGATACTCGCTTGCTTAGCTTGTCGGCGCGCGCTGAGCAAATCAGGCAATTCTGCCATGGGCTGCATCGCGCCCGGCAGCGCGGAAGATGCATGTCTCGCTGAAGACGGTTGAGGAGATACAGCTTTAGATCGCAAATCATCGAACTTCTAGTAATCGAATCGTATCGCTGCGGAGCCACTCAATGTGGCAATAGGCGCATCAAAGATGAGCTGCTAGCGCTTCATTGCAAGTGCCCGACCGAATTCGAAGTGGAACTTGATTCAAAATAGGACAGCGAGTTTCGATCGTGTGTCAGCACTGTGACGCAAGTCTTCCGCGCCCGATGACATCTCAACAAAACGCGATGCATTCATGCATCGCAAAAGTTTCGCGTGCAGCGCCACAATATCGCTGTGTTCACTTCACAGTTTGCGTTCGGGGAAGTGACGGATCTTCAGCATCACGGATCAGCGTCAAGCATTCTCGATAGCAGAGGTTCGAATGGCTGTTGCAACTTATGGTTCTGAAAGCGCTGGTGCACTGTCGTCAACGCGCGGCACGGCTCTTCAGCGGCCTTTTCAGATCGTCATCATCGCTGCTGACCTGCTGCTCATCCTGCTCAGTTACGCTGCAGGGGCGGCGCTCTACAATGTCGCGCTTGCCTCCACTGGCGACGGCGCATCGATGGGCGCAGGATTGATCGTCGGCGTTGTGTTCGTCGCGGTCGCATATTCCCAGGATGTCTACGCCACGCACCGCTTGCTGAATCTGGTCTGGCAGCTGCGCAAGGCGGTCTTCATCTGGTTGGCGTCGCTGACGATCCTCGCTGTCGCGGCCTTTCTGCTGAAGTCGACGGACAATCTGTCTCGCGGCACAGTGATTATTTTTGCTGCAATCGGCGGCGCCGGATTGATCAGCCTGCGCTTTGTCTGGCAGTTCGTGCTCGCGACAAACTATGCCAGAAGCCGGCTGGTCGATCGCAAGGTGATCCTGTTGAGCCTGAAGCCGCTCGATTTCACCTCGAACCGTTTCAAGGATTTGCGCCGGAACGGTTTCGACGTCATGCGTCATTTCGTGCTTGGGATCGACAGCGGCGATGGCCATTGGGAGCGACAGATTCGTGATGTCATTCGGCAGTCTCGCCAGGCGGACGTCGACGAGTATCTTTTGGCGATCGATTGGAACGAATTGCCGATGCTTCGAAAGATCGGGCCCTACCTGCGCGCGGTGCCCCAACCGGTACGCCTTCTGCCGGACGATTCTCTCGCCGACCTCGTGTCGCGCCCATTCCTGCCGGTCAGCGAGACCGTGGCGGTCGAGATTCAGCGGCCGCCGCTCAGTGTTCTCGAGCGTTTCCAAAAGCGCTGCCTCGATGTAGGGGTAGCCTTGTTGGCGCTCGTCATGCTTACACCGCTGCTGCTGACAGTCGCCGTTCTGATCAAGCTCGGATCGCCAGGAGCTGCCATCTTCCGCCAGTCGCGCCGAGGGTTCAACGGCAAGCCGTTCGAGATATGGAAATTTCGAACCATGACGGTCTGCGAAGACGGGCAGACGATTACCCAGGCCACCAAGCGGGATGCTCGGGTCACCAAGATCGGGCGTTTCCTTCGCATGACAAGCATCGACGAGTTGCCGCAGCTTTGGAATGTCTTGCGCGGCGACATGTCCCTGGTCGGGCCGCGCCCGCATGCGCTCGCCCATGACAATTACTACGACGAGCTCATCAGCAAATACGTCTACCGCCACCACATGAAACCGGGCCTCACAGGCTGGGCTCAGGTCAACGGCTTCCGGGGGGAAACCCCGACGATCGATCTGATGGAAAAAAGGGTGGAATACGACGTCTGGTACGTCAGCAATTGGAGTATCTGGCTGGATCTGAAGATCATGGCACGTACGGCCTCGACGGTGCTGTTCCAGGAGGCCTATTAATAGGATCCGCCTTGGGGGACCGGCGGCACCTATGAGCCGTTAGCTTCCGTTGCCGGGGGTCTTCTTGAAGAGGCGAAGGACGGCGTCCCGCAGCGCAAGCATTGGCGGCACAAGGACGAAGAATGCTCCCATGGCGACTGAGGCGACGACGTGGCGAAGCGAAAAAGGCTCGTCATGCTCGAGTTCTCGGCGATTCGGATCGAGCGGGGCAGGCGCGAGAGTGGTCGCCAGCGGCCGGGATTCCCGGCGGGCCTTACGCGGGGGAACCACGATCAACACGAAAAGAATATTGAGCAACACCCAGATGCTCAGGACGATAAGAGCAATCACCATCCGAACCTGCCGAAAAAGTACGAAGAGTATGAGCGCACGTTAGCCTCCTGAACCTCGGAAGGAAAGGTGCTCAAAGATTCGGCAGTCCAGGCTGCGGTCACGATCAATAGCACTTCGTGCCGGGGGCAAGTTTGTGCAGGCAACACGTCACTATCTACTATCTTTCGTCCGGATCGCCGTCGTCAATCCATGCCTTGGGCTATGGCAGAGATCGCCATTTGTGGATTCCGGATGAATACGGAGATAGGACGCGTATCGGAGCCGACGATAATGTCACTTGGCGGGTTGGTTCCGAGTCTTCGTGACCCCGGAACTCAATAGAGCCCGCTGACGGGTCTTCGCCTCGCCGGGCGTCCCGCCGCGGCTGCGAACTTTCGACGGCCGTTTCCGTCCGTTCCTGCAGACGGCGGGACCGAAAAGTGCCCTCTGCAGTCTATCTTCGGAAGGCTCCGCGGCGGTCGTCAGCAGGGCGGGGCATGCGCGAGGGATGCAGCCGCAGACTGTGCGGCTTGCGCCCCCTTCGCTCTAGGAATGTTCGACGTAATAGCTGTTGCGGTGCTTACCCTTATACGCCTCGATGCGTCCAAGCATCTTCGGGTTGGCGCGATTGAGGACGGCACCCAGCAGCTTCTTCTGAAGGATCTCCGATCCCGAAATTGATTCTTGAAGCGCAGCTCGCGTGGTTGCTCCCCATTCGATCACATAGACCATTGCGTCGATGAGGACGCTGAACGCCTTGGAGTCCGCCACGGGCATCACAGGGGCAAGATCGATAATGATGTATTCGTAGTGTTCCCGTAGCATCGCGAGCAGGTCGGCCATTGGCCTCGATGCGATGACGTCGGCCGAATTGACCATGCGCGAAGCAACGATGGAGGGCAAGAAATCGAGACCGGTCTCCTTGCTTCGTTGCAGGTGATAGCTGAAGGCGGTGGGGTCACTGAGAGCCTCGACCAGTCCGCTGTTGGCGTCAGGTGCGAGTTCCCGCGTGAGTGAGCGCGTATGCAAGTCGCCGTCGATGAGGATGGTGCGGTGACCTGTCATGGCAATCAACTGAGCGAAATTGGCCGCGACCGTCGTTTTTCCTTCCTTTGGCAGCGACGATACAATGCCGATGACCTTGATCTCTCGGGTCATGCGCGCAACGTCGATCGAAACCTTGATGTTGCGCAACGTTTCGGCAAACCGCGAGAACGGATGATCGACGACGTAGCGGGATAGTCCCGCTACGTCGGCTTTCGCGGATGCCGAAAGCAACGCGCGTGTCTTTGTCGGCGGGCGAATATCTGGCAGGACACCAAGACACTTCACGCCCAGTTCGTCCTCGACCTCCCCGGGGGTCCGCAAGACGTCGTTGAGGAGCTCGCGCGCAAAGGCGGCGCCGAAGCCGAGACAGAGGCCGCCGACCAAGCCGCCCACCAGGGCCAAAACCGTCCGCGGCGAACTTTTGCGATCGGGCTTGGTCGCGGTGCTGATCAGGCGTGCCTCGCTGAGCGGGAAGCTCTGGTTTTGGGTGGCGCTTTGCAGCTTCTCCAGGAAGTTATTGTAGAGATTGCGATAGGTGTCGGCCGCGCTTTCGAGATCGCGCAGCTTGACTTCCGCCTGGCCGGTGTGACCCGCCTGGGCGACCAGCTCTTTCACGTTCTTGTCGAGAGATGCCTCTCGGCTTTTTGCGATCTCGTAGTCGCTGCGATAGGCGTCGCCAATCCGATGGAGCTCATCGGCGATATTCTTGCGCAGTTCCTCCATCTTGTTGGCCAAATTGACCGCCGCAAGATGAGTCTTGCCGTAGCGCCTTGACCAATCGGCATATTGAGCCTGCAAATCGAGGTACTGGGCGCGCAGGCGCGTAATGACCGAATTGTTAAGGGCGTCCGTCACGGTCGGTTGGGCGAGGTCCTGGTCGGAAATCGCTTCGATTCGATCGAGGCGCGCCTTGGCTTCGGCCGTGGCCGCCCGCGCCTGAACCAGCTGTGTATTCAAATCCGACAATTGCTGCTCGGACATGAGGCCGCGGCTGGTTCCGACGATATTATGCTCGGCCTTGAAGGTTTGCACCGCGCGGTCGCTGGCCGTTGCCTGCTCGCTGAGCTCGACGCTTCGCTGCTGGAGCCATTCGGTCGCCCGTTTCGTGGACTGGTATTTTGCTTCCAGTGCACCCACGATGTAGGCATCGGCGATCGCATTTACGATCTTGACGGCCTTGTCCGGGCTGTGTGCGCGATAACTGAGCGACAGGACGTATGTGGTCAGGACGCGCTCGACCCTGAGACTCTTTTGAATCGATTCGACCACGGCATGTTCGATCCGCTCCTGCGTGGGCGGTTCGCCGGATTCGAACACGGACATGACCTTGCCCATGATGACGGCGAGAAGTCCTGGATTGGATCCGTTGAATTCCGGATCCTCGGTGAGCCGCAGGCGGCGAACGATTGAAAGGATAAGATCGTCAGAATTGATGACTTCGACTTGGCTGTCGACGTAGCCGGTGTCGATCAGAGCGCTGTTGGTCCCGCTGTCCTTGTCGAGAACCTGGGTTTGCCGGGTGTCCATCATGATGCGGGCGTTTGCCGTATACATCGGCTTTGCCAGCACCAGATAGACGATCACCAGAGCCAGCGAAGCGCCAACTGCCGCAGCGATCAGCGGCCATTGCCGACGAAGGACGTCGGTCACACGGTCAAAGCTGAGGACCGCGCCGCCAAACTCGATGCCGAACCGGTGTCCCGATTGGAAGTGTTCTCTAGGCTGATACATCTGAAAATTCGCTGCCTTAATGGTCAAAGATCAATTCGGGAGGGGAACAGGTTTGAATGGGTTGGCCAGTTTGGTCTTCCATTCGCCCTCCAAGAGCGCTCCGCCCCGAGACTGCGTCGGCTTGTTGTCACTCGGCTGCAATTGGGTGCTGGAGCCATCTTCTCCCGCCGCGGAATAGCCCGCTTGCACGGCGAGGTCGCCGACCCGCTGCGTGAAATCCCTAATCTTGCGCGCAGCGTCCGGTTTCGTTGACGTACACAGCGCTTCTGCGAGCCGCAGCGCTGCGCCGATGGTCGAGCGGTCGGGAGAAGCCGATTCGGAGATAAGCGTCTGCACCGACGGCAACACCGATGGATTGGTCGCGATATACGAAGAAAGGCGAGACCTCAGCTTCTCTTTGTCGTTGCGTAGCCGCTCCAGAAGCGAGGACGGCGCCTTCACGAAGGCGTCGAGTTCGGTTTGTGAGGCGCGGTCCGAAAATCCGACGCATTGAGCTCGGGCGGGACCGACGCCCGATGCGATCAGAGCAAATCCCGTCAAGATGACGGGTAGCCATCTCGGCTTCGTACGAGGCGTCACTCCGCAGCTCATCCGTGTCCCTTCGTCGTTGCTGCAAAACCAGTACACACGAAGAGTGGCAGTCAACTGTGTCAATTTTTGTGCGACGCAAAAGCGGGCTTCACTCGGTCGCGTGTGCCGTCGATTGCCACATCAGTGCCTTACCTCTCGTCGGTTGTGCAACTACGATTTGCAATGCTCGCGAGATCAGCACAATGCCGCCCGCGAATTTTGCAGATTGAAGATTTATGAGGCGATCGAAATCATCTCGTCGCGAATTGACACACGACAATTGTTCCAGCGGCGGCAGCCCGCGGATGAAGAAACATCTTCCATACAGGCTAAATCGCAACACCGCCGGGTTTCGCGCATACTTTGTTCGCAAATGCTCGCGACCATTCGCTGACGAGTCAGTTCGTTCGTCGCGATGCCTCTCGATCAGCAAAAATGGCGCAAAGTTGTCGCGCGCATGTTCGAATGACAGAGAGCGATGAATTTATCGCCGGTCGTCATGCGTCATACGCGAATCCCCAATCGTGACGATTGAAAGCACGCAAAGACCTGATACAGACTGCTGCGGTGCAACAGCTACGGAATGTCGATGTGACGGAGTTGGTTCATCGTGAGAAAGCGCATGTCCTGCCGCTCGACAGCATCCGGGGTATCGCCGCGACATCTGTGGTGATCCACCATCTCCTGCTGATGCCGACCTTTCTCGCGGCATTCCCACACAATGCATGGATCAATTGCTCGTTCTTCAGAAGCGCGTGGCTATTGGTCGACTTGTTCTTCGTTCTCAGTGGCATCGTGATGTCGTTGAGCTACGTCGAGGGCGACTTCGGGCGCTTCTCGCTGCGCGAATTCATGGTGCGGCGTCTGGCACGGGTCTATCCGCTTCACATCGTCATGCTGATCGCAAACCTGCTGTTCCGCCTTCTGCGTATCGGCTTGGTCGCCGCAGGCGTCGTGGTTGCCGCGCCAGCCGCATTCGAGGTGAACAACGCCTATTCGTTCCTGCTCAACGTCTTTCTCCTGCATTCGATGGGACTGATCGACTATCTCAGCTGGAACGCTCCGAGCTGGAGCATTAGTGTCGAATTCTACACCTACCTGGTGTTCGGCCTGATCGTCCTGCTGGCCCAGCGCATGCGTTCGCTGTCGTGGTTCTACGCCGTCTCCGGGCTGGTCGCGGTCGCAAGTCTGGTCGTCATCGTCTTCGTGCTCGACAAGAGGAGTCTGGGACTCCAGACCGATTTCGGCATCCTGCGCTGTTTTGTGAGCTTCTTCCTCGGTGTGTTGACCGTCAGGATCGTTCGTCGCCTGCCAGGCAAGCCGAGCCCTGCCGTGCAGGGAGGGCTGCAGCTGATCGCCATGATTGCCAGTATCGTCCTGGTCAGCCTCGCAGAGACCAATCCGGCGGCCACCTTCCTGGCGCCGCTTGTGTTCGCAACCTTCCTCGGCAGCCTGCTGGCGTTTCCGGATGCGTTGCTGGTGCCGAAGATTCTGGTGGCGCGGCCGCTGGTGTGGCTCGGGCGCAGATCCTACTCCATCTATATGGTGCATGCGCTGGTGGTGCTCTTCGCGGAGTACTTCGTGCGGGCACTCGGGCCACGGCCGATCGTGGCGCTCGATTCGATCTGGGCCGGGCTGCCGGCCACGCTGAATCTCGTGATCTCCCTGGCCGCTGTGCTGGCGGTTTCGAACTTCAGCTATCTCTACGTCGAGATTCTTGGCGGCAAGCTGCTTCGGAATGTTCTTGGAAGCCGGCCCGATTTTTCGCGATCTCCCGCGCCATCGGCGCGGCTGACGAATTGAGGCGAGCATGACGGCCCTTGCGCTGCAGCGCCCGCAGATCACGCTGGTCAGCCTCAACATCGAGGCGATCGCGCTCGGGGTTTATCTGGTCCGGGACGCTTTCGGCGGCGTGATCCGCTACTACACCAGCATCTTTCATCTGGACACGCTCTGGTACCTGCCCGACGGCGTCGCGCTTCTGTGTCTGGTCCAGTTCTTCGTGCATTGCATTTTGCGCAACCGCAGCACCCTGGCGCTCCTGGTGTTCGCGCAGATCATGCTGTCGCTGGTGCTCGGCTACTTCATGATGGGCACTGCGACCGCCGCGATCTCGGCTTTCAAGATGATGCTGCCGGTGTTCGTCGGATTCTGCTTCTGCGATTCGAGCCTGGGTTCCTACCGAAAGCTGCTGTCGGTCATCGCTGTGACCTTCTATCTCTCCGTCATCGGCGTGTTGTTGACCAAGTATTACCTCATGCCCTGGGTCGGCTACAAATATGAATCCTTTGGCGCCGTGCGTGAGGCGGGCCGGCTGTGGTGGGCCTATGGCGGTGACGATCAGCGCCTGATGGGCTTTGCCGCCGACAATACCATGGCCGCATTCTTCATCCTCGTGTCGTTTGCGATCACGTCGATCCGCAAGAGCACGCTGTGGTGCCTTCTGTACGGCTCCCTGGCGGTTTACGTCATTCGTCTGACCACCAGCAAGACGACCATGATCGTTCTTGTGCTGTACCTTGTGCTGCTGGTGATGGTGCGAATGCTGCCGGAGAAGTCGCGCTTCCCCGCGATCCGCGCGATCGCGTTGTGGTCGTTCGCTGCGATCCTCGTTCCGTTCTTCATGATCGTGGTCGCATCGGGCACCGCAGCAGTGCCGCACTCGACGTTGTTCAGCATCCTCGACCGCATCAACAACAGCTGGCAGCTGCCGTTCGTCTATATGAGCCAGCTGATGCCGATCGGCCTGATCACCGGCTGCGGCGCGGGTTGCTTCAACTATCCGCAGAAGCTTTTCTCGCCGCTCGCGGCGTACTGGGTACCGGTCGACAACTTCTACATCGGAACATACCTGATGTTCGGGCTTCCGTTCGCCGCATTCATGGTGATGGTGTTCCGGGCCAACTTCGGAGCGACCGACGTCTACAAGTTGACGCTGCTCTTCGTCGTCAACCTGTTTACGATCACGGTCTTGAACTACGGTCCGGCATCAGGACTCCTGATCATCGCCTTGAGCTTCAGCGAGGTATTCTCACGGCGGGCGACGTCCGCGCGGGCAGCCGATGCCGTTCCGATAGAATTGCCGCGGCCGATCCGCTCGTTGGAAAGTTTCGGCGTGGATATGCCAGGGACGGCTGCGCGTGGGAGCAGGTGAGATAAACGATGCATAGACGGCTTGCATTCATCGATACGCTGCGCGGCATTGCCGTGTTGGCGGTGCTGTTCCAGCACGTGTTCGAGGTGATCGTCCAGAAGCACCCCACCGGCGCGTATTATTGGGTCTTCCACGATGCGATCGGCTACTACATGAACTTCGGTCGGTTCGGAGTCGTGCTGTTCTTCTTCGTCAGCGGATTCGTCATCCCGTTCAGTTTTCCGGACAGCGCGACCCCCGTGCGCGATTTCACGATCAGCCGCTTCTTTCGGCTCTATCCGGCGTACTGGACGTCGATGTTGATCGGGCTCGTCACGATGCAGGTGCTGGAGTCCAACGCCTATCCGTTGTCGCAGGTCATCGCGAACGTAACGATGCTGCAGACTTTCGTGAACATTCCGAACCTCTGGGTCTTCTACTGGACGTTGGCGATCGAACTCCTGTTCTATGTCGGATGCACTATTCTTTTCGCGATGGGATTGCTGAACCGGCGCTTTACTGCAGTCGGGATTGTCATTGCTGCGGCGCTGGTCGGGACAGCCGCAGCACTTCTGGTCGAAAGCAGGACGGTGTCGTCGCTGATGGAGGTTGGGCTGAATCTCTCGGCGATGTTCCTGGGCAAGGTCATCCGCGACACCGTCATCGGCGGAAAACTGCGATGGCCGCACGTCGCCGTGTGCACGGTGTTCTATGCGGTCTTCGCCATCACTCTGGCGGAGAGGCGGTTCGGCGGCGTCTATCAGGAGAACTTCTTCTACAGCTACTCGATCGGGGCGGCTTATGTCTGCGCTGCGCTCGTCTTCATCGCGTTTGCGGCGTTCGGTGAGAGAATGGCCTGGCGCTCGATGGCGTTCGTGGGAACGATCAGCTATTCCGTCTATTTGATGTCGCCATTCGTGATCGTCTGGATCCATCGCCTCGTCTGGCTCGGTGATGGACCGCTGGGATGGGCCGCCTTCGCGGCGCTGGTCGCGGCGCTGTCGATCCTGGTCAGCTGGTCGACATATGCATTCGTCGAGAAGCCCAGCATCTCGTTCGGCCAGAGGTTCCGGTCGAAGCGCAGGAGGGCGGTCGTTCTCGAACCAGCGCTCAGCGCGCAGGGGGCAGCTGAGTGATCGAAACAACGCGCCAGCCGAATGCCGGATACGACGGATCTTTCGTTCCCTCCGTCCAGGGACTTCGTGGCATTGCGGCTCTGAGCGTCCTGATGGATCATTTCTACGACATGCCAAAGGGAGGCGTGTACGACATTGCGGATCCCGGCTTCCTGCCGCCGCTCTGGCTCTGGCTGCAATCGGTGATCAATGTCGGCGGCCACGGTGTCGAGCTGTTTTTCATGATCAGTGGCTTCCTGATCCCGGCCAGTCTGGTGCGGCACGGCTCGCCGACACGGTTCTTCTTCGACCGCATCCTGCGCATCATGCCGGTGTTCGTCGTGCTGCACCTCGCGTTGTTCGTGATCGGCCCGATCGTGGGCTACAAATTCTTCCGCGGGATCGATCTGACCGGTTATCTCGCGATCTTCACGGCCAATCTCTTCTTCGTGCAGGATGCTCTCGGCTTACCCATCGCCCAGCAGAATGCCTGGACCTTGACTTACGAATGGGCGTTCTACATCTGGTTCGCGCTGACATTCTCGGTCTGGCGCATCGGAGGCAGAATGCTGGCGGCGCCCTTGATCTTGCTGGGCGTGGCCTGTCTCCTGCATTGGCCGATCACGGCGTTCTTCTGCATCGGCATGCTTCTCAGCGCCACGGGTTGGCGCATCTCCATTCCGGGACCTCTTGGTTTGATGGCAGGCTTGACTTGCGGGGTCGCCATGTACGCGAGCCTGGTGCTGTTTCACCCGTTCGTGGGTCTTATTCCGGGTCTTTTGCTGTTCGCCATGGTGCTGGCCCCGGACTCCGGCTTAGCCAAGGCTCTCAGCACGCCGGCCCTGCAGTATGTCGGCAAGATAAGCTACAGCCTGTATCTCGTGCACCCGTTTGTCCTGTTTCCGTTGCAGGTGATCGGGCTCAAGCTCGTGGCTGTCGGTGTCGACCGTTGGCTGCTGTGGGCAGCATTCATCCTGCTGGGCTCGTTGATGTCGCTGGTCGCAAGCGCGATCAGCTACGAGCTGATCGAGGTAAGATTGAGACGCCTGTTGGATGGCGCGGTCCGCGGCATGTTCTTTCCGTCATTGAACAAGATGGAACAATCCGCCTAGAAGATCGCAATATCTGCCACGGTCAACTCACGGTACGGCCGGCAAGCTTGCGGTAGGATGGCAACAGGCTCTCGGCAATGCGATCCCAGTTCAACGGACCGGCTGCTGTTTGTCGTGCACCGTCGGTCAACGTTGCAGTAAGCGACTTCGAGGTCAGGACGCGTTCGAGCGCATCGGCCAATGCGGCAGCATTGCCAGGCGGGACCAGTAGCCCGTTCACTCCGTCTGTCACGACATCAGGGATGCCACCTGTGGCGCTGGCGACGACGGGACGGGAATTCCCGTAAGCAGACGCGAGCACGCCGCTCTGCGTCGCATCCTTATAGGGCAGGGCGACCACGGTCGCGGACTGAAACAATTGTCCCGTATCCTCAGGCGAGATATAGGCGTTGATCGTTTTGACCGTCGGCATCGCCTCCATGCGCGCGCCAAGCCGCGTCATCTCGGGACCGCGGCCCGCGACGATCGCTTCGTGCGCCACGCCGCGCCGGTCCAGCAGGTCGATCGCGTCGATGAAGATGTCCAACCCCTTGTAAGCCCACATCCGTCCAAAAAACAGGATTCGTGCAGATTCGGGTTCGATGGCGGCGGCGCGCGTCGGCGGCACCATGAGCACCCCGTGCATGCTGGAGACGATTTCTCCATTGAACTCCGGCGACGCTCGGCGAAAATCTGCAATGCAGCTCTCGCCGTGCGTCGTGACGACCGATGCTGCCGCGCGCATGCGCGCGCGCCAGCCATCCTCGCGCGGAGAGGTACCAGAACCGCCCTCCGAATGAGGAATCGCGTCGTGAACGGTCAGCACCAGCGGGATTCCGAGCGGTCGCAGGAACTGGATCAGCTTGGATGTGTAGACTTCCGGAACTTCGTGACAATGAACCACGTCTGGACGAAACGAAATTATGTCCACGAATGAAGCCGGAATGCCGATGGCGCCGGCGCGGCGCAGGCTCAGATCGCGAATCCTTGTGTTGAAGGGAGTCGTCGCCTCGATATCGGCCAGTTCCCACTGCTGGTTCGCATCCTTGCGGTTGAGGACGAGGCGAACATCGCAATGGCGTGCCAACCCTGACGCGAGCCGGTAGGAATATTCTGCAAAATGCGGCGCGTAGATCGCCACGCGCAAGCGCCTGGAGTCGCGATTGAAGGCAGTGGTAGGCGAATTCATCAAGGCATCCATTTTGCATCACATCGCTGAGCCGGTTGGAGTGTAGTCCACGATTTGAACTCACTTCCACGCTAAATCGGATGATTGATGGCGCTCATCTGATTGCCACAACGCCGTCGTAGTGCTGCGCGATTGCTGCCGCCATCGGGACGGAGTGGAAATGGCGACGTCACGCGCGTTCATCGATTGCCTTGTTGTCTAACGGGCGATTGTGATTGGATCTATCGGAATTGGGTCGATTTTTTGATGAACGTCACTCCGGGCAAACAACATCAGGTCGTGGTCGCGTTGTTGTGGTCGCTGGCGCAGAATTGGGGCGGCCGCGCGCTGTCGTTTGTTCTGTTCTTGATATTGGCGCGGCTGCTCAATCCTGCGGATTTCGGTCTTGCCGCGCTGGTTGGCTTCATCCTGCTGCTCCTGAGCTCCATTTCTGAATTCGGGTTCGGTGACGCGTTGATCCAGCGACGCGCGCTCGAGCCTGCGGACGTGACGCTGCCATTTTTTTGCTCACTGGCGGCATCGGTCCTCCTTGCGGTTCTTATCGGCCTGCTGGCGACCCATATCGAACGCTGGCTCGACGTGAAGGGACTTGCCCCGCTGTTGACGGCCGCGAGCCTCTCGCTTCCGATCGGTACCGCCACGCTGTTCCAGGAGGCGCTCTACAAGCGCCAGATGGATTTTCGCGTGCTTGCGCTCAGGACCATGGTGGCGACCGCGATCTCCGGAGTGGTCGGGATCGCCTGTGCCTATGCCGGGTTCGGCGCTCTCAGCCTCGTGATCCAGGTGGTCGTTCAGAGCGCGGTCAGCGGCCTGTGGCTCTGGAGCCAGCCCAGATGGCTCCCGATGCGCGGCTACGATCTGAAGAGCCTGCGCGAACTCTCCGGCTATAGCATCCATGTCGTGTCGAACAGGCTGCTCGACTTCGCCATCGTGCGTACGATCGACATGATCATCCTGTCGCTCTATGGCGTCGCGGCCTTGGGCATCTACACGGTGGGCGCGCGAGTTTACATCATCCTGATGCAGTTGCTGACACAGGCGGTCATGGACGTCGCGCTGAGCGCATTGTCCAAGATCGCGCATGAGCGTCACCGTATCGCCGACGCCTATCTGCGCAGCGTCAGCCTCGGAGCTTTGATTGGCTCTCCGGTCTTTGTGCTCCTGGCGGCGATCGCGCCGGAGTTCTCCCTGCTGCTGTTCGGCTCAAAATGGGCCGGCAGCGAAGCAGTGATGAGGCCGCTGATGCTCATCGGCGCGATTCAGACTGTGCAGTTCGTGAACAGCGCCTATTTCGGTGCCATGGGCAAGCCCAACTACGTTTTCCTGCTGAACATTCTCAAGTTCGTCACGGTGGTGCCCGCAATGTTCCTGCTGCCGTCGCACGACATTGGTCAGCTGGCCACCATCTTCGCTGTCGCACAGCTCGTGGTTACGCCCGTGACATTCGCGCTGGCGCTCAGGCTGCTGGGCCTGAGCTGGAACCAGTTTCTCCGGCCCGTCGCAGGCTGCCTTTGCGCCATCCTTCTGGCCTATGGCGCAGTTGCGCTATGCCGCGAAGCGGCCCCGGACATGAATCCCTATTTGCGGATAGGACTGCTCTCGTCATGCTTCGGGGCGACCTATCTGATGAGCATCTTGCTGTTCTGGCGGAAGCAACTGTTCTCCCTGATCGCTTTCGTCGTGAAGCGTGGTGCGACCGCCTGATGAAGACGAGGAAGACGTCGTGAAGCAACTGATTCCGGTACCTGTTCGCAAGCATCTCCGAGGCTGGCTCAACAGCGCGAAGAACACGCCCTTTGCGGTCGATCTGCTCGAGTTGCGCAGGTGGCAAATCGCCAGGAAGGCGATCGGTGCCAGTGCCGCGCCGCGCAACAACCCGCGCCGGCTCGTCCTGCTCCCGTCCGACCCCTGGAGCATTCATCAGTCGCGCGGCGATGAGGCCATGATCGAGGCGGCCGTCGGCGAGATGAAGCAGGCTCATCCGAACATCGAGGTCTACATTGTCACCGCCACCGCAGCGGCGAGCGCAGATGTGCGGGCAATGGGCTTCAAGCCGCTCGAATTTTGGAGGCAGCCGTTTTCCTATACGACGGTGGCGCAGGAGCTTTCTCTCACCAGGCCGGATTTTGGAATGGTTCTGGGGGCAGATGTGCTGGACGGCTACTATTCCCCCGTGGACGCCGCTCGCATGCTGCTGGTTGCCGATCTCATGGCAGCGTGCGGCGCCAAGGTCAGCGTGCTCGGATTCAGCTTCAACTCCCGTCCGGCCAAGGCATTGCGCGAGGTGTTTCGGCTGCTCGATCCCGGCGTGGTCTTGAATCTGCGCGATGCACTATCGCTTCAGCGCTTCAAAGAGTTCGCCCCGAATCGTGCTCACCTCGTCGCTGATTCCGCGTTCATGCTGGTGCCGCAGGCGGAGACTGCGGCCGTGAAGCAGATTGGGGCCGCGATTGCGGAGCAGCGCAGACAGGGACGCAACGTCTTTGTCTTCAATATCCATCCGATGTTGTTCAGGAAATCCGAGCCGGCCAAGTTGCAGCGAATGATCGAACTCGCGGCGAGCGCAATGGGGCGCATGTCTCGAGAGCACAACGCGAGCTGGGTGTTGCTCGCGCACGACTATCGTCCGGGGATCGCCGACGATAATTGCCTTCGACCGCTGGCCGGTCGGCTGCGCGCGGCGCTGGGCGACCATATTCATCATGTCGAGCACGTTCTGTCAGCGAGCGAGATCAAGGCGGTCGTCGGTCTGGTGGACGGCGTCGTCACCGGCCGCATGCATCTGGCGATTGCGGCTCTCGGACAGGGAACGCCGGTTGCGGCGATCACATACCAGGACAAGTTCCAGGGTCTGTTCGCTCATTTCGGTGTGAGCGAATCGCTTCTTCTCTCACCGGAGCAACTTCTCGCGGGAGACAATCTTGAGATGTTTCTGCTGAGGTTCCTTGGCGCCTACAAGACGGTTGGCGCGCAGGTCCGCAATATGTTGCCGGCCGTCATGGAGCTGTCGCGCGCCAACATCGCTCCGCTGCGGGGCGATGGTTTGATGTCGGTTGACGCCGCGTCCGGCGGTAAGGTCGCCTGAGGGAAGCGAGCGGACGTCAGTTGGCGGCCTGCTCCGTCTCGTCGAAACGCACGGACGTCTTGGTGACGGACGTCTTGTTGGTGACAGACGTCTGGGCGGACGATTGCACTTTGCGAGGTGATCCAAATCCGATGTCGGCCGCACGATTGATCAGCCGCCGCGCCGGGTTCTCGAAATAGGCATAGGTGCGATCGGCGATGATGGTCAGGATCGCGCAGCAGGCCAGGGCGAACAGGCCAAATTGATCCGGGCGCAGCCCAAGCGCGGTCCACAACGGCTTGAATACGGCGATGAGGACGGCGTCGTGCAGCATGTAGATCGAGTATGAGGTGTTGCCGAGTCGCCCGAGGAGGCGGCTACCGGGAATTTGCACGAAGGCGCTCTCCCCGACGGCGGTGAGCAGGATCGCGCAGGAGAACAGAATGATGGCCAGATCCGGCTTGGCGAAGATGTTCAGGACAAGCACGGAGATCCCGAACAGGGCGATACCAGCGAAGACGACCGGCTTGTGCCGATACGGTTGCGACAACCTGAACAATATGGCGAGCAGGATTCCATTCAAGAAGCTCGGCAGCGCACGGAGCATCCCGTAGTCGTAATTGGCTCCATACATCTGCGATCGTTCCTGCCAGATCGGCAGATGGCCGTGGGCCAGGACCAGATAGAGCGCCGCGACGATGGCGGCCAGCACCAGCGGATGGACCTTGCGTGCAAGCAGCATAAGCAGGGGAAAGATCAGATAGCAGAAGAATTCCGCGCTGATCGACCAGGACGGAGAGTTGAAGCTCAAATGATCGGTAACGCCCCAGGCTTGAAGCAGCACGAGGTTGTACAGGAAGTCCAGCGGCGTCGACCTTCCCGATCGGTCCAGACCGAACCCGATCAGCAATACGAACACGAGTAAAGTCAGAAAATGCAGCGGATAGATCCGCGCAATGCGGCGGATCATGAACCGGGAATATGCCTTGAGACCACGCGCGTCAGACGGATAGGAATAGGAGATCACGAAACCGGACAAGATGAAGAACATGTCCACGAAAAGGCCATAAGATCCGTTCCAGACCGGTGCGATGCCGCTGTCGATGGTCTTCAGATGGAAAATGAAAACGCCGAGAGCGGCAACGAAACGATAGAAGTCGAGAACGACGAACCGTCTTGTTTCATTGGCTTCCATCGCGTGTCGAATTCCTTGCGTGAGGCGACCTTCTGCCTACCGGTCAATTGTGACGCAAGTTCGCTGGGCCGGCGTTCGACGGCAGGCGAATAGCGACTATGCGGCTTCTGCCTCGCGACAAGGCAGCCGCCTAATTATTGAACGGCGCCGGGACTTGCCTGAGCTGGTCCCGGCGCCTGAGATATTGATCCGATCCTGCGGACAATTCGCCGTGGTCAGACGAACAGGAAATCGTGGCTCGTCAGGCTGGCGACGTTGACGTTCTTCAGGAGGATCGAGTCGCTGGCCGAAAGCGTGACCAGGGCGTTCGTGCCGGACTGCGTGATTTGCAGATGGCCGTAGTCCGCGGCGAGGAGCTTCGAGATCTGGATCACGTCGTGAGTGGTGGCGTCGCCGGCCTGGAAGTTGACGATCTGGTCTTGGCCGTGATCGTAGACGACTGTGGTCGAGCTCGGCGCCGCCGAGAACAGGTCATTGCCGGCCCCGCCCTGGATCGTCACGCCGCTCGCAACCGCCGTGACGTTGTGTGTGCCGTCGGTTTTGGTGTCGTCGAAGAACTGGAGTGCATTGGCCGAATTGTAGTTTTCGTGCTGCGTCGTGCCGGCCTGTCCGTTGAAGTTGAACAGGAAGACGTCCTTCGAACCGTCGGCGTTGTTGGCGATCTCCTGGGTCTTGGAACCGGAGCCGTCGTAGATGTCGGTCAGCTTGCTGCCGTCGTTGTTGGTGACCTGGGTATAGTCCAACGTGCCGTCGGCGTGGGTCCGGGTAAGCTCGACGATATGCCCGGAGGCATCGAGGTGCTGATGCTGCGTGGTGTAGGACTGCCCCTTGATGTTGTAGCTCCAATTGTCCGACGTGCCATCGGCGTTGGTAATGTACGCGGCGGTCTTGACGCCGTTGGCGTAGGCCGTCGTGGAGCTATAGCCGTCAATCTTCGTCGTCACCTCGCTGGTCAGAACGCCCTTGGCGTCGTACCAATCCGAGGTTTTGGTCCCGTCTGAGCTCTGGACAAGCGTGAAGGCGAGGCTGCTATCGGCGTGGGTGCGCACGATGTTGGTGAGGAAGCCGGTCGAATCGTAGCTGTCGTGCTCGTTCGTGTAGGTCTGCCCCACGATATTGAGCTGGAACACATCCTTCGAGCCGTTGGCGTGGTAATCGGTCTCCGTCATCTTGACGCCGGAGGCATTGTAGTTGCTCACCACGCTGCTGCCGTCGCTATTGACGACCTGGCTGTAGTCGAGCGACCCGTCGGCATGCGTGCGGACCACTTCGGTCGTGACACCGGAGGGGTCGAGGTGCTGGTACTGCGTGGTATAGCTCTGACCTGTTATATTGTAGCTGTAATTGTCGTGGCTCTGGTCCGCATTGGTGATGTAGGCCGCGGTCTTCACGCCGTTGGTGTAGATCGTCGTTGCGCTGTAGCCGCTCGTCTTCTCCAGGACTTCACTGGTGAGGATGCCGCTGGCGTCGTACCAGTCCGAGACCTTGGTGCCGTCGCTGCTCTGCTGCAGCTTGAAGGCCAGGCTGCCATCGGCGTGCGTGCGAACCAGCGAGGTGAGGAAGCCAGCCGCATCGTAGATGTCGTGCTCGGTTGTGTAGGTCTGGCCGGTTACGTTGAGAAGCCAGATATCCTTGCTGCCATCGGCGTTGTAGTCGGTTTCCTTCGTCCTCGTTCCCGCTGCGTCGTAGTTGGTGACGACGCTGCTGCCGTCATTGTTGATGACCTGCGTATAGTCGAGCGTGCCGTCGGCATGCTTGCGGGTCACGGCCGTGATCTTGCCGGAGGGATCGACGTGCTGGATCAGTGTGCTGTAGCTCTGGCCGGTGATGCCATAGGCGTAATTGTCCTGGCTGCCGTCGGCATTCTTGACATAGGCGTTGGTCTTGACGCCATTGCTGTAGAGCGTCGTCGAGCTGAAACCGTCGGCCTTTTGGACGACTTCGCTGGTGAGGCCGCCGGCGGCATTGTACCAATCGGTCGTCTTGGTGCCGTCGGTCGTTTGCGCCAGCTTGAACGCCAGGCTGCCATCGGTGTGGAGGCGGGTCAGGGTCGTGAGAAAGCCGGTCGTATCGTAAACGTCGTGCTCGGTCGCATAGTTCTGGCCCTTGATGTTGTAGGTCCAGACCTCCTTGCTGCGATCAGCATGGTAGTCGGTCTCGACCAGCTTGACCCCGGTGGCGCTATAGGTGGTGATCACGCGACTGCCGTCGCTGTTGTAGACCTGTGTCGAATCGAGCGAGCCGTCCGCATGGCTGCGGACCACGGACGTGACCTTGCCGGTCGAATCGAGGTGCTGGACCTGGCTCGTGTAGCTCTGGCCCTTGATGTTGTAGGTATAGTTGTCCTGGGTGTGGTCGGCGTTCTTGACATAGACCGTGGTCTTCACGCCGTTGGTGTAGAGGGTCGTCGAATAATAGCCGTCCGGCTTTTGCACGACTTCGCTGAGAAGCCCGCCGGTCGTGTTGTAAGTGTCGGTGGTCTTGGTTCCGTCGGTAGCGGAATGGACGGAGGTGGTCTTTACGCCGCCGGTGTAGCCGATCGCGTCTTTGGACCCATCGGTGTAGACGATCGTGGTCGAAGTAGGCAGTCCGCTTGCGTTCAGGCCGGTGTCCGCTTTCGACAGGAGGTTGCCGCTGGCGTCATAGGTTTTCGTGCTGCTCCAGGTCGCGGCCGAGTTCGTGACCGAGAAGGAATGGCCGCCCTGGATCTTGGACAGCGCATTGCCATAATGCGCGATCATATAGTCCATCGTCGCTTTCGAAGCGACGGGCAGGACATGCGAGTCGGTTAGCGTAATGGTTTTAAGCGCCGTCGACGTGCTCAGGTCGGACAGTTGCGGCACAATCTCGGCAGCCGTGCCGCTGACACTGGTTCGGGTGTCAGGCGGAATCGGGGTGGTCGCGGGCGCGTCGATCTCGATGATCAGCGGGTGATCGCTGACCGGAATCGTAATCGTGCTGACGTCGGTGTAGCTCGCGATCGCGGTGGTTCCGGTCAGCGTGTCGTACACCTTGACCGAATGATGCACGCTGCCCAGGTTTACCGTGACGGTCTGGGTCGGATTGGAGATCTCGGCATCGGCCGCATCATTCCAGAGCTTCGGCTCCGCCCAAACGACAAGCTCGTAGGCGCCATTGCTCTTGCCGAGCACCATGCTGTTGCCCGAGTCCGGCATGTTGCTCAGCGTGTAGTTCAACGGATTAGTCGGCTGCAGGCCGCCCTTGCCGTCATCGGCCAGAATGCTCGTCAGGTTGTGAATTGCCGTCGCGGCGAGCTTCGGCGTTCCGTCGGAGTTGAATAAGCCGAAGTTGGCTTCGGGATTGGTGTTGCTGGCAGACGAGTCGCGGTCGAACATCTCGTAGAGATAGGTCGCACTCACGCCAGCCTTGTAGGCATCGACCAGGGTGTTCAAGATCGACTTGGCCTGCACCGTCTCGTCGACGCCGAGATACTGGGTGTTGGCTTGGGTGGTGTAGCCGGTCTCCGTAATCACGACGGGCTTTCCCGGCGCCGCGGTCGAGACGGCGCTCAAGGTGGCAGCAAGTGAGCTGCTGGTCGTCAAGCTGGTGCTGACATAGGCATGCGCATTGGCGAAATCGACCGAGCCCGACATGTTGCCGAGCTGGCTGTAGCCCTGGGGATCGTTGTAGGCGAGCGACAGATTGAAGACGGGAATGCTGGAAAGCGTGCCGTCTGCCTTGACCGCCTGATAGAGCGCGCTTTGGAACTGGGCCGCGGCGCCAAGGCTCGAGCTGCCATTGTAGCTGAAGGGCTGGTGATTGGCCTCGTTGAGCCCCTCCATGGCGCTGATGCTGCCCGGATGGCTCGCCACGAACTTCTCGAGCGACACGATATACTTCTGAAGGCCGGCGGTGCCCAGCTGGGGCAGGGCGGATGACACCAGGAAGTCGAACTTGTAGCCGGCCGCCGCCAGCCCTTCAACGACCGGTTGTGCGGCGGGGCTGGTTCCCATCGCGTCGCGGAGATGGGTGACGCCGAGGTACTTCAGGTCATCGACCATCAATGCGAGGTTATTGTAGTCGGTCCACCCGAAGCCGGCATGCGTGTTGACGCCGATGGAGTTGATGAAGCCGCTTGCGGAGAGGACGGTTTGATCTGACGACATTTCACACTCGAATTTCTACGCGAACGAAATTGCTCGCAGGGATTTGCGTTCAACCTTCTCGATCGAGTGTGAATTTCAGATAAAAATCGGAGCTACAAATCGAGAGCGATCAGCAGTTCCTCGCAGGAACAGGTCGACTCTGATTCAAGACAATAACGATGTCGTGCCGACGCAGCATGACCTGAACATGGCGCTTCCAAGAATTCGCAGAGTTTCACTGCTGAATATATGCGCATGTCGCGCTTCAATGATGCATGTGAAGCCGGCGCGGATGCGGTGTGGGACGTTGTCAGGCTGAGGGGATGCGCTAGTAGAATTTTGACGGTCAGTCCGATAGCTTCGGCGGACGCTATACTTACAAGCGAGTATATCGCTTGATATTCTCGTGCTGGTTGTCTGTCGTTTTGCAGGGCGAAGCAGATGATGAGTTCCATAGCAGGAACTTCGTGGACACCAGCAGAGCGTCAGTAGCGCCTTGAGCTCCAAAAGAGGATTTGCCAGGGGACCGGTCGACAGATCAGCTTGGGCGCGCCAGGAGGAGAAAGTTTCCGCGCCAGCCGACCGCACCCGTGACAATTGCGGCGATGACGATTTTTCCGGCAAGCCACGCCACCGGTTCGCTCGGCGCATGACTTAACGATCCGATCAGGATGGCGGCTATGAGCGCCTGAAGCACCAGGGGCCAGCGCGGGAACGCCTCGAATCTCAGGGTAGGTCCAAGTCCGGCCAGGATCGCTGCGAGCGTGGCGATCGAGGCGCAGGTGACGGCTGCTTGTGGCGACAGGCCGGCCCAGACGGCAACCAGGGAGAACGCCGCAACCATTGCAAGCTGCCCGGCAGCGATGAGGACGAGCCTGGTCGCGAGCTTTTCCAGGTGGGGGACGACCGCGATTGTTGCCTGCAAATGGGTTTGGAGGAAGTAGAAAGCAGCAACCGCCGGCCCTGTCGCCAGGAAGCCCTCGACGCTCTCCCGCGGAACCAGGATGCGGGCCGCGTCCGGAATGAAGGCGACAAGCCCGCCCAGCAGGACGAGAGTTGTGCAGATCATGAACTCGAACATGTGCCGCGTCGATTGTCTCGATGTCGTGGCGCTCCCGTGCTCGAAATCATTGACCACTTCAGGATAACTCACGGTGTGGATCGCCGCGTTGAGGACCCAGAAGGGACGTTGCAGCAGGTCGAGCGCAATGGAAAATCCTGCACCGGCTCCTGTGGCGCCCAGTCGCCCGACGACAATGATACGGAGCAGAACTGGCACGGACAAATGGATCACGGACGCGCCGGCCGCAAGCATGCCGTAGCGCGAAAAGTCTTTCCAGTCAGCCAGCATTGTTCGCGGCGACACGCGATCCAGCGGCGTGCGATATGCGACGAGACCGGCAAGGAGTCCAAGCAGGTGACCCGATGCGATGCCGAGCAGCGTCGCTTCGGCCGTGCCCGAGATCATTCCGCCCGAGACGGCCCCGCCCAAAAGAGCCGTCGCACGCAAGGCAAGAAGGCAGGAGGCGGTTCCCAGCCGGTTCGACAGGCGTACCGACAAGAAATACAAATCGGTCGAGCCCTGAAGAACGGCCACGCTCAGGCCGAGGGCGACCAGCCGTGGCGTGAGGCCGCTGATCAAGGAGGCGCAGCTCCCGACTGCAACGAGCGCAGCGGCGCTCATGAGCGCCGCTGCAAAGAGCGACGATCTCAATCGAGCAGCCTCGCTCTCCTTGGCGGCCGCAAGAAACCGCAGTCCCGCGAGCTGCAGCCACTCGAACATGAGGACGCAGAGCAACTGGCTCGAGGCCATTGCGAGAGAATAATTGGTGTAGTCGGCGGCAGGCAACAGGTGACTGATCACAAAGATCAGGATGATCGCTGCTGCGCTTTGGTAAACGTAGCCGGCGATCGCGAAGAGACGTGTCATCTCGGAATGAAGCTACTCTTTGCCACCGCATGCGCTTGTGGCGTCCCGGCTATTGCCGGGCGCACGGACGACATCCGTCGCTCACGCAGTTGTTCATACAGGTTCTTGTACGACGACAATACGTCGGAAAAGATCCACTTGTTCGTGTCCGCGATAAGCCGACGGCTGATCTCGTCGATCTTGTGCGGATCCGCAGCGATTTCGCGCATGCTCCTGGCCAGGGATTGTGGATCCGCTTCGGTCAACCACCCCGTTATGCCATGCTCGATCGCCTCCGGCATGCCGCCAAAATGCGTACCGAGCAGCGGTCTGCCTGCCGCCTTGGCGTCCGCGACGACGAGCGGGCCAGGATCGTGCCAGATGGACGGCGCGACCACGACGTCGACCTGCCTGTAGAACTCGTCGGGAGATACGAATCCCATGAACTCGACCCGTGCATGCGGCGCCAGTGCGCTCAGGCGCTGTTGTTCCTGATCGCTCAAGCGGCCGGCAATCATCATCCGGATCCGATCAGGCGGCAGCATGGCAAGCGCTCGCATGAGATTGTCGATGCCCTTCTCCTCGGTGATCCGTCCGATGAAGCCGAAGGTCACTTCCGTCGTGCAGACAGGCCGCGGGTAGGGTGAGCGCGGCGGCTCGGTCGAGGCATTGCGAATGACGGTGCGGATTGGCGTCTCGGCAAACATGCCCATATCGGTGTGAATGGAAAGGACGCGCGCGCTGACGCCGACCACGGCATCGAGCCAATGGGTGGCCCGCTTGCGGTGGTACGTCAGGATCCCACAGCTCGTACATGTGCGTTCGCAGGAGTGCCCCTTGTCGAAGCGGGAGCAGCGTGGACACGTCAGATAGTAATCATGAAGCGTGTGCAGGACCGGAACTCCGAGTTTGGCAGCTACCCGCCAGATCGCCGGGGTCAGGCCCGATAAATTATTGGAATGCAGAACGTCCGGCTTGAAGGCGCGAATGCGCTCCGCGATCATCGGGGCCTGGATCTGCCAATCGTCGATCGCATGCCAGATGCTTCGTTTCACGACGTTCTTTCGTTCCGTGAACGGCGCATAAACGTTTTGCACCGGTGCGGAATAGACGTTGATGCCGTTGCATAGTTCACGCCCCTGCTCGGGCGCAGGTGCGGCGCGTACCACCTCGACCTCGTCGCCGCGCTGAGCCAGGCCCTCGGCAAATCTCCGCGCGAAGATCTCTGCTCCGCCGACGATCTTCGGCGCCTGCGGGGTCGGATAAAGTGTGGATGTCAAAAGGATCTTCATCGCGTCAACCTCTTTGTGCCGATCCGATTACCGTGCCGGCCGTATATCCAGTGCGGGAATGGTGTCATTGTTGGTGGAGATCAGGACCGGCGTGCTCGAAACCGGCAGCCAGGTCCCGGAGGCTGGCCTTGCGGTTGCATCGCAGGGGGCCGCGAAAGTCGCGCCCGGCAGATCGCCTCTGATGCGGACCTCGTAGCGTCGATCCGGATCCTCGGACCAGACCGCGACTTTGCCGCCGGTGGTCGAGGATGCTCCGATCGACATCACCCCGTTGGCAAGGCTTCTACGTTCCGCGGTTAGGGTGGAACGGATGAATGCCCAGGCGCCACGCGCCGCGCAAGCTGCGGGTTTGGGCGAATTGTCGAAGCCGTAGAGGCCAAAATTGTCCTCCAGCTCGGCTGGATTCTGGCCACTGTTCTTGAGCTCATAGATCCACATCCCCTTGAGCCAGCGCGCCGCTGTCGAGGCCCACAGGATGAGCTGTGCCGTGCTATCGGCCTGGGCCTGCTCGCTGACACCACATTTGTTCGAAGCCGTGGTCCAGCCAGTCTCGGTCACGTAAATGGGGAAGTCGGGATTGCCGCTCGCTTGGCCGACCAGTCGATGGAACGCCGTGAGCCGGTCGATAATCTCGGTCGAATTGCGCTTCGCCGGCGCCATGCAGAAATTGTAAAGATGAATCGAGGCGCCATCTGCGTATTGAAGGATGCCGGTTTGCAGCATCTTCTCCGTCCACGTCCAACCGGGATCGTCGCCGATCGCGCCGACGACGAAAGGCGCATTCGGCACCGCCTGCTTGACCGCCGGTCGCGCCGCCTTGGCGAGGGCCAGGTAATTCTCCGCCGAGAATGAAGGGTCCTTCTTGGCTGCCAGATTCCACTCGTTCCAGAGTTCGAAGATCGGGCGCTGCGGCGCTACCGATCGCGCGGCCGCTGCCGCATAGTCCGCGAACCGCTGCCGGGCTTCGTCCGTCGTCGGGGGCGACGAGTTCGGCACGAGGTGATGACCGAATGCAAGGATCAGGAGCGGCCGGGCGATGCCGGACTGAACCTGCGCGTCGAGCCTGCCCAACCGCGGCGTGAAGCCCATCCGACGGCCAGGCAATTCGAAATCAGACCAGGGAAAATCGTCGCGAAAGGCGTTAAAGCCCAGTTGCTTGATCTGGCTGACGTTCACGGAGGGCACGTAGCCTCGAGAACTGACCGGCCCTCCCAGTCCCTGGTGGGTGCCGATACCCAACAGGAATCTGCTTTCAAGCGTCTGAGCCTGTTGAGCGCATGCCGGGACAGACAGAGAAACAGACGCAATGAGGCTCGCGATCCAGAGCAGCCCGTTGCGACCCAAGGTGCTGTGGTCTGCCATCGCCTAGATCATACTCGTCATCATTTCTGGCCTGCCGCGACTCACCTCAAAAAGGCTTCGAGAGGTCCGATTGCAGTGCCACGCTCTGCTCGACCCCACTCTCGTTATCGCCGAGGAGTTCGACATAGACCTGATGCAATTGGCGGTGTGTCTTCTGAACGTCATAAAACTGCTTGAAGCGATCGTAGCCGCGTTGTCCCAAGACCTTGAGATCCAGATCGAGCATCCGTCGGAAGCCGTCGATGAGAGGTTGAACCGCGACAGGCTCGCAAAGCACGCCAGTGACTCCGTCAACGACGATTTCAGGGAGCGCTCCGCTGTGGAAGGCCAGGATGGGCTTGGCCGCGCGCATCGCTTCCAGAGCGACGAGGCCGAAGGCCTCCCATCGTGACGGGATGACGACGAGATCGGCCGCCTCCAGCTGAGCCTCGATTTGCTGACGATCCAGCCAGCCTAGCAGCGAGACGTTGGCGGGAACCGCAGCTCCGTCGAACTTATTGACCACGGAGGCGCCGACAATGCGAACATCCAGGACATCTTCGAGGGATCGTGCGGCCTCGATCAGGAGGTCGAAGCCCTTTTGTCGATCAAGACGGCCGATGAAAAGGACCTTGGCCTTCTTTGAAGTCCAATCTGTCGCAACGCCGTGCGGCAGTGGGCGGCTCTTGGAGATGCCATTGTGCACCAGGGTCAGACGGTCAGTCGGAATTCCCGCCCGAACCGCTTCATTGAATTCATCGCCGGAAATGCAGATGATACGATCCGACGTGCGGGCCAGAAGAGTCTCTGCAGCTTTTGCCGCCAGATGGCTCAGGCGGCCGGTCTCTCGCGAGAATGCCCAGCCATGCGGGCAATAGACGACGCGAGGACCTTCAGAACGAGCGGCCAACGCGGGCCGTAGAACGAGTCCGGCAAACGACGAATGGAGATGCATGACGTCAGGCTTGAGGGCGTCGAGCGCCTGCATGCTCGCCCGCAGCATCTGAAATAGTCCGGCGATGCTGCGGCCCGATCTGTCGAAGGTCGTGATCTGGCTATCATCGATTCCAACGAGGTCGTGGCGATGATCCGATGGCACAATATAGTGCACGTTCTCCGCGCCGAAGCTCGCTTGTTGCTGCGGATGCAATTCGTTCAGGTAGCTCGCTATCCCACCCCGGATGGTTTCCGCGACATGCAGCACCTTCACCGCCTGCCTTGCGGAGGATTGAGTTGGGAAGATCGACATGGCGCATCCTTAATTGAGCATCAATGGATGCGATCACAATCCATCCAATCCATAGCGAGATTTGGGCAGCGGTGTGGTGTTGTTGCGCCGCGATGCTGAAGCTCGCGTCCGTCGAAGTCGAACGTGCGCATGGAACCCGTTGGACGCCGAACCGCTGTCAGCAGCGTGCTTGAGACAGCTGCGCGCAGAATTTAAGCGCTCTCCGCCAAACCGGCGGCGCCTCGCTATGCGCGCGACGCGAGAAAATCCAACAGTGCTCGCGCCGAGTCTTGCCACGAGTATAATGCAAGACGATCCTGTTGCTTTCTGCGTTCCTGATCAGAGATTGCGCCGACTGCCAACCTTTCGAGCATAAGCTGTTTCAGCGCTGGAGCGTCGTTGGCGCAAAAATAAGCAGCTGCTTCGCCGCACGTTTCCATCACCGCGTCAGCCGTCGAGGCTATGACCGGACAGCCGAAGATCATGGCTTCAAGTGGCGGTACACCAAAGCCCTCGTAAAGAGAGGGGAAAACGAACGCCAGAGCGTGTGCATACAGAGCTGCAATCTCCCCGTCCGCCAGACGTCCCGCCAGAAGCAGGCCCGATTCGCTCTCGCCCAGATTGTCTTGAAATACCTTGCTGTTGTCACCGCCGACAATGACGAGCGGAACGTCCTTTCGTTCGAGCAGCCGCGCCGCCTCGATTGCAACGGCGAGATTCTTGTTCTTGGTTCTGGAGCCGACAAAGAGAAAATATTTTCCTGGCTGAAGCCCTAGTCGGTCGAGAATACCGGGATCAGGCGTTGTGGACGCGAAATGCTCCGCGCTGTTGGGGAATATCGGAATGTCGGTTTTCGAAAGGCCAAGCATTGCAGCCAGTTCATTGCGAGAAAAGGCCGATACGGTTGCGATCGTGGCCCGGCGCGCAAGCAGGCGCCCCATCGTTCGGTGGACGGCCAGATAGCGCCAATTGAAGAAATCGGGCCGGCGGAAGACCTGTGCGTCGTGGATGACGACAATATGATCACGATGAAACACAGGTCCGGCATTGGCTAGACTGATCAGGCGACCTCCAGTGGCAGCGCGCGCAAGTTCAATCTGATCCCAGGCATGTCCGCTCAACCGTCCGATCTTGCGTACCTTGATGTGGGCGAGATTGATCGCTTCGCTCGTCTCGCTCGGCACGAGCAATTGCCACTCGGCTCCTCTGAGGGCAACGGGCAATTGGTCGGACGCAAGCAGGGCATCGATCGCTTTGACCAGTTCGGCGGCATAACGCTGAACGCCGGTCAGCTTTTGCGAGAGAAAGCGGCCGTTGATGAAAAGCTTCAATTTTGTGCCGTTCGGGTTGTCGATGCCACAAAGCGTGGGTCGCGATTTGTGCTTTCGAACCAAATGTGAGCACGGAAAGAAGCAGCCCGAAGGCACGGAATTATGACGACATCGGTCGTGTGATCGCGCTGTTCGTTCGGCGCTCCGGGAACACTTGTTGAAAATCTTGCCGGGCAGCCGGGAGCCCTTTATGGGCGCGCATCCGATGTTTCGTCGGCAGGCAAAGGGCGCCCCTTCTGGTTAACTTGGGAAGGCTGACATCCGAAGCGCCCGGCATTAAGCTTGCCGATGCGAGGCGGCTGTTCTCCAATGCTGAACCCTTGCCTCTACCGGTTCAGTCTGGCAATGCGGTATATGAGGACGGACAACGGAGTTTATTTTGGCCCCCGTGGTGGTTACCGGCGCTGCCGGCTTCATCGGCATGCATGTCTGTGAGCGCTTGCTTGCGCGCGGGGAACGAGTTGTCGGCATCGACGCAGTAACTCCTTACTATGATCCGGCGCTCAAGCGCGCTCGCCTCGAGATGCTCAAGCATGATGCTTTCACGTTCCACGAGATCGACCTTGCAGATTTCGCTGCGGTGACGCGTGTGTTCGACGAGGTCTCGCCCGACCGCGTGGTGCACCTTGCGGCGCAGCCCGGCGTGCGCGCCTCGATCGACGACCCAATCACCAGCATCCGCGCCAATTGTGATGGCTTCGTCACCGTGCTCGAAGCCGGCCGGCGCCACGGTCTGGCGCATCTCGTCTACGCCTCGTCGAGCTCCGTGTATGGCGCCAATCGCACCTTGCCGTATTCGACCGAGCATTCGGTCAATCATCCGGTCAGCCTCTATGCCGCGAGCAAGAGGGCCAACGAGCTGATGGCGCACACATTCGCACATGTTCACAAGCTGCCGGTGACCGGTCTTCGCTTCTTCACTGTCTATGGTCCATGGGGCCGGCCCGACATGGCCGCCTGGCTCTTCACGCGCGCGATCTTTGCGGGTGAGCCGATCAAGCTTTTCAATAATGGGAATATGTGGCGCGATTTCACCTACGTCGACGACATCGTCGAGGGCGTGATCCGCACCCTCGATCGGCCCGCGACGCCGAATCCCGCGTGGAACGCCGAGCAGCCGGAAATCTCGTCGAGCTATGCGCCGTATCGCGTCTACAACATCGGCAACAATTGCTCGGTCAATTTGATTGAGTTCGTCGAGACACTGGAGAAGATCATCGGCAAGCCCGCGATCCGCGCGCTTTTGCCGATGCAAGCTGGCGACGTCCTCGAGACGCGCGCCGACATTTCGGCCCTGCAACGCGACGTCGGCTTCACGCCCTCGACGCCGCTGGCGGATGGCTTGGGCCGCTTTGTCGAATGGTATCGAAATTATCACCGCGTATAAACCCCTCTCTTGAGTAGCTCACACGTGTCCCAAAAAGTCATCCCCCTGATCATGTGCGGCGGTGCCGGAACGCGGCTTTGGCCGGCTTCGCGCGAGGTGCGGCCCAAGCAGTTCCTGCCGCTGTTCGGCACGCGCTCGACCTTTCAGGACACGCTGTTGCGCGTCTCGGAGGCCTCGCTGTTCGATCGCCCGATCGTCATCACCAATGCCTCCTACCGCTTCATGGTGCTGGAGCAGCTCGCCGAGATCGGCATCGAGGCCGACGTGATCCTCGAGCCGATGCGGCGCGATTCCGGCCCGGCGATCGCAGCCGGCGCGGTGTTCGCACAGAACCGTTCGAGTGAGGCGATCGTGCTCGCGCTCGCCGCCGACCACGTGGTGCAGGACAATGCGGCGTTCGTCGCGGCGTGCCGCCAGGGCCTCACCGCCGCGAGCGCCGGGCGCATCGTCACCTTCGGCGTCAAGCCGGAACGGCCGGCGACCGAATACGGCTATATCAGCCCGGGCGAGGTCATCTCCGGCGAGGTACACGCGGTCGCGCGCTTCGTCGAGAAGCCGGATGCGGTGAAGGCGGCCGACTACGTCAATTCGGGCTATCTCTGGAACAGCGGCAACTTCATGTTTCCGGCCGCCGTCCTGCTCGACGAATACCGCAAGGTCGACGCGGCGAGCGTGGAGGCGATCTCCAATGCCGTGACCAATGCCGGCCGCGATCTCGGCTTCGTGACGCTGGAGCCCGAGGCGTTCGGCGCCGCCAAGGCGATTTCGATCGACTATGCGGTGATGGAAAAGACCGCGCGCGCGGCGGTCGTGCCGGTGTCGTGCGGCTGGTCCGACGTCGGCTCCTGGCACGCGGTGTGGGAATTGTCGGACAAGGACGCGCAAGGCAATGCTTCGCACGGCGCCGCCGTGTTCGAAGATAGCCGCAATTGCAACGTCACCACCGATGCCGCGCTGGTCGCGCTCGAAGGCGTCGACGATCTCATCGTCGTCGCGACCGCGGATGCAGTGCTCGTCTCGCGCCAGAAGGATGCCAACGGGCTGAAGCGGCTGGTCACAAAACTCAAGGCGGTCGCACCGAAAGTCACCGAGGAGCACCTCAAGGTGCATCGGCCCTGGGGCAGCTACCAGTCGGTCGACAATGGCGAGCGCCACCAGGTCAAGCGCATCGTGGTGAAGCCGGGCGGACGGCTGTCGCTGCAGAAGCACCATCATCGCGCCGAGCACTGGATCGTGGTCCGCGGCACCGCCCGCGTCACCGTCAACGAGACCGTCAAAAGCGTGCACGAGAACGAGTCGATCTATATCCCGATGGGCGCGGTGCACCGGATGGAGAACCCCGGTAAAATCATGCTGGAGCTGATCGAGGTCCAGACGGGAAGCTATCTCGGGGAAGACGACATCATCCGGATTGAAGACGACTATCAGCGCTCTTGAGCAGAGTGTCGCTCCAACATTCCGCGAACATTTAGAAATTGTCCTGCGAACTGCGATGATCTGAACAGGCTGTTATGACCGACGACACGCATACGATCCGCAGCGGCGGGCTCACCGCGACCATCAAGGCGCAAGGCGCGGAGATGTGTTCGCTGGCGAGCGATGCCGGCATTGAGTTCGTCTGGCAGGCGGAGCCGGCTTGGCCGCGCCATGCGCCGCTGCTGTTTCCGATCGTCGGGCGTCTCGCCAATGACGAATTGCGGCACCGGGGCAGGACCTACCGGATGACCCAGCACGGCTTCGCGCGCGACAGCCGCTTTGCGTGGGCGGAACGTGGCGAAAGTCGCTGTGTCCTGGTGCTCGAAGACAGCGAGACGACGCGCGCGCTCTACCCCTTCGCGTTCCGCCTGACGGCAACCTATGCGCTCGACGAATCCGGTCTCGATCTTTCACTCGTGGTCGCGAACACCGGCAAGGAGATATTGCCGGCCTCGCTCGGCGGCCATCCCGCTTTCAACTGGCCGCTCCAACCGGGACTGGCGAAGGAGAGTTACGCGCTGAGCTTCGCGAACGCAGAGCCATCTCCCGTCCGCCGTCTCGACGGCGGCCTGCTGCGTCCGGCACCGGAGCCGAGCCCGATCAAAGGCTCCGTGTTGCCTCTGTCCGAATCCCTGTTCGTCGACGATGCAATCATCTTCGATCGGATCGCGAGCAATTCGGTCCGCTATGCCGCGGAGCGGGGCGCGTCCACCGGGCCGTGGTTGGAAATGTCATGGCGCGGCTTTCGCGAGCTTGGCGTCTGGTCGAAACCATCTGGCGCGCAGTTCCTCTGCATCGAGCCCTGGCGCGGCTATGCCAGTCCGGCCGGCTTCGACGGCGAATTCACTGACAAGCCGGGCCTGATGCACATCGCGCCTGGGACGGAAGAGCAATTGTCATTTCGGGTTGAGGTCGGATCGTCCTGAGGCCGGACGGCCTTCGCGCATCTCGAGTTTTCAGACCTCGATCCGGGTGAGGTCCTCGCCGAGCACGACAGGACCCGAGTAGTCCCGCCTGACGTCCACGAGCAGCGCGTTCAGCATGGAATCGTCGGTGCGAGGCCGGTGATGGGTCAGCGCGAGCTTCTTGACGCCGGCCTTGGCCGCGACTTTGCCGACCGTATCGCCACAGGCCATCGTGAATTTCGCAAGCCGGCGCAGGTGCTCGTTGTCGATCTCCGGCGTGGCGAGGAAGCAGCACTGGACCAGCAGGTCGGCCCCCTCAGCCAACCGCTCGAGACCGGGGCAGGGCACCGTGTCGCCGGAAATTGCGATGACCTTGCCCTCGGCCTCGAAGCGATAGCCGAGACACATCCAGCGTGCGAGGAAGGCCGGCGACATGTCGAGGCCGTCGCCATGCGAGACGAGTTCGGCGCTGATCTTCCAGCGCCCGGTGTCGAGAACGGGGCCCGGTATAATGTCGGTCGCGACGACAGGTTTCCAGCCGCCGAAGCTCGGCTCGCCCTGATCGCGCCAGGCGATGTCCTTGTCGTAGACCTGCGTGACGAGCGTATTGACGAGCCGTTCGGTATCCGGCGGTCCATAGATGCTCAGATCGTCCTTGCGCCCGTGCAACCATGAATTGAGCATCACATCGTAGAGGTCGCCGATGTGGTCGAAATGGTGATGGGTGAGAAAGACCGTGTTGATGGAGCCGAGCGGCACGCCCGCTTTGCTGAGCTGCACCATGACGCCGCGGCCTGCATCGATCAGGATGTTTTCCTCGCCCAGCCTGATCAGCGTGGTCGTCGCCATGCGGCGCGGGTCCGGGCGCGGGCCGCCGGTGCCGAGCAGGATGACTTCCATGGCGCCACCTCCTGGGGCAGACTTTTCGGGACGCCACAGTAGATTTGAAGCTCTTGGCGGGGCAAGTGGCCGCGGGATGGGCGTCAGCCCGCACAACAGCCGCTCGTGCGGGGCTCCCGAACATGATGCTCGGGATGAGAAGTGTGGGCCAATTCATACTTAATGCGGCCAGATCGTGACCAATGTTGTTTGGGCGCGCTAACGCGCCTAGTATTGCAGCAGGCAATTCGAGGGGGCTCGAACAGTCGTGAATGTACGTTCACAGGACGGCGCGCTCGGCGACCTGAGCTTCCAGGTCGGCCCGCAAGCACACAGGACATCCAACATCGTGGCTGATTCCGCAGTTCAGGAATTGCGTGTCGCTGGCCGCGAGCGGCTGATCGTCGTCGAGGACGATCCGGTGACGCGGACGATGCTGGTCGGTTATTTCAGCGAGAACAATTTCGACGTGGTCGGCGCCGGCTCCTGCGCGGAATGCCGCCAGGCGCTGCGGATGCGGACCGATCTCGTCTTCCTCGACGTGCAACTGCCCGACGGCGACGGTTTCGATCTCGCCAAGGAGATCCAGGCGACCAGCAATGCGGGCATCATCTTCGTCACCCGCCGCGACACCGACGTCGATCGCATCCTCGGCCTCGAGGTCGCGGGCGACCACTACGTCACCAAGCCGATCAATTTGCGCGACCTGCTTGCGCGCGCGCGAAGCGTGCTGCGGCGGCGCTCGATCGACCGCAAGGCGGCGCGCAACCACAATTCGATCGCCTTCGGCGACTGGATCATCGACCTGACGCGGCGCGAGCTGCTCGGCAGCGACGGCAAGCCGGTGGCGCTGACACGCGCCGAATTCGACCTGCTCGCGGCGCTCGTCGGCGCCGACGGCAGGCCGCTTAGCCGCGACTATCTGATCGAGGTCGTCAGCAATCGCCAGGCCGAGGTCGACATCCGCACTGTCGATGCCTTGGTGGCGAGGCTGCGCCGCAAGCTCGTCGGCAGCGGCACGCCCGTCATCACCACGGTCACCGGCGTCGGCTACAAGCTCGCGCTGAGCGAGCGGCTCTAGACGGAGGCGCAGCACGACATGGTGCCGGCGGCGCCAGCGGGTTCAGCCACTGAAACCGACCAGGAACCGAATCGCGAGAAAGGCCGACAAGGCCACGGCGCCGGTCGCGACGATTGCGAATAAAACTCTCAAACTGTTGTGCATGATCTCTATTCAGGTTCGGTTTCAAAGTTCGGTTTCAAAAATGTCGTTCGTCTAACCGCTGCTCGTCTCTGGGCAGGCAATTCTATTGGCGTGATGCGACCCGTTTCCACCTGGCTTCGACGCGAGCCTTGATGAGGCGGACCCGGGCTTCCTGTGCTGCCCAATATGCCCTGCTCGCGACCGCCGTGCCTTGACGGTAACGCGCGTAAACGTCCTTCGGCTGTGCCGGGGTTTTTTGATTGTGCGCTGACTTCGAGATGGTGGGCGCCGGAGTTGGCGCCGGTGCCACATCTGGGATTGCGGCAGCCTGGCTTCCCACACTCGTCGAGTTCATAGAGACAAGACGATTGCGGGCGCGGTGACAATAGACCTGGGAGCGCGGAGTCATGGACTCCTCGTCGTGACCGGCTCGATATTTCATCAGGGCTCGGCAAAGGTCCCCGCCGGCCAGGCGCCATGCGCGGCTCAGATAGAGAACGCCGTAGTGGATGTTGATGTCGGGCTCTGCGAGTTCTGCGTTATTTCCCCGAAATCCGAGCATCGCTGCCGTTTCGGGCCGAACCTGCATGAGGCCGATCTCGCCGACGGCGCCAATGGTGCCCGGATTGTATCCGCTTTCGACGAAGACGACGGCCTCGGCTATGTCGGCGGGCAGATTGGTCTTGGCCGTTTCTCTTTCGATGATTTTTCGGATCGCCGCCCGCGACGCCGGCGTCTCTCCAGCGCCGAGATCTGCATCGCGACCGCCCGCCGCCAACGCCGGTTCCACGTCGTTCTGGGCGTGCACGGAGGTGGATGCCAACCAAAGCACAGCGATCGCAACGTGTGTCCACGTTGCGCGGGCGTTGATGTGTGTTCGATCCCGCAGCATGGACCACGTATTATATCTTTCGAGTTAACAACCGATTTTCTGGCGGCTCGGGGTGCGGCCCGGCTCGGACGGCGCGAGCGGCCGGCGGCGCAATGAAGCTATCGCGACCGCGAGCTCTGGTCGGTTGATGTGCTTGGCGCAGCCCCGGCCAATTTGTCGTCGACTGCATAGAGCGTGCAGGCAGACGACCATTTTGTGCAGGCGGCAAGTGAATCGCGCTGGGCGTCGTCGGCCGTCGCCCGCCCCGAACGCCAGCCGTAACCGCCGTTCGGCGACACCGCAAAAGCCTTGTGCGGCATCGTGCTGGCGAGATAGCGCGCGAACTCGGCACGTGCGGCCTCGCTGAGCTGGCCCGGTGGCGGCAGCGGATCAGGCGGGGTCAGGACATCGTGGCCGAGACCTCGCTCGCGCAGGAAGGCGTCGAGATACGGCGTCCATTGCGGACGGCTCACGACCGAATAGAGATAGTGCCCATCGTCGCCGAAAGGCGGCGCGGCGATGAATTTCGCATTGCCGCCATTGGCGCGAAATCCGTCGTGGAGGCGCCGCGCGAGGTCGGGACCGAAGTAGGAATCATTGCTGGCATAGACCCACAGCATCGGCGCGCGCGAGGTTTTGCCGAACGTGGCGAAGGCCTGCACCAGCCCGTTCGGATTGCAGACGTCGTCGTCATCGCGCGAGCCGCGCCCGCCGGCAAAGCTGATCGCGGCGGCGAGACCCGCTGGCGCCTGCGCGGTCAACGCGACGGTGGCGAACCCGCCGGCGGAATGGCCAGCCGCGATCATGCCTGAGGTGGTGACGTCGGCCCTCCGCGCCATCGCCTCGATCGACGCGCGCAAATCCGCCACCGCGACCGCCGCGGCCGGCAGATAAGCGGCGTTGGCGCAGCCGCCGACGCTGTCGACGCGCCCGCCGGGCGAGGTGCCGTAGCCGCGCCGCATCACGATCAGCGCGGCAAAGCCGCGCCGGGCATATTCGAGAGCGATGCCATAATATTTGTGCGCGGACATCGTCGCGCGATCGTCGAAACTGCGCGGCGAGCCGTGGCTGAGCAGCGCGAGCGGATAGCGCTTGGTCCCGGCCGGCCGGACCAGGAACGCCTCCAGCCCCTGCGGTCCGGCCTCGACCATCGGGATACGCAAATCCTCGGTGTAGAACTCCGCGGCCATCGCATCGGGCGCGATGCCCGCCATCGCAAGCCAGGCCATCAGAACAACCAACAGCCTCTGAAACAGCGTCATGCCCCGACTCGAAAAGCCCCGATCGAAAGACCATAGCATGATCTCAGGAACGGCCGCCCCATTGCGGGTGTTGTGCTCTTGGCGCGGGCTTGGCCGATGCTATGGTATTGCGCAATCTCTACGACAGGACGAGGTATATCCAGTGGCTGATGTTCATCCCGCGGCGGGCAAGCAGGCCTCGCCGGACGCGCTCACCAACGTTCCGCGGCTGGTGACGGCCTATTTCGCCGGCAAGCCTGATGTCGCGGATCCCGCGCAGCGGGTGGCGTTCGGTACCTCCGGCCATCGCGGCACCTCGTTCAAGACCAGCTTCAACGAGGGCCATATCCTCGCGACGACGCAGGCAATCTGTGATTACCGACGTGAAAAGGGGCTGACCGGTCCGCTCTTTATCGGCATCGACACCCATGCGCTGGCCGAGCCGGCGCTGGTCAGCGCCGTCGAGGTGTTCGCGGCCAACGGCGTCGACATCATGATCGACAAGGACGGCGGCTATACGCCGACGCCGGTGATCTCCCACGCGATCCTGACCTACAACAAGGGCCGCACCTCGGGCCTTGCCGATGGCGTCGTCGTTACGCCCTCGCACAATCCGCCCGAGGACGGCGGCTACAAATACAATCCGCCGCATGGAGGACCGGCCGACACCGATGCGACCTCCGTGATCGAGAGGCGCGCCAATGCCTATCTCGCCGACGGCCTCAAAGGCGTGAACCGCATCGACTACGCCAGGGCACGCAAAGCCGCGAACGTCCACGCCTATGACTTCGTCACACCCTATGTCGCCGATCTCGGCAACGTGGTCGATCTCGACCTGGTCAAATCCGCCGGCGTCAATATCGGCATCGATCCGCTCGGCGGCGCCGCCGTACATTACTGGCATCCGATCATCGAGCGCTACGGCCTGAAGGCGACCGTGGTGAATGAGGCGATCGACCCGACGTTCCGCTTCATGACGGTGGACTGGGACGGCAAGATCCGCATGGACTGCTCCTCGCCCTATGCGATGGCGAGCCTGATCGCGATGCGCGACCGCTTCGACGTCGCTTTTGCCAACGACACCGACGCGGACCGCCACGGCATCGTGACGCGCACCGGCGGCCTGATGAATCCGAACCATTATCTCGCGACCGCGATCTCCTATCTGTTCGCGCATCGCCCGAATTGGGGCAAGGACGCCGCGATCGGCAAGACCGTGGTGTCGAGCTCCATCATCGACCGCGTCGCGAAAAAACTCGGCCGCAAGCTGGTCGAGACGCCGGTTGGGTTCAAATGGTTCGTCGACGGTCTCCTCACGGGCGGCTTCGGCTTCGGCGGCGAGGAGAGTGCAGGCGCCTCGTTTCTGCGCCGCGATGGCACGGTGTGGACCACCGACAAGGACGGCATCATCCTCGGCCTGCTCGCGGCCGAGATCATGGCGAAGACCGGCCGCGATCCGAGCCAGCTCTTCAACGACCTCACCGCCGAGTTCGGCGTGCCCCATTACGCGCGCATCGATGTCGCCGCCACCACGCCGCAGAAAAACATCCTGAAGTCCGTCACGCCCGAGCAACTCGGCCTGAAGGATCTCGCCGGCGATCCCGTCCGCGCCACCCTGAGCAAGGCGCCCGGCAACGGCCAGCCGTTCGGTGGCATCAAGGTCGAGACCGATTTCGGATGGTTCGCCGCGAGGCCCTCGGGCACCGAGGACGTCTACAAGATCTACGCGGAGAGTTTTCGCAGCCCCGAACACCTGAAGGCGATTCAGCAGGAGGCTCAGGCAGGGTTGGCGAAGGTGTTCGGGGCATAGGACACTCCAGCGGCAGGAAGCGCGCCGTATCCTAGGTGTCATCGCCCGCGCAGGCGGGCGATCCAGTACGCCGCGGCGGAAGTTGTGTGAACCCAACGTCTGCCCCGGCGTACTGGATTCCCCGCTTTCGCGGGGAATGACCGCGGAGCTATGTATGTATACACGATCTGGTATTAAGGTATTATAATACACCATATCCGCGCTTGAACGATTCCGTCCCTCCGCTATTGTATACATACCGTATCCAGAAGCCTTGGGAGTGAGACCGGTGACAAAATCCTTCCCGATGAACGCCTGGTATGCCGCCGCCTGGGACGCCGATGTGAAGCCGGCACTGCTGCCGCGGACGATCTGCGGCAAGCACGTCGTGATGTACCGCAAGGCCGATGGCTCGGTCGCCGCGCTGGAGGATGCCTGCTGGCACCGCCTGGTGCCGCTGTCCAAGGGCCGGCTCGAAGGCGATACCGTCGTCTGCGGCTATCACGGCCTGAAGTACAATGCGCAAGGGCGCTGCACCTTCATGCCCTCGCAGGAGACCATCAACCCGTCGGCCTGCGTGCGCGCGTATCCCGTGGTGGAGCGTCATCGCTACATCTGGCTCTGGATGGGCGATCCCGCGCTGGCCGATCCGAAGCTGGTGCCGGACCTGCACTGGAATCACGATCCCGCCTGGGCCGGCGACGGCAAGACCATCCACGTCAATTGCGACTACCGCCTCGTGCTCGACAATCTCATGGACCTCACCCACGAGACCTTCGTGCACGGCTCGTCCATCGGCAACGAGGCGGTCGCGGAGGCGCCGTTCGACGTCACCCATGGCGAGAAGACTGTTACGGTGACGCGCTGGATGCGCGGCATCGAGGCGCCGCCGTTCTGGGCGAAACAACTCGGCAAGTCCGGCCTCGTCGATCGCTGGCAGATCATCCGCTTCGAGGCGCCGTGCACCATTGCCATCGACGTCGGCGTGGCGCCGACCGGCACCGGCGCGCCCGAAGGCGACCGCTCGCAAGGCGTCAACGGCTTCGTGCTCAACACCATCACGCCGGAAACCGAGAAGACCTGCCACTATTTCTGGGCCTTCGTGCGCAACTATCAGCTCGGCGAGCAGCGCATCACCACCGAGATCCGTGACGGCGTCTCCGGCATCTTCCACGAGGACGAGCTCATCCTCGAGGCGCAGCAGCGCGCGATGGACGAGAACCCGGATCGCATCTTCTACAATCTCAACATCGACGCCGGAGCGATGTGGACACGCAAGCTGATCGACAAGATGGTGGCAAAGGAAAACCCGCCCCAGCATCTCCAGGCCGCGGAGTAAGCCGACATGGCCGAGCGTGAGGTCGACCGCTCCGTCTCGCAGACCGTGAAGGCGCAGCTCGCGCTGCGCGACCAGCTCCTGTCGGGTTCATTGCGCCCCGGCGAGCGCATCTCCGAGCTGCAGGCGGTGGAGACGACCGGCGCCTCGCGCACCCCGGTGCGCATGGCGCTGGTGCGGCTGGAGGAGGAGGGCCTCTTGGAGGCGATTCCCTCCGGCGGCTTCATGGTGAAGGCGTTTTCGGAGCGCGACATCTCCGATTCCATAGAGCTGCGCGGCACGCTCGAAGGGCTCGCCGCGCGCTTTGCCGCCGAGCGCGGCGTTTCCGCGCGCGAGCTCGAACCGCTGAAGGAGTGCCTCGCCGCGATCGACGAGTTGTTGCGCCAGGTCCCGATCTCGGTCGATGCGTTCTCGTCCTATGTCACTCTGAACGCGCGCTTCCACGCCCTGCTCACCGAATTGTCGCGTAGCCCGCCGCTGATCCGGCAGATCGACCGCGCCTCGTCGCTGCCGTTTGCGTCCCCAAGCGGTTTCGTGATGGCGCAGTCGGCGCTGCCCGAGGCGCAGCAGATCCTGATCATCGGGCAGGAGCACCACCGCGTCGTGATCGACGCCATCGAGAATCGCGAAGGCGCCCGTGCCGAAGCGGTCATGCGCGAGCATGCGCGGCTCGCGGTGCGCAATTTGCGGCTCGCACTGCGCAACCGGACCCATCTCGACCTGCTGCCAGCGCTCGCGCTGATCAAGTCCGCAACCGATTGAGGGCCGTCACCATGCGCTTCATCGAAACCTGGATTCCGGCGACGCTCGTCTCGACGCGCGATCTTGCGCCAGGCATCCGCGAATTCCTGATCCGGCCGGACCAGTTCGATGGCGCCGCCTATCCGGTCGGCAGCCACATCAATATCAGCGTCACCATCGACGGGCAGCCGGAGACGCGGTCCTATTCGCTGGTCGGGGAAGCGTCGTCGCAGGGTTTAAGGATCGCGGTGCGCCGCGCCGAGGATTCGCGTGGCGGCTCGCGCTATATGTGGTCGTTGCGGCCGGGCGCGCGGCTCGACATCACGACGCCCGCCTCGCTGCTCGCGGTCGACTGGGCGCGCCAAAACTACTGCCTGATCGCCGGCGGCATCGGCATCACGCCAATCCTGGGTGCGGCACAGGCGCTGGCGCGGCGCGGCGCCGATGTCACGCTGCATTACGCGGTGCGCTCGCGCGCTGAGGCCGCCTATCTCGACGATCTCGCCGCAACGCTGGGTGATCGCCTGGTCGTTCACGCCAGCGATGAGGGCACGCGGCTCGATCTCGACGCTCTGTTCGCCTCGCTGCCCAAGGACGCGCTGGCGCTGTTCTGCGGCCCGATGCGCATGCTGGATGCCGCGCGCCACGCCTGGATCGGCGCCGGCCATCCGCTTCCCGATCTGCGCTACGAGACTTTTGGTTCGAGCGGCACGCTGCCGACCGAGACATTTCGCGTGCGCCTGAAGGGCTCAGATGTCGAGCTGGAGATCCCGCGCGAGCGCTCGATGCTTGATGTCCTCAACGCCAGCGGCCACGACGTGATGTACGACTGCAAGCGCGGCGAATGCGGCCTGTGCGCCATCGACGTGGTCGCCATCGACGGCGAGATCGACCATCGCGACGTCTTCTTCAGCGACCATCAGAAGCAAAGCAACCAGAAGATCTGCGCCTGCGTCTCCCGCGCACGGGGCACCATCACGGTGGATACGCTGCTGCGTGCGGATCCGGTCTAAACGAATTGCAGCGGGATCCATCTGGCGGAATGGAAGGCGCCGCGGGCTCCACCTCGCCCGCTTGCGGGAGAGGTCGCGCCGAAGGCGCGGGTGAGGGCTCTCTCCTCTTGGGGATTCCCTCTACGGAGACACCCTCTCCCCAGCCCTCTCCCGCAAGCGGGAGAGGGGGCTCACCGTCCTTGTGGTCGGCATACGGGCCCATCTGATTTCCACCTACGCCGCGTAGGTTGCCCGCAGCTTCTTCGTGTCAAGCAACGCCAGGACTCCATCCGCCGACACAGGCCGGCTGATGAGATAACCCTGCACCTCGTCGCAACCGATCTGGTGCAGATATTCGAGCTGGTCGGCGGTCTCGACGCCTTCCGCGACCACGCCGATGCGCAGGTCGCGCGCGAGCCCAATCACGGATTTCACGATCGCGGCGCAGTCCGGCTGCGCCAGCATGTCGCGGATGAAGGACTGGTCGATCTTGATGCGGCTGAACGGCAGCTTGCGCAGGTAAGTCAGCGAGGAGAAGCCGGTGCCGAAATCGTCGAGCGCCACGGTGACGCCGAGCTCCAGCAGCGCGTTCAGGACGGACGCGGCGGAGGCGTATTTCGATAGCAGCATCGATTCCGTGATCTCGATCTCGAGCCGGTGCGGGGCGATCTTCGCGTCCGCGAGCGCCTGCACGATGATCTGGAGGAGGCCGTTGTTGTGAAACTGTGCGGCCGAGAAATTCACGGCGACCCTGATCTCTTTGGGCCACTCGGCAACCGTCGCGCAGGCGCGGCGGACGACCCATTCGCCGATCTCGTGGATCAGCCCGGTTTCCTCGGCGATCGGTATGAATTCGCTCGGCGGCACCAGTCCGCGCTGGGGATGCTGCCAACGCAGCAGCGCCTCGAACCCGGTGATGCGGTTGCCGCCGAGGTCGAGAAAGGGCTGAAACACCAGGAACAGCTCGTCCCTGGCGATAGCACCTTCCAGATCCGAATGCAGCGCCTTGCGGTCGCGTGACGAGCGGTCGTCGGCCTCCTCGAAGAAACACACCGTGCCGGGTCCGGCCTTCTTGGCGCGGTAGAGCGCGGTGTCGGCGTTCTTCATGATGTCGAGTTGCGTGCTGCCGTCACGCGGCGCCAGCACGATGCCGACGCTGGTCGCGCCGACGATCTGGCGGCCCTCGATCCGGAACGGTTCGTCGAAGGCCGCGACGAAGCGCTCGGCGATCTCGAGCGCATCCTCAGGCCGCGCCAGATTGGCCATCACCAGCGCGAACTCGTCGCCGCCGATGCGTGAGACATGCTCGGCCGCGCGGGTGCAGCGTTGCAGGCGGCTCGCGATCTGGACCAGAAACTCGTCGCCGGCGGGATGGCCGAATTTGTCGTTGACCTCCTTGAAGCGGTCGAGGTCGAGCAGGAGCACCGCGAATTCCTCGCCGGAGAGGCTGAGCCGCTTCAGAGCGGCGTCGAGCGTTTCGTTGAAAGCGACGCGATTGGGCAGATGGGTCAGCGGGTCCTGCCGCACCGAACGCTCGGCCTCGATCTGCCGCATCACGCGCCGTGCGAACGAGGCCGAATTGACGAACACGCTGCGCAGCAGCACCGATCCGTAGACTACCACGAGGAAGGCGATCAGCAGAAACGCCGGATCGCCATTCCTGCCGAGGCAGATCGCGATGCCAGCGAAGATCGGGGCCGTGAATGCGATCGCCGCGATCGGGATCGTGGCGAAGGCCAGCGCGCCCCCGGCCAGCATCCCCGAACAAAGGCAGGTGATGACGAGCTGCCCGCCCGTTGAGGCATTGGCAAAGAATGCGACCGGAACGGTGCCCCAGGCGGCGCCGAGGATGAAGGCATTGCGCACCAGCCGATGCATGGCTCGGCGCGAGACGAATTGTGGTTTGGTGATGCGGCGCGCGGCATGGGATTGCAGGCCGAACGCGATCGCGGCGCCCGCCACGATGGCGGCCCAGATCAAGGCCAGCTTCAAGTCCGGCGAATGCCACAGCGCGATGACGAGCACCGCGGCGTTGCAGACATTGGCCAGCATGATGCCGACGGAATAGCCGAGCACCAGCGACATCTGTTCGGCGCGGATATGGCCGGCGACGGCTTCGTCGGTTACGGGACCGCCAAAGGCCGACAGATCGCCCGCGAACAGCCGCGCGAAATAGCTGGTCGTTTGAGTCTGCATTCCATAGCCCAGCAGCATGGGCCGTTTGTCCGGCCCGATCCGGAGAATTCGCTGCAAACCTTTGACGAACTATGAATTATCCCCGCTTGCGACGATAGCCGCGACCACTTCTGCGTGTTCGTCACGTCGTATCGATAACAAATCGATACAAATGCGCGCCGGCGAGGTTACGGTCACGGAGCTTGGGGCGCTGAAGCTACTATGGCGCCATGGCCGGGCTAATCCGTTCGAAGGACAGCGTCGCGTCCGCTCGCCTATGTCCCGGCCATCGACGCCTTTGAGGCCACGAGGGAACGTGCCTCCAAACAGCTTCGAGCCGGCGGTCGGCTCGGTGCTGAGACTTCCGATCACGCGATGCGGTTAGGGCGGGAGCGCCTGGACTTGGCACGGCACCCGCCTGCAAATAATCCTCGGCGCCATCTCACAGCTTGTTTCGGTTCTTGCTCGCTCCCTTCAATTTTGGAGCGTCCGAAGTCGATTTTGCCCAATCTGCCATTTGCATGCAGGTCAGCAGGTCGACATAGCTGTCACTGCCGCCAGCCGTCGCTTCGCCTTCGCATCGGGTTCGAAGGCTGTCGGAATTCGTGAGCCAAACGGAATGAAGTTGTTGCAGCGCGGAATTTTCGTCGCGCATGCAATCGTCGTAGGACTGCGCCAGATCCAGGCCCATCGCCTTGTCAGTGGCTACGGTGGCCTTGCAGGTCGCCTCGACATTGAGTTGAGGGACGCGTTCGCTGACTGGAATTGTTGTTTGGCCGCCTATCATCGCCAAGGTCAGCAATACAATCTTCATGCAGGACTCCCCGTTTGAGATTTCACTGAAGCAATTTCATCAGGCGACCGAGCGGGCATCGTATTGATCTGAATCAAGGGGAACGAAGGAGATTGTCTCTCAATATTGTGCGAGTAAACACACCGACCAGCACCGAGACAGTTTCGGGCAACCAGCCCGATCGCGCGAGCAAGAACACGAGGCAGATTGTGATAGTAGTGGGGTATTGAAGACGCAGACGATCCCTGCTGGCCCAAACGTTCAGGTTGTGCTAAAGTAATTCTAGAGGGCCCGTATTGCGCAAGCGACCGAAGATGCCCCTCAAGCGACGCTAGTTCGACCAGGCTTTATATCTCTGTTTCTAGCAATTTGTTTCGAGTTCTGCAGACGCCGTGCGGCGTTTGATGCGGTCGGTGACGCACGTTATCTTGCAAGCAATAAGCGCCCCTCGCGCTGGATCGAAAATACTTCAATTCATACCGCCGCGAGCGGTGTGAACGCATCTGACATCGGCTTTGCTGCCATTCTTCTCTTCGTTTTGATTGCCGTCGCGCCACGCTGCAAGGCAATACGCTGAGACCTTCAATGCTCAGATCCTCGAACGCGATCATGCCGACGGTAACAAGGTGAATCGAACGAAGTCGCAAATCAGAGGTCACCAAATCAGAAGAGGAGGATTCGACATGTTTCGAGGAATTCTGACGCTGACAATTTCTCTTTGCCTTGGTGCGGCGGCCGTGCCTGCCGCGCGGGCGCAGGGCACTGCACCGGCCGTTACCGAACAAGAGGCGCATGCCATCGCAGTGGATGCCTATGTCTACTTTTACGCGCTAATGTCGATGGACATCTCGAGAAAGCAATTCACCAACGGCACGACCGATTTCAGAGGTCCGATGAATACCTTTGTCAACGTGCCGGAATACCCCCCGGCCAATTTCAAGGGCGTGGTGCGGTCGAACTTCGACACGCTGTATTCCGTCTCCTGGCTGAACATGACCAAGGAGCCCGTCGTCATCTCCGCACCAGATACAAGTGAGCGCTACTATCTGCTGCCAATGCTCGACATGTGGACCGATGTCTTCGCGTCGCCAGGCTGGCGAACGACGGGCACCAAGGCCGGCACGTTCCTGATCACGCCCCCGGGCTGGCGGCCCGATCTGCGCGAAAGATTCGCGGAAGAATTCAAGCTTCCGAGCGACACCCAGCGCATCGAGGCGCCGACGCCCCATGTCTGGGTGATCGGCCGCACCAAGACGGATGGCCCGCCCGATTACGATGCCGTCCATAAGATCCAGGCCGGTTACAAGGTCACGCTGCTTTCCGAGTACGGCAAGACACCCAAGCCGGTCGAGTTCAAGCCGGACCCAAGCGTCGACATGAAGACGCCGCCGAAGGTCCAGGTCGATACCATGTCGGCCGGCGTGTACTTCGCCAGCGCCGCAGAACTGCTCAAGCTTCACCCGCCGCATGCTACCGATGAGCCGATCATTGCGCAGATGAAGAAAATCGGCATCGAGCCCGGCAAGAGCTTTGACATCGGCAAGCTCGATCCGGTGTTGCAACGGGCGCTGGAGACCGCTCCGCACGACGGCCAGAAGCTGATGGCCTGGAAAGTGCCGACACTTGCGCGGGTCGCAAATGGCTGGTCGATGAACACCGATACGATGGGTGTCTACGGCAACTACTATTTGAAGCGGGCCATCGTCGCCCAACTTGGGCTGGGCGCGAACCTGCCTGAGGATGCCATCTATCCGCTCAATCTCGGCGACGCGACCGGCAAGCCGCTGGATGGAGCCAACAAGTACACAATTACGTTCGAGAAGGGCGCCGCCCCGCCGGTCAACGCCTTCTGGTCGATCACGCTATACGACCCGGAAGGTTTTCAGGTCGGCAATGCGCTCAACCGTTTTGCCGTGAGCAGCTGGATGCCGTTCAAGTACAACGCAGACGGGTCGCTCGATATATTCTTCCAGAATGATAGCCCGGGCAAGGACAAGGATGCGAACTGGCTTCCGGCGCCGAAGGGAGCCTTTAATCTGACCATGCGCCTTTATAGCCCGAAGTCCGATGCGCTGACCGGAAAGTGGAATCCGCCGCCGGTCGTGAGGACGGAGGCCGGAACAGTGGGCTTGGCCCAATAAAGTTGATTTGAGCGCCGGCGCTTCGGCGCCGGCGTTCGACCGCATGAACACAATGGCGATGCGGCTCCACTGGCCCAGGACCGAAGCACCGTCGATCCTGCCTTCGGGCGAAGGGACGTGGTACCCGCCGGGCGTGAAGCTGGTCTTGTAGAGACAGTCAGCGGCTCAGCGTCCCAACTGCTTGGGGTCGTAATAAAAGCGTTCCTCGACGAGTTCATCCCCCCGCCATGTCTGCCATGCGATCTCATCCAACGTTCGGATGATGCCCTCGGCGGTGGTGAAGCTGAAGGTCCAGCGCGTCGCGACATGATCGCCCTCGATCAGGCTCGGCCCGATGCGCACCGCCTTGACTTCCCTGGAGGCCGCCAGCACGCCGCGCTCCTTGGCGACGAGCTTGTCGCGGCCGACTGTCGGTGCCGCGTTGTTCTCGTAGGTCGCGGCCTCGGGCGTATAGAACTGCTCGATTGCGCCGATGAAATCCCCGGTCTCCAATCGCTTGGCAAAAGCTTCGACGACGTCACGGCTCGGCATGGCACACCTCACGAATAACCGACTGATGGTCGGTAAATACCGACCGATAGTCGAAAAGTCAACTGGCCGCTTGTGCCGAATTCGATTAGACGAGACCCATGGCGAAACAGGCGGAGCGGCGGGCTGCGACATCGGAAGCGATCCTGACGGCGGCGCGCCGCCTGTTCGGGTCGCAAGGCTTTGCCGCGACGACGATGGACGAGATCGCCGAAGCCGCCCGCGTCGCCAAGGGCGCGGTCTATCATCACTTCAAGACAAAGGAAGCGGTGTTCGAAGCGGTGTTCGACAACGTCTCGCGCGATCTCGTCGCCGAGATCGACGGCGCCGCGCGTTCCGAGAAGGATGTGCTCGCCGCGATGGTCGCCGGCACCCAGCATTATTTCGCCGCAACCGCGAAGGGGCCGACCGGCCAGATCATCCTGCGCGACGGCCCGGCGGTGCTCGGCTGGGAGCGCTGGCGCGAGATCGACGCCAAACATTTCGGCGGCAAGCTGCCGCGTGCGATTGCGGCGGCGATGGAGGCTGGCCTGATCGCGCGGCAGCCGGTCGAGCCGCTGGCCCGGCTGCTGCTCGGCGCGGTCACGGAAGCGGCGGTCGCCTGCGCCGGCCGCGCCGATATCGCAAGGGCGGGTGCGGAATATGCCCGTGCGTTCAGGTCGCTGGTCGAGGCGCTGCGCGTCGCTGCATGATCGTGCTAAGTGATGATTGGAAACGCTCCCCAACAAAAAGAACAGTAGCGCATGAACGCAACTTCCTCCCTCTCGCCCTCCGACCCTGAGTTCGACTACGTCATCGTCGGCGCCGGCTCTGCAGGCTGCGTGCTCGCCAACCGGCTCTCGGCGAACGGCAAGCACAGCGTACTGTTGCTCGAAGCAGGCCCGAAGGATTCCAACATCTGGATCCACGTGCCGCTCGGCTACGGCAAGCTGTTCAAGGAAAAGACCGTCAACTGGATGTACCAGACCGAGCCGGAGCCCGAGCTGAAGGGCCGTCAGGTGTTCCAGCCGCGCGGCAAGACCCTGGGCGGGTCGAGCTCGATCAACGGCCTGCTCTACGTTCGCGGCCAGCACGAGGATTACGACAGATGGCGTCAGCGCGGCAACGCCGGCTGGGGCTATGACGACGTGCTGCCCTATTTCAAGAAGGCCGAGAACCAGTCGCGCGGCGCCGATCAATATCACGGCAGCGGCGGCCCGCTGCCGGTGTCCAACATGGTGGTGACCGATCCGTTGTCGAAGGCGTTCATTGACGCCGCAGTCGAGAGCGGTCTGCCCTACAATCCTGATTTCAACGGCGCCACCCAGGAAGGCGTCGGCCTGTTCCAGACCACGACGCGCAATGGCCGCCGCGCCTCGACGGCGGTGGCCTATCTCGGCCCCGCCAAGGCCCGCGGCAATCTCAAGATCGAAACTGGCGCGCTCGGCCAGCGCGTGTTGTTCGAGGGCCGCCGCGCCGTCGGCGTTGAATACCGTCAAGGCGCCAATTTGCGCCGCGCCCGCGCGCGCAAGGAGGTCGTGCTGTCGAGCGGCGCCTACAACTCGCCGCAGCTGCTTCAACTCTCCGGCGTCGGACCCGGCGACCTCCTGCGCAAGCACGGCATCGACGTCGTGCTGGACGCGCCGGGCGTCGGTCACGACCTCCAGGACCACATGCAGGTCCGCATCGTGATGCGCTGCTCGCAGAAGATTACGCTCAACGACACCGTCAATCATCCGCTCCGCCGCACCATGGCCGGCGCACGCTATGCGCTGTTCCGCAAGGGCTGGCTGACGATTGCGGCCGGCACGGCGGGCGCCTTCTTCAAGACCAGCCCGCGGCTGGCCTCGCCGGACATCCAGGTCCACTTCCTGCCGTTCTCGACCGACAAGATGGGCGAGAAGCTGCATGATTTCTCCGGCTTCACGGCGTCGGTGTGCCAGCTCCGCCCCGAAAGCCGCGGGTCCTTGCGCATCAAAAGCGCCGACCCGACAGTGCCGCCGGAGATCCGCATCAACTACATGTCGACCGAGACCGACCGCACCACCAACGTGGAAGGCCTGAAGATCCTGCGCAACATATTGCATGCACCGGCGCTGAAGCCTTTCGTGGTCGACGAGTACGATCCCGGGACGAAGGTAGCCACGGATGCCGAGCTGCTGGATTATTGCCGTGAGCGGGGCAGCACCATCTACCATCCGACCTCGACCTGTCGTATGGGCAATGATGCGCTCGCGGTGGTCGATCAGCGGCTGAAGGTGAGGGGCCTCGAAGGCCTTCGTGTGGTCGACGGCTCGATCATGCCTGACCTGGTCTCGGGGAACACCAACGCGCCGATCATCATGATCGCCGAAAAGGCCTCCGACATGATATTGGAGGATGCGCGGTAAACTCGCGTCTTGAGAGGATTTGGGCTTGGCTACGCGATTCAAGATCGGCACACGCAAGAGCGCGATGGCGCTGGCACAGACGGAAGAGATCGCGCGCCGCCTGACCGCTGCCATGCCCGATCTCGACGTCGAGATCGTCAAGTTCGACACCACGGGCGATCTCGACCAGACCAGCAAGCTGTTGCCCCATGGCGGCAAGGGCGGTGCCTTCGTGGCGCAGATCCGCGCCGCCGTGTTGTCGGGCGAACTCCAGGCGGCGATGCATTCGCTGAAGGACATGCCCGGCAACGAAGACACACCCGGTCTCGTGATCGGCGCCACGCTCTCGCGCGATCCTCCCAATGACGCGCTGGTGCTGCGCGATGGCGTGACGCTGGAGGCGCTGCGCCAATCTCGTGGCAAGGGTTTCAAGATCGGCACCAACGCCGTCCGCCGCGCCGCCTATGCGCGGCGATTGTTTCCCGACGTCGAGATAATCCACTTCCGTGGCGCCGCCGACACGCGCGTGCGAAAACTCGATAATGGCGAGAAGCAGCGCCTGCCGGATGGCGGCGCGGTGGGGCCTGCCGATGCGCTGATCATGGCGCGGTCCGGCCTCGACCGCGTCGGCCTTTCCCATCGCATCGGCTACGAATTCTCCGCTGCGGAAATGCTGCCGGCAGCGGGGCAGGGCATCGTCGCGGTCGAATGCGCGGCACAGGACTGGCAGACGCGTCGCATTCTCGCATCGATCGACGATCCCGCTGCTCACGCCTGCGCCGATGCCGAGCGCGAGGTGCTGTGGGTGCTGAACGGCCATTGCAATTCGCCGGTGGCGGGCTTTTCGACCATTGCGGGCGATCAGATGTCGCTCACCGCGTCCGTGCTCGATCTCTCCGGCAACACCATCATCGAAGCCTTGCGTTCGGGTCCCGCCAATCGTCCCCGCGAACTCGGCCGTGCGGTGGGACTGGATCTGCTGGCCAAGGGCGCCGCCGAGATTATCGAGCGCAGCCGGCCGCGCTAAGTCGGCCGCGAGGCGGGCATCGGTGTGATGATGGCATCATGCGCCTGTTTTGCCCGACGGGTCAAATGTTGGTGCGATCCGATGCGATGACGGCGCACCTGATTTCCGTCCGCCCTAAGTCATTGATCGGGCGTGGCCTCTCTACTGTGCATGGGGTTGTTTTCGTGCTTTTTTGTTTTCCCACTCCCCAGGCGCAAAATAAATCAGCCCCGCACACGCTTCAGCATCTGCTCAACATGGGCGATCGGCGTCTCCGGCTGGATGCCGTGGCCGAGATTGAAGATGAACCGCCCCTGCGCAAAATTCGCCAGCGTGTCGTCGACCGCGCGGTCGAGCGCGGCGCCGCCTGTGATCAGCACCAGCGGATCGAGATTGCCCTGAACCGCAACCTTGCTCTGCACGCGCTCGCGGATGAAGGCCGGCTCCGCGGTCCAGTCGATGCTGACAGCGTTGACGCCGGTCGCCTCGACGAACCCGGGCAGTTGCGCACCGGCACCGCGCGGAAAGCCGATGATCTTCGCATCCGGCACCTTGGCGCGCACGCCTTCGACGATGCGCCGGGTCGGTTCGATCGACCAGCGCGCGAACTCGGCGGGTGGCAGCACGCCGGCCCAGGTGTCGAAGATCTGCAAGGCGTTGGCGCCTGCCGCAAGCTGCGCCAGCAGATATTCGATCGAGTTCTCGACCAGCACGTCGATGATCTCAGCGAACGCCTCCGGATGCCGGTAGGCCATCATCCGCGCCGGCGCCTGGTCAGGCGTGCCCTGGCCGGCGACCATGTAGGTCGCCACCGTCCAAGGGGCGCCGCAGAAGCCGATCAACGCGATCTTGGGATCGACCGCGCCGCGCACGATTTTGAGCGCCTCGAACACCGGCGCGAGCTTGCCGAAATCGGCGTGCTTGGCCAGTGTCGCGACCTTGGCGGGATCATCCAGCGGCTCGAGCCGCGGACCCTCGCCGACCTCGAAGCGCACGGAGCGTCCGAGCGCATAGGGGATCACCAGGATGTCGGAGAAGATGATCGCCGCATCGAAGCCGAACCTCCGGATGGGCTGCAGCGTCACCTCGGCGGCAAGCTCCGGGTTGAAGCAGAGGTCGAGGAAGCCGCCGGCCCTGGCGCGCACCTCGCGATATTCCGGCAAGTAACGGCCGGCCTGCCGCATCATCCAGATCGGCGGAATGACCTGCCGCTGGCCGGAGAGGACGTCGATGAAAGGCTTTGTCGCAGACTGGGGCACGAACGGTCCTGAGGATGGTTAGGGCTCCTGATACACCGCCGCGGCCCGAAGCGGAACAGGGGAACCAAGCGCAATTCGACCGCGTTGACCAGCCAACGGAGGACGAGACCATGGCTGAGACATTCAACCCCGCGCCGCATGACAAGCACGCCGACGATCTGCACGAAGCGCTCGCCGCCGACCGCCACGCCAAGCTCGACGCCGGGCTGAAAGATACCTTCCCGGCGTCCGATCCCGTGAGCGCCGCCCAGCCAACGCCCTCGAAGGCCGATGCGGAGGCCGACAATCCCTCGCTCTGGGACAAGGTTAAGGCCATCTTCAGCTAGCCGCGGGAGCGCCGGATTCCGATAGGTCTGCTAATGCCCTGTTAGCGATGCGCTGATTCCGGTGTCCGTACGACTACGGGAACCGCCGACATCGCCGCATATTTCTGCGGGCGTTTCAGAGTTCAATAACAGAAGCAGCAGAGTTTCCGATCTTCGGAGAATTCTGCCGCATGAGTGCTGTGACCCAAAGAGCCGGATTGAGCCGCCTGCCGCTGCGGGCAGCTGCGTTCGTCGCGCTGACCTGCGTGGCCATCCTCGGCGTCAGCGGCTGGCGGGAATGGGCGGCCCGCGACGCGGTGCTCAAGGGCGCCGAGACCGAGATGGCCAACGTTGCGCGATCGCTGACGCAGCATGCCGATGACAGCCTCGATCTGCTGGATTCTGGCGTCGTCGGCGTCGTCAGCCGGCTGGAGATGGACGGCACCGAGCCGGCCACGATCGCCAAGCTCAGAACCCTGCTGGAGGTGCGCAAGAAGGCGGTAGAGCGCATCCACAGCCTCGCCATCATTGACGACCGCGGCAACTGGTTGACCTCGCCCGGCACGATCGGCTCGACTCTGAACGACGACGCGTTCTTCCGTTATCACCAGCTCTCGCCGAAACGGGAGCCCCATGTCGGCCGGCCCGTGAAGAGCCTGCTCGACGGCGAGTGGGTCGTCACCCTGTCGCGCCGTTTCAACAAGCTGGATGGCAGCTTCGGTGGCGTGGTGCTCGCGACCATCAGCTCGGGATATCTCTCGCATTTCTACGAACAGTTCGAGATCGGCCGCAACAGCTCGGTGGCGTTGACACACGGCGACGGCCTGATCATCGCGCGCTACCCGAGTAACGAGAAATACATCGGCCGCAGCGTTGCCAATACGCCGCTGTTCCGCGACGCTGCTCTGCAGCGGCCGGGCGGCGTCTATCATTTCAAGTCGCCGCTCGATGGCGCCGAACGCGTCAGCTTCTTCAAGCGCTCTGGCCGTTATCCGCTGGTCCTGCTCGCCACCGTCGACAAGGACGAGCTGCTCGCACCCTGGCGCGCTGCGGTGATCTCCCGCATGCTCTACGTGCTCGCGTTGGTCATGCTGATCGCAATCATTGGTGCGGTGCTGGTGCGGCAGTTGCAGCGGGGCCAGAGCATGGCGGCCGCGCTGGTCGAGAAGGAAGCGAATTTCCGACTGCTTGCCGAAAGCTCCAGCGACATGGTGACGCGTATGGGGCTCGACGAGCGGCTGCGCTATGTCTCGCCATCGTCGATTGGCGTCGTCGGCTGGCGCGCCAATCAGCTGATCGGAACCCTCGCGCTCGCCGGCATTCACGCGGACGACCGGCCGCAGGTCCAGGCTCTCGTCGACGCCATGAAACGCGGCGAGAAGGAGGAGGTGCGCGTTACCTATCGCAACGCGCACCGGCAGAACGCCGAAGTCTGGCTCGAATCGACCATGCGGGTGACCCGCAAGGAGAGTGGCAGCGTCGACGGCGTGGTCGCGATCTCGCGCGACATCACCGAGCAGAAGAAGCTCGAGACCCGGCTCGAAACGCTCGCGATCGAGGACAGCCTCACCGGGCTTGCTAATCGCCGCCGCTTCGATGAACGACTGAAGGAGGAGTGGGCGCGTGCCTATCGCGAGCGCTCCAGCCTTTCCCTGCTGATGATCGACGTCGACCACTTCAAGTCTTACAACGACGAATACGGCCATCCCGCGGGCGATGCCTGCCTCCGGCAGGTGGCGCAGATCATCGCCGCCGAGATGCATCGTTCCGGCGATCTGGCGGCGCGTTACGGCGGCGAGGAGTTCGCCATGCTGCTGCCGAACACCGACGCTGCCGGCTGCGCCCTGATCGGCGACCGGATCCGACGGGCGATCCGCGATGCGGGCCTCGTCCACGCCAGCAACCATGCGGCTGGCTGCGTCACCGCTTCGCTCGGCGGTGCTGCCTGCCGGCCGGCGCTGGAGCGCACGGCCGGCGTCACCTCGCTGATCGAGGCCGCCGACCAGGCGCTCTATGCCGCCAAGGAAGCCGGGCGCAACCGGCTGATGATGTCGGGCGAGGTGAGCAACCTTCTTCTCAAGGCGTCCGGTCAGTAACCCCGCTCAATAATGCGGGGGGCGCTCATTGGCGGCTCCCGGCGCATTCGCCTCGGCCTCCTGCAGCCGCTCGCCGAGCTCTGCGATCCTTCGCGTCAGCGCGTCGATCTGCTTCCACTGCGCGGTGATGGTCTGGTTCAGCGTCTCGATCGCGTCGTCCTGATAGGCGAGGCGCGTCTCAAGCGTGTCGATGCGCTCGCCGAGCGTCTGGATCTCATTCGTCACGTGCCGCGTCCTTATTTCGTTCGGGCGAGCCAAGTTCTTGCAAGCCGAGTTGTTGCGCGCCAAGTTGCTGCAAACCATGACCGAGCGCGACCCGTTCGTCGAACACGAAGCATTCGCCGCGCCAGCGACTCTGAGCCTCCGGCACCTCTTCCAGATATTTGAGAATGCCGCCCTTGAGGTGATAGACCTCGGCAAAGCCGCGCGCGAGCAGATGCGCGCTCGCTTTCTCGCAGCGGATGCCGCCGGTGCAGAACATCGCGATTCTGCGGTGTTTGACAGGATCGAGCCGTTCGGCCGCAAATTCCTTGAACTGGCCAAAGCTCTCGATGCCTGGGTCGAGCGCGCCGTCGAACGTCCCCATCGCCACCTCGAAGGCGTTCCTGGTGTCGAGCACCAGCGTGTCGGGCGCCGCGATCAGCGCGTTCCATTCGCTCGCATCGACATAGGTGCCGACCTGCCGGGTCGGATCGGCGGCTTCGTCGCCGAGCGTGACGATCTCCTTCTTCAGCCGCACCTTGAGCCGGCCGAATGGCATCGCCTCGGCGGTCGAGAACTTCAATTCGAGATTGTTCAACCTGCCGCTGAAGATGTCGCCGTGCGCGAGCTCATGGACGAGAGCGTCGATCGCCGCGCCCGCACCCGCGACCGTGCCGTTGATGCCCTCCTGCGCGAGCAGCACGCTGCCCTTCACCGCCAGGCCGGCGCAGAACGCGCGCAGCGGCTCGCGCAACTCCCGGTAATCGGGCAGGGCGGCGAATTGGTAGAAGGCGGCGACCTTGCAAATCATGGCGCCCGTTTAGCAGGCGGGGCGCGCCCGGAAAACCCGCAAGAAGCAGCTCTATTCCCAGCGGATGGCAGCCATTTCCCTGGTATGCCAGCATTGCCCCGGCGGGCCGGAATGTGTCATGTAGGCGCGGCTTTTTCCGAAACGACACGCCATCCGCGCCAGACGCCAACGAGAGCAAGAATTCGATGAGAAACTTCCATTTCCCCGGCAGGTCCACGGTCCACGCCACCAACGCGATGGTGGCGACCTCGCATCCGCAGGCGTCACTCGCCGCGATCGAGGTGCTGCGCGAGGGCGGCACGGCGGTGGACGCGGCCGTTGCGGGCTCGGCCATTCTCGGCGTGATCGAGCCGCAATCGACCGGCATCGGCGGCGACTGCTTTGCGCTGATCCAGCCGCGCGGCGAGGGCAAGATCATCGCCTATAACGGCTCGGGGCGCGCGCCGAAGGCGGCGAACGCCGACTGGTATCTCGAGCGCAAGATCAACTCCGTGCCGCTGACCTCGGCGCATGCGGTGTCGATCCCCGGCGTGATCGACGCCTTTGCGACCGTTTTGCGCGATCACGGCAAGTTCGGCTTCGACCGCCTGCTCCAGCCCGCGATCAAGGCCGCCGAGGAAGGCTACGTCGTCGCCCCTCGCATCGCCTTCGACTGGAAGAACCAGTTCGAGAAGCTGAAGGGTGGCACCAACACGGAGCGGTATCTGTTGCCGCACGGCAAGCCGCCGGTGGCCGGCGACGTCATCCGCCAAGCCGAGCTCGGCAAGACGCTACGGGCGATCGCCAAGGACGGCCGCGACGCCTTCTACAAGGGCCCGATCGCCGAGGACATGGTGGAGACCCTGCGCGGAATCGGCGGCCTCCACACGCTCGACGATTTCGCCGCGCACACCACCGAGACGACGACGCCGATCGGCACCATGTACAAGGGCTACGACGTCTGGCAGTGCCCGCCGAACGGACCCGGCCTCACCATGCTGCTGATGTTGAACATCCTGTCGCGGTTCGACCTGACGAAATACGCGCCGCTCAGCGTCGAGCGCTTCCACCTCGAAGCCGAGGCCGCGCGCATCGCCTACATGCATCGCGAGCTGCATGTCGCCGATCCCGAGCATATGCAGATCGAGGTCGCTAGGATTCTCGCCAAGGAATACTGCAACGAGCACATCGACAAGATCCGCATGGACGGCATGCTCGACCTGCCGAACGTCGCGCCGCCGATGAATCCCTCGACCATCTACATCACCGTCGTGGACAAGGACCGCAACGTCTGCTCGTTCATCAACTCGGTCGCGCATTCCTTCGGCTCCGCCATCGTCTCGAACAAGACCGGCATCCTGCTCCAGAATCGCGCCGGCGGCTTCCGCATCCAGCCCGGCCACCCGAATTGCATCGCCGGCGGCAAGCGCCCGCTGCACACGATCATGCCGAGCCTGCTCACCAAGGGCGGCCGTTCGGTGATGCCGTTCGCGGTGATGGGCGGACAATATCAGCCGGTTGGCCAAGCCCATGTGGTGACCAACATTCTCGATTATGGCTGCGACGTGCAGGAGGCGATCGATATGCCGCGCGGCCTGCATTACGAAGGACAGTACCAGCTCGAGGACAGCGTGCCGGCCAATATCGTCGAAGGCCTGAAGAAACTCGGCCACAAGACCACCAGCGTCGTCGGTCCGCTCGGCGGCGCGCAGGCGATCTGGATCGACTGGGACAAGGGCACGCTCACCGGCGGTTCCGATCCGCGCAAAGACGGTTGCGCGCTCGGATACTGACCGCCGCGCACGGGGTTCCCCGCGCAACATCAGCAAAATTTGACGAAGGGCGACGCGGCATTTGCTGCGTCGCCCTTTCTCGTTCGGAACGGAGTTCACTGCTTCAGGTTAAGGGCCGATGAGCGGTGCAGGCGTGCGCTGCTCTTGCTCGAAGCGGCGGAGGCCCTCCATGTCCGAAAAATCAGGTTCCGGACCGACCGGATTCGATCGGCGCGCCTTCATGGCTGGCGCTGCCGGCAGTGCGCTGGTCCCCATGACAGCGCGTGCGGCCGCGCAGGATGCGAGCGTGTCGGCCGCGCAGGATCCGGCGCTCCCCGTCGATGTCACGCTGCGGGTCAACGGCAAGGACAAGCGCCTGCACATCGACGCGCGCACAACGGTGCTCGACGCGCTGCGGGAGCATCTCAAGCTCACCGGCAGCAAAAAGGGCTGCGACCACGGCCAATGTGGTGCCTGCACGGTACTGATCGACGATCGACGCGTGGTGTCGTGCCTGACGCTCGCGCTCGCGGCCGAGGGGCAGGAGATCACCACGATCGAGGGCCTTGCCACCGACGATCATTTGCATCCGATGCAACAGGCCTTCGTCGACAACGACGCGTTTCAATGCGGCTATTGTACGCCGGGCCAGATCATGTCCGCCGTGGCCTGCGTCAAGGAGGGGCATGCGGGCAGCGAGGCCGACATCCGCGAATACATGAGCGGCAACATCTGCCGCTGCGCCGCCTATCCCAACATCGTCGCTGCCGTGAAGCAGGCCGCGCCCGAGATCATGAAAGGCTAGGCCCATGCGATCGTTTTCCTACCAAAGGGCAACAGACCCCGACATGGCCGTGCAGGCGCTCAGCGCTGCCGCAACTGCGAACAATCCGCTGACCAAGGCTACAGCACAGCCGCTCGCCGGCGGCACCACGCTGATCGACCTGATGAAGCTGGACGTGATGCGGCCCGCGGCAATCGTCGATATCAATCCGCTGGCGCGCAGCTGGTCGGCGATCGAGCCCGGCAGTGACGGCTTGCGGCTCGGCGCGCTCGCCAAGATGTCCGACGTGGCCGCGCATGCCGAGATCCAGCGCAACTATCCGGTGATCGCGAATTCCCTGAAGCTCGCCGCCAGCGCCCAGCTGCGCAACATGGCGACGCTCGGCGGCAACGTGATGCAGCGAACGCGTTGCAGCTATTTCCGCGATGTCTCCTATGAGAATTGCAACAAGCGCAATCCCGGTTCGGGCTGTGCCGCCATGGACGGCGTCAATCGCATGCATGCGGTGCTCGGTACTTCCGATCAGTGCATCGCAACCTATCCCGGCGATTTTGCCCAGGCGCTGATCGCGCTGGATGCGGTGGTCGAAATCACCGGCAGGTCCGGCACGCGCAGCCTGCCGTTCGCAGATTTGCACAAGGCGCCCGGCACGACGCCCGAGATCGAGACCACGCTTCGGCCCGGTGAGCTGATCTCTGCGTTCTCCATTCCCGGCCGCTGGCCGCGCTCGGTGTATCTCAAGGCGCGCGACCGTCAGTCCTACGAGTTCGCGCTGTCGTCGGCTGCGGTCGCGCTCGATGTGCAGGATGGCACGATCAGGGACGCGCGTGTCGCGCTCGGCGGCGTCGCCACCGTGCCGTGGCGGGCGCGCGAGGCTGAGGCGCTGCTGAAGGGACAGAAATTCGACGACGGTCTGGCGCAGCGTGTGGCCGATGCCGCGTTTGCCGACGCCAAGGGCCGCCGGCACAACAGCTTCAAGATCGCGCTCGGCAAGCGCGTGGTGGCGCGCGCGCTCCAGCAGGCCGTAACCATGGAGATCTGATCATGACCGCTGCAGCTCCCGAGCCGAAAGCAAACATGGGCCATCCCGTGCCGCGCTATGACGCGGCCGCAAAGGTCACGGGCCGGGCGACATATGCGTCCGACATGCCGCTCGACAATCCAGCCTACGCATTCTTGGTCACCAGCGCCATCGCCAAGGGCCGCATCGACGGTTTCGATCTCGACGATGCCAGGCAGGTCCGCGGCGTGATCGACATCGTCACGCACGAGAACGCTCCGAAGCTGAAGGAATCGAAACTGTTCAGCAATGGCGGCTATGCCGGGACCACGATCCAGCCGCTGAAATCAGCCGACGTCGCCCATGATGGCCAGATCATCGCCGTCGTCATCGCCGAAAGTTACGAGGCGGCGCGCGAGGCCGCCAATCGCGTCAAGGTCAGCTACACGGCCGTGGCGCCGAGTGCGAGCTTTGAGTCGCCGGGGACCACCACGGCGGCGGCAAAGGGACAGAACGCACAGTTCAAGGAAGACCCGGAGGTCGGCGATTTCGCCAAGGCGTTCGACGCAGCCGAGGTCAAACTCACCGCCTCCTATGACACGCCGACCCAGCACCACAATCCAATGGAGCTGTTTACGACGAGCTGCGCCTGGATGGGCGACAACCTCGTCATCTACGAGGGCAGCCAGTATGTCTACGGCCTGAAGAACGGCGTCGCCGAGCAGCTCGGCATCGACGCCGACAAGGTCCGTGTCGTCAATCCCTATGTCGGCGGGGGCTTTGGTTCGCGCGGCTCGATGACGCCCCGCACCGCCATCATCGCCGGCATTGCCAAACGCCTGAACCGGCCGATCAAGCTGGTGCCGACCCGCGACCAGGGTTTCACCATCGCCACCTACCGGGCCGAGACGCGCCACGAGATCAGGCTTGGTGCGGGCCGGGACGGCAAGCTGGTGGCTTTGAGGCACGACGGCGCGGAGGTTTCGTCGCGTCCGGATGCCTATTGCGTCGGCGGCACGAAGACGACGACGCGGCTCTATGCCTGCCCGAACGTCGCAAGTCTGGTGTCGATCGTGCGCGCTGACCGCAATACGCCCGGCTTCATGCGCTCTCCGCCGGAGGTGCCGTATCTCTTCGCGCTTGAGAGCGCGATGGACGAGCTTGCGGTGAAACTGAACATGGACCCTGTCGAGCTCCGCCGCATCAACGACACCACCGTGGAGCCGATCGGCGGCAAGCCTTATACGTCGCGGTCCTTGATGGCGTGCTTCGACGAGGCCGCCAGGGCGTTCGGCTGGTCGCAGCGTTCGCCGCAGCCGAAATCGATGTCGGACGGCGACTGGCTGATAGGCTATGGCTGTGCCGCCACCTGCTATCCGACGCAGATGGCGCCCTCTGCCGCGCGCGTCCGCCTCCAGCGCGACGGCCGTACCCGGGTCGAGATCGCCGGTCACGAGATCGGCACCGGCGCGTATACCGTCATCGCCCAGACCGCGGCCGAGCGGCTCGGCGTGCCGCTGGAGAAGGTCGCGGTGTTCCTGGGCGACAGCGATCTGCCGCCGGCGCCTGTTGCCGGCGGTTCGAACTCGACTGCCAGCACCTGCTCGGCGGTGATGATGGTGTGCGACCGAATTCGTCAAAGGCTGTTCAAGGCCGTGATGCCGAGCGACAGCCTAGCCGACAAGGCCAAAGAGACCGTCGGCATCAGCCAGGCGCCGAGCACGCAGGCGGCGCAGAGCGATCGTCCACTCGATATCGAAAAGGCCTTCGACGCACTCGGTGTCGGTATCGTCGAGGAATACGGCGAGTGGAAGCCCGAAGGCGCGCCGCTGGATTCATTCACGGCGATGCACAGCGGGCACGCGCGGCTCGTCGGTGGCCATCAGATGAAGGACAAGATCGCGTACGCCTTCGGTGCCGAGTTCGTCGAGATCCGCGTCAACCGCTTTACCCATGAAATCCGCTGCCCCCGGCTGGTCGGAGCGTTCGCGGCGGGCCGCATCATGAATCCGCGCACGGCGCGCAGCCAGCTCATGGGCGGCCTGATCTGGGGCATGTCCTCGGCACTGCTGGAGGCCACCGAGATCGACGAGCGCAATGCGCGTTACGTCAACGACAATCTAGCCGACTATCTCGTGCCAGTGAATGCCGACGTCCCCGGTGTCGAGGTGATCCTGCTTTCCGAGCAGGACGATCACATCAACCCGGCCGGCGTGAAGGGCCTCGGCGAGCTCGCCAATGTCGGCACCAATGCGGCGATCTGCAATGCGATCTATCACGCCACAGGCCAGCGCATCCGCAAGCTGCCCGTGCGGCTGGAAAATATCGAGGCCTGAGGGGGTGGCAACGGCGTCGGCGTTGCGCTAGACCCCTTCCGCCTCAAACGTAAGGTGTCTTATGCAGCGTTTACAGCGCGTGCTCCTCGCCATCATGTCGGCACTCGCGATCACCGTGATCGCCGGCGTGTCCGATTTCGTCTCCACCACGGCCTCGGCCCAGACCGCAGGGAAGACCATGACCACAGCTTCAGGTTTGCAGATTACCGACAGCGTCGTCGGCACCGGCGCTTCGCCGAAGCCCGGCCAGATCTGCGTGATGCACTACACCGGCTGGCTCTACGAGAACGGCCAGAAGGGCAAGAAATTCGACTCGTCGGTCGACCGCAACGAGCCGTTCGAATTCCCGATCGGCAAGGGCCGGGTCATCGCCGGCTGGGACGAGGGTGTTGCCTCCATGAAGGTCGGCGGCAAGCGCACGCTGATCATTCCGCCGCAGCTCGGCTATGGTGCCCGTGGCGCAGGCGGCGTGATCCCGCCGAACGCAACGCTGATGTTCGACGTGGAATTGCTCGGGGTGAAGTAAGCCCGCAAACAAAAAGACCGGCCTCTCGGCCGGTCTTTCACTTTGAGTGCGATGCCCGTTATTCCGTCGCGCGCTTGGCCGAAGCCGCAGCGCGATCGACCGCGTCTTTCGCGGCATCCCTGGCATCGCCCATGGCCTGCTGGCCCTTGCCCTTCACTTCCTGGACCGCACCTTCGCCCTTCATGCGCTCGGAACCGGTGGCTTCACCGATGCCCTGTTTGGCCTTTCCCATTGCCTCGTTTGCGGTGCCCTTGATCTTGTCGGTCGTGCTACCCATGAAATCCTCCTTGCGGTTTGCTCGTCAGGACAACGTTCGACGGTTATGAGGGTTCCGATTTTGGTATGGCTCGATGTCGCGGCTTTGGGTTAGTTTGCCGCGCACGGAACCAACAGAAAGCAAGTCTCATGACCGGTCATGACCATTCGCATTCCCACCATGACCACGATCACGATGATCGCTGGAAACATGACGGCGTGCGCGTCATTCCCGGCAACCAGCTCGATACCAACGTGCCGTCGACGGCGGGCATGGACCGCGCGGCCGCGATCAATTTCGCGCGCGTCGGTGCGCAGAAATTGTGGGCGGGCACGGTCAGCATCAAGCCCGACGCCAAGACCGGCGCGCATCACCACGGCCATCTCGAAAGCGTCATCTACGTCGTGAAAGGCAAGGCGCGGATGCGCTGGGGCGAGAGCCTCCAATTCACCGCAGAGGCCGGCCCCGGCGACTTCATTTTCGTCCCGCCCTACGTGCCCCATCAGGAGATCAACGCCAGCCGGGACGAGGTGCTGGAATGTGTGCTGGTGCGCAGCGACGGCGAGGCGGTGGCGATCAACCTCGACATCGAGCCGGTCGAGAAGCCCGAGACCGTGCTGTGGGTCGATCCCATTCACCGCGATCCGAACGAGAAGAAGTGAGGAACACCTGAAAGCCAGCGGGTTCTGTGCGACAGAACCTCGCAGGCAGGGGTCCAAAAAAGATCCGGAAGCCGTGTCGGATCGCCGCTTGGCCATCCGTCCTTGGGCAGAACCCCGCCCAAGGAGCTCCGATGCCCAGGATGATTTTCCTCAATCTGCCCGTGACCGACCTCAAGCGCGCCACTGCCTTTTACGAGGCGGTCGGTGCGACCAGGAACCCGCAATTCAGCGACGAAACAGCGAGCTGCATGGTCTTTTCCGAGACCATCTATGCGATGCTGACGACCCACGAGAAATTCCGGCAGTTCACGCCGAAGCCGATCTCGGATGCAAAGACCTCAAACCAGGCGCTGTTCTGCCTGTCCGCCGATAGCCGGACCGAGGTCGACGATATCGTCAGCAGGGCCGCGGCTGCAGGCGGGGTGGCCGATCCCAGCCCGAAGGACGAATACAGCTTCATGTACGGCCGCAGCTTCGAGGATCCGGACGGCCACATGTGGGGCGTGAACTGGATGGACATGGCAGCCTTCGCGGCGCAGTCCGAGATGGCGAACGCCTGATCTAGCGCGCGAACATCACAACTGAAGAGGAGCATTCACGATGTCGAAGGTCGTTCCCTGCATGTGGTTCAATGGCGATGCCGAGGAAGCCGCGAAGTTCTACGTCTCGCTCGTGCCGAATTCGGCGATCACGCATGTTCAGCGCAACGTTTCAGATGGCCCGTCCGGCAAGGAAGGCTCCGTGCTCGTCGTCGAATTCTCGGTGGCGGGACAGCCTTTGGTCGCGCTCAACGGCGGCATGAAAATGGAATACACCCATGCGATCTCGCTGATGATCCATTGCGACGATCAGGCCCAGGTCGACAGCGTCTGGAATGCGTTCCTGGCCCATGGCGGCAAGGAAGAGCAGTGCGGCTGGCTCAGGGATCGCTGGGGCGTGGCCTGGCAGGTCGTGCCGAAGGTGATATTCGAACTCCTCTCGAGCCCCGACAAGGCGGCTGCCGCACGCGCGATGCAGGCCATGATGAAGATGGTGAAGCTCGACGTGGAGACCTTGCGCCGCGCGTTCGAGGGCAAGTCGGCAGCGTGATGTGGAAGCCACAGTATCGTAGGGTGGGCAAAGGCGCGCTTGCGCCGTGCCCACCATTTTTTCTCGGCGAGAGAAAGTGGTGGGCACGCTCCGCTTTGCCCACCCTACGAGATTGAGCCCGCCGCTAATAATTGATCCGCAGCCCCACGCCGCCATGGATGGTGTTACCCACTGGCTGCGGGCCGAGCGTGCCGTTGGCGAACAGGTCCACGATCCAGCCCTTCTGCATGCGGAAGCCGAGCCGGCCGCCATATTCGAACCAGCCCTGGTTGCCCATGGTCGGCACCACCACGCCGTCGCCGGTCACGGTGGCGACGATGCCGCTATGGCCAGCGAACGACTGCACCCAGCCGCCATTGATGTTGGCCTCGATATTGCTGCCGTAGAGATGCGTCCACTGGCCGCCGATCTTGACCAGGCTGGTGCGGTCGGTGCCGGTCGCGATGCTGGCATCGAACGGATTGAACGCCACTGCGCTGTCGGTGTAGCCCGAGACGCGCTGCCAGAGCTGCCAGACCTCGATCGAGGCGGCGACCTCGTCGCGGGGCGACACGCGGCTCATCCAGCCGGCGCGGCCGTAGACGGCGTAGTTCGCGGCGTTGGTCGAACTCGTGACGCTCACCGGGCCGAGGCTGGTGTTGTAGCTGCGGGTGTAGCGCGCCTTCTCCCACGGCGTCAGGATCGTGCCGACGTCGAAGAACGGACGCGACGAGCCCCAGTCGGTGAAGTCATAGCGTAGCGCGAATGCGCCGATCGGCGCGTTGGTGATGTTGTAGCCGCCTTCGCTGTATTGCGTGTAGGCGATGCCGGCGAGCAGCGACAGATTGTTGGTCAGCTCCTTGCGGCCGTGGATGCCGGCCGAGAACGAGCCGGCGGAGCCGAACGCGCTGACGCAGTTGCTGCAATTGACCTGCTCGTTGACGCCGAGCAGCACCGTGCCGAGCACTCGGTTGGTGATCATCTGGTTGAAGCGCTGGTTGGCGAGGTCGCCGATCGAGCCGCCGCTGGAATCCGCGCCGGTCGGCGTCGGTGTCGGCGTCGGGCTCGGCGAAGAGGACGGATAAGGGCTCGGCGACGATGACGGGTAGGGGCTGGGCGCGGGCGAGGGGCTGTAGGTTGTCGTTGGAGAGGGTGAATATGTCGGCGAAGGGGAGGGCGTCGGCTCTCCGCACCCGGATTCGCACGTCGCCCCCTGGGCTGCCGCCGGACGGGCATCCAACGCGACAAACGCAAACACGGCGGTCAGCACGCTCGCGACGATGAAGCGCCTGACGTTGAATACCGCCATCTTCAGCGTCCGCACAGCATGCCGTCGTCATGGACGGCAGGCGTGATGGTCGGCGAGGCGTCCGCATATTGGTTGACCGCGCACAGTCCCGCGCTCGCGGCGCAGGTCGCGGCAAAGGTCCAGGGCGGCGTATTGGTCTTACTGATGGAGACCTTGCCGCCGGTCGAGCTGATGATTGCGGTGTCGCCGGGCTGGGTGAGCTGCACGCACTGTTGGCTCGTCGTGCAGACACTGGCGGCGCCGTCCTGCAGCACGACGACCGAGCGGCCGCGCTGGGACAGGATATCGAGTGTAGTACCGCGCACGCCGATCGTCGCAAGCGGGGTCGTGATCTTGTAGGCGGTCTTCTCGGAATGTCCGGTGACGAAACGGAATGCGCCGGTCGTCATGCGGATCGCAACGTCACGATAGCTGTGCTCGTCGTTGAAGACGGTGCGGTCGAGCTTGAGCGTGGCGCTCGGACCGAGCGACAGATTGGTGCTGTCGGCCATCACGAAGCGCGCTGCGCTGCCGGCGCCGGTGCGCACGGTCTCGTCCCGCAGCATGCTGTCGCCAATGCTGATCGGTGTCGTGGTCGCGGCCACGCGAACGACTTCATTCTGAATCACGACGGCTTCACCGACGCGCGTCTGCGCCTGCGCGCAAGGGGCCACGCACAAGGCGATCGACAACAGCGTGGAGAAAAGCCAGAAACGCAAATTCATTTCGCAACCGATCGATTTGTCCCTGATCGTACCGGATCGCGCGCGCTTGCGATGTGGCGAAATTATCACAAGCAGTGCGAGACCTGCGCTATGCTTAGTGACAGTCGCGGCAGAATGCGTTCAATGAAAACCGCGACCTCTATTATTCTCCGCGGTGACGCAAATTTGCCACGCAAAACATCCCCACAAACGCGACTGGACTTGCCCGCGGTTCCGAAGGTGTCGCGGAGCGCAGTGATTGCTGTCGCGATTTTCCTGGTGGCCCATCTCGTACTGCTGATCGGCCTGACGACGCCGGAGAAGTTCGTGTTCGACGAGGTGCACTATGTGCCGGCGGCGCGGCAGATGCTGGCACCATCGATGTCGCAACCGATGCTCAATCCGATGCATCCGCCGCTGGCGAAGGAGCTGATCGCGCTATCGATAGCGACCTTCGGCGACACCGCGCTGGGCTGGCGCTATCCCGCGACATTGTTCGGCGCGCTCGCGATCGTCGCGATCTATCTGTGCGGCCTCGCACTGTTCGCCGCGCAAGGGCCCGCGATCGCCGCTGCGCTGATCGCCGGCTGCAATCAGATGCTGTACGTGCAGGCGCGCGTCGCGATGCTCGACATTTTTGCGCTCGGCTTCGGCCTGCTCGCAATTGCCGCCTTCATGCACGGTTTTCGAAAGGATCGTCCTCATGCGTTGTTCGCGGCTGCCGGCAGCCTGTTCGGCTGTGCTGCCGCCTGCAAATGGAGCGGCCTGTTTCCACTCGGAATCTGCATCGTCATCGTCGCGGTGATCCGCCTGATGCAGGGCTGGCACACCCTGTTTGCCGACGCGAAGCCGGGGGATTGGTACCGGCCCGACCTCTGGCCCGACTTCAGATTACATCACGTCGTGCTCTGCTTCACCGTCCTGCCCGCGATGACATATCTTGCGGCCTTCGTCCCGCTGTACGGCGTGTCGCTGCCGGATCTGGTCGAGGCGCAACGCCGGATCTTCGCCGACAACACCACCACTGCCATCGCCGGCCACACTTATATGAGCGCGTGGCCGTCATGGCCGCTGCTCGCGCGCCCGGTATGGTTCCTGTTCGACAAGACCGCGGACGGCAATGTCTCCGCGATCGCCTTCCTCGGTAATCCCCTGGTGCTGTGGCCGGCGCTGCTCGCGCTCGCCGTCGTGCTGCGCGACTTCGTCGTTGCGCGCCGCCGGGATGCGTTCCTGATCGCGGTCTTCTATTTCGGGTGCTGGCTCGCCTGGGCGTTGCTGCCGCGCACGCTCGCCTTCATCTATTACTATCTGCCGGCTGCGACCCTGGCGTCGCTCGCGCTGGTCTATGTGCTGCGCCGGGACGGACTGCCACGCTGGCTGCTGTGGGCCTATGTCGGGGTCGCCGCGATCGGCTTTGCCGCCATGCTGCCGATCTCGGCGGCCTTCATCGGCACGTCGATGCAGACTTTCAACCGGCTGATGCTCTTCCAGAGCTGGATATGATATCGCCGCCTGCCGGGGAACGACAGGCGGCGCCTTTATGGGCGATGACCTGGGAATTACTTTGACGCGGTATGGGTGTCCATGTTCACGACCTGGACGCGGCGGTTGATCGGGTCGGCGCCGTTGGCGGCATCCTTCAGCTTGGTCTTGCCGTAGCCGACGGTGACGAGATCGGTGCCGGTGAGTCCGTAGTTCTGCACCAAATACTTCTTGATGGTGTCAGCCCGCCGCTCGGAGAGCCCCTGATTGTACCCCTCGGTGCCGACCGCATCGGTGTGGCCGGCGACCACGAAAGTCGAGCCCTTCAGCGAGGGATCGGACAGCGCCTTGCCGAGCGCCTGCACCGACGGCACCGACGTCTTGGCAATGTCGGCCGAGTTGTAGTCGAACTGGATCTCCAGATCGATCTTCGGCTTGGTCGCGGCGAGCTCGGCAATCTGCTCGCGCTCGCCCGTCGACAGCGACCGCGTCGAGCGGTTGCGCACCGTGTTCAGAAACGTCGATTCCTTGGCCTGCGCCGCCGGATCGACCTGCGGACCTGCGGACAGCCCGCGGGTCGCCGCCTTCGGCTTCAATGCATCCAGGATCTGGTTGGTCGAGACATTGCCGTCGCCGGCCATAGCCAAGCCGGCCGTCATCGAGAGAAGTGCCGAGAGGGTCATCGCCTTCAGTGCAAAAGACTTATTGAAACTAGTCATTGTCGTATCCTCGTTGTGACGCCTGATGGCTATTTGATGCTGCAAGCATAGGGCAGGTTCAAAACCCCTGGTGTGATCTTGGTCACGGTGGAAACGGGGCCCTCCAGGGCCATGGCAGCGAATTTCAAGCGGTTTCGGGTTCATGGAGGGCCGACCCGCGGTCCACTCCGAGGGCCGACGCTGACGTGTGAAGAGAGTGGTCGCACGCTGCCCCGCGAGCGTTCGAGCCGTCGCAGTCCTGTCGTGATCCGCATCACTGAGGACCGCCGCGCCCAAGTGCCGCTCGGGGGGCCGGGTTCACTCAGGGAAACCCGTGCTCACCGATTGTCGCAAAGCCGTCGCGTGTTGGCCTGTCTGCGGACAATTTTTCGGCCAGATGGACGCCTAGCAGGGCACAGCCTCCGACAAGCGCAAACGAAGGGAGCCGAGTTCCAGCCAGTGCCGAGGCCAAGTGATTATCAGTTCTATCGCAGTGGCCCGCCGGATCGGACCGTGTCCCTGAACTCCATGCCCATTTACATCGGCGCGGCGATGATCGCGGTGGCGATCCTGCTGTCGACGCTGATTACGGGACTGACCTCCCGCTATGTCGGGCTTCAAGCGCCGACCGACGAGAACATGTGGCTGGTCGATCGCCTCACCGGCAACGTCTATCGCTGCCAGGCGGAGGAGCGCGGCAAGGCCTCGTGTGAACCCGATGTCGCCACAGGCAGCGTTGGCGACCGATCCAAAGCCCCGAAAGCTGCGCGCTGAGCGCTCCGCCTTCGCACCGCAGCAAGAAAATTGTCTTCTCCACGAAACGTCTTCGCCGGAGAATACGTAATGCGAAGGCCGGTATGACGCCGGTTTCGTTTTACGGAGGAGACCTTTCGATGAAAATATTGCTCACAGCCGCAGCTTTGGTCGCGTTCGCCGTTTCCCCTGCATCCGCCGCGATGATGGCGTGCACCAGCGATAATATGATGAAGTCCGCCGCCATGATGGGCGGCACGGCGGATACGCCAGCCAAGACGGCCATGAACAAGGAAATGGCCATGGCCAACACCGACATGAGCAACGGCAAGATGAAAAGCGGCTGCATGCATTACATGAAGGCGCAGAAGGCCATGTCGATGAAGTAGGCGCGGGTAGCGCACCTTCCGACCGCGCTGTCAGCAGATGGCAGCGCGGTTTTTCCTTGTCCGCTCCTTGATCGGCTTCTTGCCTGGATGCGAATCCCGCTACACTGCATTCCGCAATGTCCCGCGCGCCCAAATCGATTCCACTCACCACGAAACAGGCCCGGCAAATCTGGCTTCATGCCCAGCGCCTGAACGAGCGCGCGCCGTTTGGTGACGGCCCGCAAGCCGTCGCCGACGCGGTCGCCCATCTCGGCTATGTGCAGATCGACACCATCAACGTGATCGAGCGCTGCCACCACCACATCCTGTTCAGCCGCATCCCGTCCTACCGCCGCGCCGACCTGCGCCACGCCCAGAGCGTCGACAAGAGCGTCTTTGAATATTGGACGCATGCGCTGTCCTACGTGCCGGCCGGCGACTTCCGCTTCTTCCTGCCGGCGATGCGCGAGCACCGCCGCGAGGGGCACAAATGGTTCGCCTCGGTGAAGCCTGCCGACATGCGCAAGGTGATGCGGCTGGTGCGCGCCGGCCCGCTGACGATCCGCGACATCGAGGACGACGTGCTCACCGAGAAGGAGCATCTGTGGCAAAGCCGAAAACCCTCGAAGCGGGCGTTGCAGCTCGCTTTCTATACGGGTGCCGTGACCGTCAGCGAGCGCCAGGGCATGCTCAAGACCTATGAGCTGATGACGCGCCATTTCGGCTGGGACAAGCTGCCAAAGCCGGCCTCGGCAAGGGACATTACGGCCTATCTGCTCGATCGCGCGCTGCGATCGCAAGGTGTGGTGAGCCTCGATTCGGTCTGCCATCTCGACGCGCCGCGCAAGCCGGCGGTGGCTGTCCTGATCGGCTCGCGCGTCCGCCGTGGCGAGCTCGTGCCTGTCGCCATCGAGAGTGCCGGAAAGCAGGAGCACTGGGCATTGCCTTCTGCGCTCGAGCCGGGCGAGCGCGCGCCACCTGACCTCGTCCATATCCTCTCGCCGTTCGATCCGCTGATCATCCAGCGCAAGCGCACCAATCTCATCTTCGGCTACAACCATTTGTTCGAGGCCTATGTGCCGAAGGCCAAACGCAAGCTCGGCTATTTCGCGCTCCCCGTGCTGGTCGGCGACGAGATCGTCGCCGCGCTCGATCTGAAGACCGACCGGCAGGCGAAGAAGCTGCTGATGCAGAAATGGACCTGGGTCGGTGAGGGAAAGAAGGCCGCGGGGCGCAAGGAGCTCAAGCAAAAGATCGAGGAGGAGCTCGATCGGTTTGAGAAGTTTCAATTGGCGGAGTGAAATGCGCCCTCGTCGGTCTGTAGGGTGGATTAGCGAAGCGTAATCCACCTCTTTCACTTCCGCGGAGACAAACAATGTGGGTTACGCTGCGCTAACCCACCGTACGCACCCTGGCGAGCCGATCAATCCAAACGCCGAACGCAATCCCAACCGCATACGCCAGCAAATTCCATGGCGAGAAGATGCGCCCGAGCAGCAGCGCCCCGGCCGTGGTCAGCCGGAACGCGTCGAGCCAGGGCATGTGCACCAGCCGGGAGAATTCGACCACGACCGCTATCGCGATTGCGATGGCTGCGATCTGCGCCCGTGGCAGCCGCGGCAGCAAAACGCCGACCAGCAGAAACACCATCGTTGCCCATAGCAGCGAGCCGCCGTACTTCACCACGAAGGCCGGCAGGCCGATCGGAAAGCCGTACCAGCGCAGCGAGAGTCCGCAGGCAATAACCGCCAGCGCCAGACCGGCGCGGATCAGCGATGTCCGAAGTGGCGCAATGGGTTTGACCGGTTGCGCCTCGTGCATTGCTTGCTCCATTGACTCTTTCGCGGCGATGCTCAAAACCCCCGATCAGCCCATAAAAGCAACAACCCCGGGGGAAGCCATGAGCCAGACCACGACCTATGCCGGTTCGACCGGCGCAGCCAAGTTGGAAATCGAGACCTCGACGATTCGTGCCATCTCCTGGCGCCTGATCCCATTCCTGGTGCTGGCCTACTTCTTCTCCTATCTCGACCGCGTCAATCTCGGTTTCGCCGCGCTGACCATGAATGCCGAGCTGAAATTCACGCCGCTGATCTTCTCCTGGGGCGCAGGCATCTTCTTCATCGGCTATTTCATCTTCGAGGTGCCGAGCAATCTGGCGCTGGAGAAGTTCGGCGCCAGCCGCTGGATCGCCCGCATCATGGTGACCTGGGGCATCATCTCGGCGCTGATGGCGCTCACGAGCGGCGTCACGAGCTTCTACGTGCTGCGCTTCCTGCTCGGCGTCGCCGAGGCCGGCTTCTTCCCCGGCATCATCCTCTATCTCACCTATTGGTATCCGGCCGAATATCGCGCCCGCTTCCTTGCGGCCTTCGCCATCGCCGTGCCGGTCTCTACCTTGATCGGCGCGCCGGTCTCCGGCCTGCTGCTCGGGCTCGACGGCGCGATGGGCCTGAAGGGCTGGCAGTGGCTGTTCATCATCGAGGGCATTCCCTCGGTGGTGCTCGGCATCGTCACCTGGTTCTATCTCACCGACAGGCCGGAGAAGGCGGACTGGCTCTCGGCCGAGCAGAAGGCCTGGCTCAAGACCAAGCTGGATTCCGAGATCGCGGCCAAGCAGGCGGTGAAGCATTTGTCGCTCAGTGAGGCGCTGACCTCACCGAAGGTGATCATGCTCGCCCTGGTCTATTTCGGCTTCGTTGGCGCGCTGTATGGCATGCAGTTCTGGTTGCCGCAGATCGTCAAGGCGTTCGGCCTCACCAACGCCCAGACCGGCTTCGTCACCGCCATCCCGTATCTGTTCGGCACCATCGCGATGATCCTGTGGGCACGGCATTCCGATGCCACGCGCGAGCGCGTGATGCATGTCGGCGCGCCGTTGCTGCTCACCGCCGTCGCTCTCGGCGTCTCCTCCTATCTCACCGACCCCACCCTGACGATGATGGTGCTGACGGTGGCCGCGATCGGCGTGTTCTGCTGCTTCGGGGTGTTCTGGACCCTGCCCACCGCCTGGCTCTCCGGCACGGCGGCGGCCGGTGCCATCGCCTTGATCAACTCGATCGGGAATCTCGCCGGCTTCGGTGGGCCCTATCTGATCGGCTGGGTCAAGGAAGCCACCGGCCAGACCTCGACCGGACTGCTCGTGCTCGCGGTGCTGCCGCTGATCGCCGGCATCCTGGTCTTCATCGGCGGTCACGAAAGCAAGCACGAGTTCGCGGAGCAGGGGCGGCGATAGCCTCGAAATGTCGCCTCCGCGAAAGCCAGGGCCTATTTCCACGCGGCCCTCTGGGGGACCTGCGGCGCGACGCTTTCTTCGAACAGTCCAGGCTTCCGCCAGGGGCAGCCCGCGGAGGTTACCACCTCTTAACGATCACAGATTCCTGATGACTGACGATTATTGACTTTTATCAGTGATTAGTCGACATTCCTCTCATTGCAGCCGAGGGAGTGTCCTCCGATGTTCGTCCGATCCGTTTTGTCCAGCTATTCGAGGCTCTTGGCCGGTGTTTCGCTGGCGCTGATGGCTGCCGCCCTCGCTGGGTGCAATGACACCGTCGCTGAAAAGGCCGAGCCGCCGCGGCCGGTTCTTGTCGCCACCGCCCATTATGATGCCGAAAAGCCCGAGCGCAGCTTCGTTGGCACCATTAGGCCGCGGATCGAGAGCGATCTGGGCTTTCGGGTCGCCGGCAAGGTCGCCAAGCGTCTGGTCGAAGTCGGCCAGACCGTCGAAATCGGCCAGCCGCTCGCGGTCCTCGATGAGGTCGATCTGAAGCTCCAGGCCGAGCAAGCCGTCGCCGAGCAGACCGCTGCGACCGGCGTGCTGGCCCAGGCCGCCGCCGCCGAGCAGCGCGCCAAGGATTTGAAGGCCAAGGGCTGGACCACCGACGCGCAGCTGGATTCGAGCCGCGCCGCCGCCGACGAGGCGCGTGCCCGCCTGAACCGGGCCGAGCGCTCGGTCGAACTGACCAACAATTCCCTTTCCTACGCGACGCTCAACGCCGACGCCCGCGGCGTCGTCACCGCAACGCTGATCGAGCCCGGCCAGGTGGTCGCCGCGGGCCAGGCTTCGATCCGTGTCGCCCGCTTTGCCGAAAAGGAAGCGGTCGTCGCGATCCCTGAGACGCTGGTCGGACGTGCCAAATCGGGCGCCGCCAGCGTCACTCTTTGGTCGGAGCCGGGCAAGAAATATACGGCCAAGCTGCGCGAGATCGCGCCCACCGCGGATCCTGCGACACGCACTTATCTCGCCAAGTTCTCGCTGCCCGAGGCCGACGACAAGGTCTCGCTCGGCATGACCGCGACGCTGACGCTGTCGGACGCTGCGACCGAGCGCGTTGCGCGGCTGCCGCTGTCGGCACTGTTCAACGAAGGCGGCAAACCGTCCTTCTACGTCGTCGACGACAACGGCGGGGTCACGCTGAAGCCGGTGACGGTGAAGTCCTATGAGAGCAACGACGTCGTCATCACCGGCGGTGTCGAAGAGGGCGCCAAGATCGTTGCCCTCGGCGTTCAGAAGCTCGATCCGGGCCAGCGGGTGCGGATCGTCTCGTCACTGTCCTTTTAAGTCTCGTTTACGAGTTGCGTCGTGTGAGGTGAGTTTCGGCCCGAGCGCAAATGCTTTGGCTGAAGCGGCGAAGCGATCCAGAACCTGCCCAGCCCCCTGGATTGCTTCGCTGCCTCGCGACGACGCGTTGAACAGAGTGGCTGTCGTTTTTTGCAACCGGATCATCTTTGGAGAGTGCGATGAAGCGCTTCAATCTTTCGGCCTGGGCCGTCAGCCATCCGACGCTGATCCTGTTCCTGATGCTCATTCTCGGCGTCGCCGGGTTCTTCTCCTATCAGAAGCTCGGCCGCGCCGAGGATCCGTTCTTCACGGTGAAGGTGGTCAACGTCTCCGTGCTGTGGCCGGGCGCGACCGCGCAGGAGATGCAGGCGCAGGTCGCCGATCCCATCGAGAAGAAAATCCAGGAGCTGCCTTACTTCGAGAAGGTGCAGACCTATTCCAAGCCCGGCTTCACTGCGCTCCAGGTGACCTTCCGCGACTCCACGCCGCCGAAGGACGTTCCGTATCTCTTCTATCTGCTGCGCAAGAAGCTGGCCGACGTGCAGGGCCAGTTGCCCGCAGGGATTCTCGGACCCGTGGTCAACGACGAGTTCTCCGACGTCGATTCCATCCTCTACATGATGACCGGCGACGGCGCCGACTACGCCCAGCTCAAGAAGGTCTCGGAGGGTTTCCGTCAGCGCCTCCTGAAGGTGCCGGGCGTGACCAAGGTCGACGTCTACGGCAACCAGGATGAGCGCATCTTCGTCGAATTCAGCCATGCCAAGCTCGCCACCCTCGGCATCACGCCGCAGGCGCTGTTCGATTCGCTCGCCAAGCAGAACAACGTGACGCCGGCCGGCACGGTTGAGACCTCGTCGCAGCGCGTGCCGCTGCGCGTCACCGGTGCGCTCGACGGCGCCAAGGCCGTCGCGGAGACTCCGGTCGAGAGCAACGGCCGCGTGTTCCGCCTCGGCGACATCGCCACCGTCACCCATGGCTATGTCGACCCTCCGAGCTTCATCGTGCGCCAGGAAGGCAAGGCCGCGATCGGCATCGGCGTCGTCACCGCCAAGGGCGCCAACATCCTCGATCTCGGCAAGGAGGTCGAGAAGGCGACGGCTGAATTCATGAAGGCGGTGCCGCAGGGCGTCGACATCAAGCTGATCGCCGACCAGCCCAAGGTGGTCGAGCACGCCGTCAGCGAATTCGTGCACTCCTTCATGGAAGCCCTCGTCATCGTGCTGTTCGTGTCGTTCCTGGCGCTCGGCTGGCGTACCGGCATCGTGGTCGCGCTGTCGGTGCCCCTGGTGCTCGGCATCGTCTTCGTCGTCATGAACACGATGTCGCTCGATCTGCACCGCATCACGCTGGGTGCGCTGATCATCGCGCTCGGCCTGCTGGTGGATGACGCCATCATCGCCGTCGAGATGATGGTGGTGAAGATGGAGCAGGGCTGGGACCGCATGCGTGCGGCGTCCTTTGCCTGGGAATCCACTGCGTTTCCGATGCTCACGGGAACGCTGGTCACGGCCGCTGGCTTCCTCCCCATCGGCTTTGCCAATTCCGCGGTCGGCGAATATGCCGGCAGCATCTTCTGGATCGTGGCGATCGCGCTGGTCGCGTCCTGGTTCGTGGCGGTGATCTTCACGCCCTATATCGGCGTCATGCTGCTGCCCAACATCAAGGTGCACCACAATCACGATCCGCACGCGGTCTACGAGACCCGCATGTACCGGGGCCTGCGCGCCATCGTGCAGTGGTGCGTCAACCACCGCATCACGGTGGTGGCCGCGACCGTCGGCGTCTTCATCGCCTCAATCGTCGGCTTCGGCCACGTCCAGCAGCAGTTCTTCCCGCTGTCCGAGCGCCCCGAGCTGTTCCTCCAGCTCCGCCTGCCCGAGGGCACCGCCTTCAACGTCACGGAAAAGGCGGTGAAGAAGGCCGAGACCATGCTCAAGGACGACAAGGATATCGAGACCTACACGGCCTATGTCGGGCAGGGCTCGCCGCGCTTCTGGCTCGGCCTCAATCCGCAGCTTCCGAACGAGGCTTTTGCCGAAATCGTCATCGTCGCAAAGGGCGTCGAGGCGCGCGAGCGCATCAAGGCCAAGCTTGAAAACGCCGTTGCCGACGGCGCGCTCAACGAGGCCCGCGTGCGCGTCGACCGCTTCAATTTCGGTCCCCCCGTTGGCTTCCCCGTGCAGTTTCGCGTCATCGGCCCCGATGCCAACAAGGTGCGCGAGATCGCCTACCAGGTCCGCGACGTCATGCGGCAGAACAAGAGTGTCAAGGATGTCCAGCTCGACTGGAACGAGCAGTCCCCTTACCTCAAGCTCGTCGTCGACCAGGATCGCGCCCGCGCCATGGGGCTGACCCCGCAGGACGTGTCGCAGGCGCTGTCGATGCTGATCTCGGGCTCACAGGTGACGACCGTGCGCGACGGCATCGAGAAGGTCGGCGTGGTCGCGCGCGCCGTCTCGTCCGAACGGCTCGACCTCGGCGCTGTCGGCGATCTCACCATCACCTCGCGTAACGGCGTGGCCGTGCCGCTGCAGCAGATCGCCAAGATCGAGTATGCCCACGAGGAGCCGATCATGTGGCGGCGTAACCGCGACATGGCGATCACCGTGCGTTCCGACGTCGTCGACGGCGTGCAGGCGCCCGACGTCACCGGCCAGATCGCGCCGAAGCTGAAGGCAATCAAGGACAACCTCGAGCCGGCCTACCGCATCGAGGCGGGCGGCGCGTTCGAGGAATCCGCCAAGGGCAACGCCTCGATCTTCATTCTCTTCCCGCTGATGGTCATGGTGATGCTGACGCTGCTGATGTTCCAGCTGCAGAGCTTCTCGCGCCTGATCCTGGTGTTCCTGACCGCACCGCTCGGCATTGTCGGCGCCTCCTTCGGGCTCAACCTCGCCAACGCCCCGTTCGGCTTCGTGGCGCTGCTCGGCCTGATCGCGCTTGCCGGCATGATCATGCGCAACGCGGTCATCCTCGTGGATCAGATCGAGACCGACGTTTCGCATGGCCTGACCCGCCGTGAGGCGATCGTGGAGGCGACTGTCCGCCGGGCCCGTCCGGTGGTGCTGACGGCGCTTGCCGCCATCCTCGCCATGATCCCGCTGTCGCGCTCGGCGTTCTGGGGGCCGATGGCGATCACCATCATGGGCGGCTTGTTCGTTGCGACCTTCCTCACGCTGCTGTACCTGCCGGGCCTCTACGCCCTCTGGTTCCGCAAGAGCCTGGACGAGGCGGGCACCCCCGAGCAACCTGCCGCGCCGCAGCATGGGAGCGATGACCAGAACGCAATTCCGCTTGCTGAGGCGGCTGAATAAGTGAAGATGAACTGCTGATTGACGAGTCCTGACAGATGACACTGGTTTCGGAACATATCGAAGGCGACACCCGGGATCGTATTCTCGAGGTGGCCGAGCGGCTGTTCCGCCAGATCGGCTATCTCAAGACCACGGTCGGGGACATCGCCAAGGAGCTCAAGATGAGCCCCGCCAACGTCTATCGCTTCTTCGAATCGAAGAAGGCGATTCATCAGGCGGTGGCCCGCTCACTGATGGGCGAGGTCGAGCTGGAAGCGCAGCGGATCGTGGCGAGGCCCGGTCCGGTAACGCCGCGCTTCCGCGAGCTGCTCACCACCATCAATCGCATGAACACCGAACGCTATGTCGGCGACAATAAGCTGCACGAGATGGTCGAGATCGCGATGCAGGAGGACTGGGATGTCTGCGTCAACCACATGGAGTGTATTGCCGGGGTCATCGGCCAGATGATCGCGCAAGGCGTGGCGTCCGGCGAGTTCGAGGCGCCGGACCTGCAACTGGCCGCGCTCTGCGCCTGCACCGCGATGATGCGTTTTTTCCACCCCCAGATGATCGCCCAGTGCGCCACGAAGCCGGGCCCGACGATCGACCAGATGATCGATTTCGTCATCGCGGGATTGTCCCCGCGCCACTGACGCGGCGACGGATTTCCTCCTATAAGCAGGCCCACCGCCCCGGAATGACGGCTGGTGGCTGGCAAGGACGGATTAACACACTCCGTCATTGCGAGCGTAGCGAAGCAATCCAGACTGTCTCTGCGGAAGGATTCTGGATTGCTTCGCTGCGTTCGCAATGACGAGAAGGAAACAGCGCGTGACCGACAAAGACCTGCACTTCTACGAGCCCGCCAAGGGCCACGGCCTCAAGCACGATCCCTTCAACGCCATCGTCGCGCCGCGGCCGATCGGCTGGATTTCGTCGCGCGACACCAAGGGCCACGTCAATCTCGCGCCCTACAGCTTCTTCAACGCGTTCTGCTATGTCCCTCCGATCATCGGCTTCTCCTCCACCAATTGGAAGGACACGGTCGCGAACATCCAGCAGACCGGGGAGTTCGTCTGGAATCTGGCCACCATGGACCTGGCCAGGCACATGAACGCGACTGCGGCGCACGTCGGCCCTGAGGTCGACGAGTTCGAGGTTGCCGGCCTCACCGCTGTGCCCGGCAGGCTCGTCAACGTGCCGCGCGTCGGCGAGAGTCCCGTCGCCTTCGAGTGCAAGGTGTCCGACATCGTCCGGCTCAAGGGCGCCAACGGCAAGGAAGCCAATGCCTGGCTGACGCTCGGCGAGGTCGTTGCCGTCCACATCGACAAGGCCATGATCAAGGACGGCGTCTACCAGACCGCCGCCGCCCGCCCGATCGTCCGGGCCGGCCGCAGCGGGGATTATTTCGAGATCAAGCCGGAAAACATGTTCGAGATGGTGCGGCCGGATTAGGCGCCTCTCTCTCCATCCCGTCATTCCGGAGCGCGCCGTTAGGCGCGAACCTGGAATCCATTCATGGACCAGCGCTGCCGCACCATGGATTCCGGGCTCGCGCTTCGCGCGCCCGGGAATGACATCCCTCCCGGAACTGCCACCACGCCTCGGCCGTTATGGCCCTTGGGCGGCTGCCCGGCCGCGTCAATTCGCGTCTTTTCGCAGGTGAAGTGTTCACCTCCGCCGGCCACTTTCCGCTAAAATGCCCATCACCGCGCCGATGCATGAGGTCCGCCATGAGCTTCCGCCGCGACACCCTGACCAAGCCGATCTTCTCCTGGGCGCGCGGCGTGCTGCCGGCGATGTCGGACACCGAGCGCGAGGCGCTGGAGGCCGGCGACGTCTGGTGGGACGCCGATCTCTTCACCGGCAACCCTGATTGGTCGAAGCTGCTGAAGATTCCGCAGGCAACGCTGACCGAAGAGGAGCAGGCCTTCCTCAACGGCCCGGTCGACGAGCTCTGCGCCTTGCTCGACGAGTGGAAGATCTTTTGGGAATGGCGCGACCTGCCGCCCGACGTGTGGCACTTCATCAAGCGCGAAAAATTCTTCGGCATGATCATTCCGAAGGAGTTCGGCGGCCTCGGCTTCTCGCCTTATGCGCATTCGGAAGTGGTGCGCAAGATCTCGACCCGCTCGATTGCCGCCGCGGTGACGGTGATGGTGCCGAACTCGCTCGGCCCCGGCGAACTCCTGATGCACTTCGGCACCAAGGAGCAGCAGCAGCGCTGGCTGCCGCGTCTTGCCGACGGCCGCGACATTCCCTGCTTCGGCCTCACCAGCCCGGAGGCCGGCTCCGACGCCGCCTCGATGGTCGACACCGGCATCATCTGCAAGGGCACCTTCGAGGGCCAGGAGGTGCTGGGCCTGAAGCTCAACTGGCACAAGCGCTACATCACGCTCGGTCCCGTCGCGACGCTGCTTGGCCTCGCCTTCAAGGCCTATGACCCCGATCATCTCGTCGGCGATCAGGAAGAGCTCGGCATCAGCGTGGCGCTGATCCCGACCAACCTTCCCGGCGTGGAAATCGGCAAACGCCATCTGCCGTCGATGCAGGTGTTCCAGAACGGCCCGAATTGGGGCCGCGACGTTTTCATTCCGCTCGATTACGTCATCGGGGGCCAGGCGCGGCTGGGGCAGGGCTGGAAGATGCTGATGACGGCGCTCGCCGCCGGCCGCGGCATCTCGTTGCCGTCCCTCTCCGCTGCCGGCGCCGCCTATGCCGCGCGCACCACCGGCGCCTATGCCCGCATCCGCGAGCAGTTCGGCATTTCCATCTCCAAGTTCGAGGGCGTCGAGGAGCCGCTCGCGCGCATCGTCGCGACCGCCTATCAGCTCGACGCGGCACGACGGCTGACCTGCGCCGCGCTGAATGCCGGCATCCATCCCGCCGTCATCTCGGGCATCATGAAGCTGCACGCAACCGAGCGGATGCGCACCGCGGTCGACGACGCCATGGACATCCATGGCGGCAAGGCCGTGATCGACGGTCCGCAAAACTATCTCGGCAATCTCCACCGTGCCGTCCCCGTCGGCATCACCGTCGAGGGCGCCAATATCCTCACCCGTAATCTCATCGTGTTCGGACAGGGCGCCATCCGCGCCCATCCCTATTTGCTCGACGAGATGAATGCGCTTGCCGATGCCGATCGCGAGCGCGGGCTCACCGCCTTCGACAAGGTGTTCTGGAAGCATGTCGGCCACAGCTTCGAGACACTCTTGCGCGCGTTCGGCCGGAGCTGGAGCTTTGGTGTCTTCGCGCTTGCACCCGATGCGGGTGACGCCAGGCCCTTCTATCGTCAGCTCTCGCGCTACTCGGCGGCGTTTGCCCTCTGCGCCGATATGGCGCTGCTGACGCTCGGCGGAGCGCTCAAGCGCAAGGAGATGCTGTCGGCGCGCTTCGGGGACATCCTGTCCGAGCTGTATCTGCTCTCGGCCGCGCTCAAACGCTGGCAGGACGAGGGCCGGCAGAAGGAAGATTTTGCCGCGCTCGAATGGTGCATGGCGACGGGCTTTCGGACCATCGAGAACCGGCTTGCCGAGATTCTCGCCAATCTGCCGAACCGTTTCGTCGCAGGCATCCTCAAGCTCGTGGTCCAGCCCTTCGGCGCTCGCGTGCTGGGTCCCTCCGACCGGGTCGTGCATCAATGCGCGAGCCTCGTGCTGGAGCCGTCGGCCGCGCGCGACCGCCTCACGCCCGATCTCGCTTATGTCGATGACGATGGCGGCTTCGCCCGGCTGGAGCGCGCGTTCAAGCTGGTCGCGGCCACGGACGCCATCGCCAGGCGCATGCGCGCGGCTCACATGAGCGACTGGAAGGATGCGGTGGCCAAGGGTGTGATCACGCAGGCAGAGGGCGAGCAGCTGGCCGCGGCCCGCGAAGCGGTGACAAAGGTGATAGAGGTCGACGATTTTGCGCCGGAGGCGCTGTCCCCGATTTACAAGAAAACCGGCGACGTGCATCAGTTCTTCCAAGAACTCGGTGAACAGAGGGCGGCGAGCTGATGGCACGACCGGTTTTCATCGTCGACGGCAGCCGGACGCCGTTTCTGAAGGCGCGCTCGGGGCCGGGGCCGTTCACGCCGGTCGATCTCGCCGTGCAATGCGGCCGGCCGCTGCTGGCGCGCCAGCCGTTTTCGCCTGATACCTTCGACCAGGTCATCCTCGGCTGCGTCAACGTGATCGCTGACGAAATGAACCCGGCCCGCGTCGCAGCACTCCGGCTCGGCATGGGCGAGGACATGGTCGCCTTTACCGTGCAGATCAATTGCGGCTCCGGCATGCAGTCGATCGACACCGCCTATCGCTACATCCGCGAGGGCCATGCCGACATGATCCTCGCCGGCGGCACCGAGGCCTTGAGCCACGCGCCGCTGGTGTGGCCGAATTCCGGCGTGCGCTGGTTTGCCGGGCTCGCCACCGCCAAGGGCGTCGCCGCGAAGCTTGCCGCGGCCTTCAAGCTGCGGCCGCGCTATCTCAAGCCGATCATCGGCCTTGAGCGCGGGCTGACCGATCCCATTACCGACCTGAACATGGGCCAGACCGCCGAAGTCGTCGGCCATCTCTTCGACATCACCCGCGCGCAGTCCGATGCCTATGCCGCCGAGAGCCATCGCCGGCTCGCGCATGCGCAGGCGGAAGGTTTTCTCAAGGGCGAAGTCGAAACGGCGTTCTCCCGCGACGGAAAATTCTTCGACCATGATGATGGCGTGCGTCCGGACTCGACAGCCGAGACGCTCGCGAAACTGAGGCCGGTGTTCGAGCGTCCCTGGGGCCAGGTCACTGCCGGCAATTCCTCGCAGATCACCGACGGCGCGTCCTGGGTGATCCTGGCTTCCGACGACGCGGTCGCCAAGTACAAGCTGACGCCGAAGGCTGTCATCGTCGACAGTAACTGGGCCGCACTTGATCCTGCTATCATGGGTCTTGGTCCTGTGATGTCGGTGACGCCGCTACTGAAGCGCAACGATCTCACCATCCAGGACATCCAGACCTGGGAGCTCAACGAGGCCTTCGCCACCCAAGTGCTCGGCTGTCTCGCCGCCTGGAATGACGACAAATTCTGCCGCGAGATTTTGGGGCTGGACGGCGCCGCCGGCGAGATCGACCGCGAAAAACTCAATGTCGACGGCGGCGCTATCTCGCTTGGGCATCCCGTCGGCACCTCCGGCAATCGCATCGTGCTGCATCTCGTCAACACGATGAAGCGGCTCGGCACGCGGCGCGGCGTTGCCACCGAATGCATCGGCGGCGGGCTTGGCGGCGCCATGCTGATCGAGGCGGTGTGACCATGGATTCCAGGATCATGACCGCGCTCGGCGACCGCGTGCTGGAGCTCGGGCCCAAGCCCGCTGCCGATAGTCCCTACAAGCACTTCAAGCTGACGCGCGACGCCGACGGCGTCGCCTGGCTGCTGTTCGATCGTACTGACGCCAGCGCCAATACGCTGTCCTCTGAAGTGATGGAGGAGTTCGATGCCGTGCTCGCCGCGATCGAGACCGAGCGTCCTGCCGGCCTCGTAATCCGCTCCGCAAAGCCGTCCGGATTCATCGCGGGCGCCGACGTCAACGAATTTCGCGGCGCCGATGATGCCGGGATGGTGGAGACGCGGATCCGCGCTGCCCATGCGGTGGTCGACCATCTGGAAGCGCTGAAGCTGCCGACCGTCGCGGTGATCCACGGCTTCTGCCTCGGCGGTGGGCTCGAAGTTGCGCTCGCCTGCCAATCGCGCATCGCGATCGACGGCGCGCGCTTTGGTTTCCCTGAGGTGATGCTGGGCTTGCATCCCGGTCTCGGCGGCACCGCGCGCTTCACCGCGCTGATCAATCCGACCCAGTCGATGGCCCTGATGCTGACCGGCCGCACCATCGATGCCCGCCGTGCCAAATCGCTCGGCCTCGTCGACACCGTGACGCAGGAGCGCCACGTTCGCAACGCCGTCAAGGATGCACTGTTCGGCCGCCTCAAGCGGGCGCGGCCGGGTTTTCTGACGCGTGCGGCGAATTTCGGCCCGGCGCGCGGGCTGCTGGCCCGGCGCATGCGCTCGGAGGCGGCGAAGGCCGCGTCTCGCGAGCATTATCCTGCGCCCTATGCCTTGATCGATCTCTGGGAGACCCATGGCGGCAGCAAGGCCGCGATGCTCAGGGCAGAGCAGGCTTCGTTCGCCAAGCTGATGGTGACGCCCACCGCGCAGAACTTGATCCGCGTGTTCTTCCTGCGCGAGCAGATGAAGAAGGCAGCAGGCTCCGGCAACACGGTCAGGCATCTCCACGTCATCGGCGCCGGCGCGATGGGCGGCGACATCGCGGCCTGGTGCGCGGGGCAGGGGCTGCGCGTCTCGCTCGCCGACATGAAGGCGGAGCCGATTGCGGGCGCGGTCAAGCGCGCCGCTGATCTTTTTGGCAAGATCATTCGGAAACCTACCGATGTCCGCGACGCGCTCGATCGCCTGATCCCCGACATGGACGGGGAGGGCGTCCGCAACGCCGATCTCATCATCGAGGCTGTCCCGGAGAAGCTCGAACTCAAGCAGAAGGTCTATGCCGGCCTCGAGCCGCGAATGAAGCAGGGCGCGATTCTCGCGACCAACACCTCGAGCATTCCGCTCCAGGATTTGCGCACCATGCTGGCGCGGCCGGAGCGGCTGGTGGGCCTTCACTTCTTCAATCCGGTGTCGCGGTTGCAACTGGTCGAAGTCGTCAGCCATGACGGTAACGATACGCAGGTGCTGAAGGAGGCACTCGCTTTCGTCGGCGCGATCGATCGGCTGCCGTTGCCGGTGAAGAGCTCGCCGGGGTTCCTCGTCAACCGCGCGCTGACGCCCTACATGCTGGAAGCGATGGTGATGCTGGACGAGAAGATCGACCAGCGCCTGATCGACGCCGCCGCGGAGCAGTTCGGCATGCCGATGGGACCGATCGAACTGGCCGACCAGGTCGGGCTCGACATTTGTCTCGACGTCGGCGACATGCTGCGTAGCAAGTTCGGCGATCTGCTGCCGCCGACGCCGGCCTGGCTGCGGGAGAAGGTCGCCAAGGGCGAACTCGGCCGCAAGACCGGCAAGGGTTTTTACGTCTGGCGCGACGGCAAGGCCGAGAAGGCGCCGTTGTCCGAGACCGGTCCGCGCGTCACCGACCAGATGATCGACCGCCTGGTGCTGCCGATGTCCAATGTCTGCGTTGCGGCGCTTCGCGAGGGTATCGTCGATGACGCCGACATGGTCGACGGCGCCATGATCTTCGGCACCGGTTATGCACCGTTCCGTGGCGGTCCGCTGAATTATGCGCGCACGCGTGGCGTCGATCATGTCGTATCCACCTTGCGCGCGCTGGCCGGGAGATTCGGCGAGCGCTTTGCGCCGGATCCGGGCTGGGATAATTTCAAGTGAGCAATCTTCAAGTGAGCAATCTTCAAGTGAGAGCGGCATGAACGAACAAGCCAATGCCGGGCCGGGCGGCGATCTCTGCATCCGTACGCTGGCGATGCCGGCCGACACCAACGCAAACGGCGACATCTTCGGCGGCTGGTTGCTCAGCCAAATGGACGTCGGCGGCGGCGTGTTTGCGTCAAAGGTCGCGAAGTCGCGCACGGTGACCGTCGCCATCGAGGCGATGAATTTCCGCAAGGCGGTCTATGTCGGCGATCTCGTTTCGGTCTATGCCAATCTCGTCCGCGTGGGCCGCACCTCGATGACCGTGCATCTCGAAGCCTGGGCGCTACGGCGCAGGGAGCTCCAGCCGATCCTGGTGACCGACGGCAATTTCACTTACGTCTCGATCGACGAGGACGGCCGTCCGCAAACGATCCAGAGAAACGATCCACCAATCGCGACGTAATCGCGCGCGACTTTGCGTCCCATCTCAAGTGCGGCGCCGCCAAACGCGGCGCGACTGAGTCACGGCGCCGCGGCTTTGCCAAGAACCAGTCATAAAACGGATGAGGTCCCGGCGTACTCGATCCCGTGTCGATCCGGGGTGGAAACGGCGTCAAAATGCCCAGGAACCTTTGGGTAGAACTGCCGTTATTTGCCCGCACTGAGGAATCCACGGACCATGCCGGACAGCTACATCATCGAAGTCGATTCGCAGACCGCAGGTATCGTCGTTCGTTCCCAGGGAGGCTATTGCTTTTTCGCCTCATCCAACCGCTTTAACCGTCTCGAAGGCCAGCTCTTCCGCAACGCCCGCGAAGCCGAGCGCGCCGCGCGCAAGCTGGTTAACGGTGACGTGAAGGAAGCGGCGTAAGCGCAGCTGTCATTCCGGGGCAGGCGTAGCGTGAGCCCGGAATCCATTTTGCCGCAGAGAACGTCGACGAATGGATTCCGGGTCCGCGCCTTTCGGCGCGTCCCGGAATGACACCTTCAATCACAACTTCGTCGCCGCCCGCGAGAGCAGCTTCCAGTCGTCGCCCTGCTTCTGCCAGTTCATCAGGATGTGAAGGTTGGTCGGCACTTTTTTCCCATCGGCCGCCATCTCCTGTTCCGCCACCCAGTGGAAGCGCACGATCGCAGCGGGGCCGACGACCTTGATGGTCGGGTCCTTGTACTCGATCGACAGGAATTTGGACTTGCCGTCGGTGGCGTTGGCGATGAAGGTCGCCTTGTCCTCGACCTTGCCGCTGGAATGGCTGTAGCTCACTTCGTCGGCGCAGAGCGCGCCGAGCGCCTTGGGATCGGCCGCGATCTGGGCGAGACGGAAGGCCTCGACCTTCTTCGCCACGGCTTCCTCGTCCGCCGTGGCCGCCAGCACCGGTGCCGTAAGCGCTGAAACTGCAAGAGTGGAGACGGCAAGAGCTGGGACTGCAAGAGTCGAGAGAGCCAGATCGCGTCGGTTGATCGTCATCGTTTCCTCCTTTTTGATCTTGCATGGAGTGTTGCAGCCGCGCGCGACTTTGTCGAGTGTCGCGTGGTGGTCATGCACGTGCGTCATTGCGCGATTGGCGCTGTATTGATACGGCTTTCGTATTGATGCGTCATATATCGGGAAGGTACGGACATGATCGAGGCTATCGGCAGGGCGTTACTGTTCGACATCGACGGTACGCTCGCCAACACCGATCCGCTGCACCTGAAGGCCTTCAATCAGGTGCTCGGCCCTCGCGGCCATGTCTTCGATCACGCGCGCTTCTCCAGGGAGCTGCAAGGCTTCGCGAATATAGCGATCGGCGAGCGCTTTCTGCCCGACGAGGCGCCGGAACGGCGTGCCTTGATCCTCGATGAGAAGGAGGAAGTCTTCCGCGAACTCGTCGCCGGGCAGATCGAACCGCTGCCGGGCCTGATGGCGCTGCTCGACAGGGCGGATGCGGCCGGTATTCCCATGGTTGCCGTGACCAACGCCCCGCGACTCAATGCGGAGCTGCTGCTGTCCGGCCTCGGCATCACGCACCGTTTCAAGGCGCTCGTGATCGGCGCCGAGCTGTTGCACGGAAAGCCGCATCCGCTGCCTTATCAGGAAGGGTTGCGCTTTGCCGGCGCCAGCGCGATGGCCTCGATCGCGTTCGAGGACTCCCGCACCGGCGTGCAATCGGCCGCGGCGGCCGGCATTCCGACCATCGGCATCCGGACCAGCCTCAGCCATGCTGATCTCGTCGCCGCCGGGGCCATCGCCTCCGCCAGCGCCTTCGACGACCCGGACCTGCTCGCGCGGCTCGCCGCTGCGATGGCGTGGTGAAGACCTCGTCCGTTAACCGTGATCGGCGCGCGCATTGACCGAACGCGCGAACCGCCGCACCATGCAGCTTCCTGACTTGAGGCCATCGCCGTGACCGGACTGACCCATCGCCAAGCCGAAATCCTCAACATCGCGCGAGCCTCGGGCCGCGTCATGGTCGAGGAGCTGGCGCGCCGGTTCGAGGTCTCGGCGCAGACCATCCGCAAGGATCTCAACGATCTCTGCGAGCGCCGCTCGCTGACCCGCATCCATGGCGGCGCCATCATCGCCTCCGGCGTGGAAAACCTCGCTTATGAGGCGCGGCGCTTCGTCGCCGCCGACGAGAAGAAGGCGATTGGAGCCGCGGCCGCCTCGCTGATCCCGAACGGCTGCTCGCTCTTCATCAACATCGGCACCACGACCGAGGAGGTGGCGAGCGCGCTGACCTCGCACGAGGACCTCCTCGTCATCACCAACAATCTCAACGTCGCCATGCTGCTCTACCGCCATCCCCGCATCGAGGTGGTGGTTGCCGGCGGCACGGTGCGGCGCGCCGACGGCGCGGTTGTCGGCTCGACCGCGACGCAGCTGATCGGCCAGTTCAAGGTCGACTACGCCATCATCGGCGCGTCCGCGATCGACGAGGAGGGCGCGCTGCTCGACTTCGACTATCGCGAGGTGCAGGTGGCGCAGGCCATCATCGCCAATGCCCGCAGCGTCATGCTGGTCGCCGATTCCACCAAGCTCCGCCGCAGCGCCCCGGTGCGCATCGCGCATATCAGCCAGATCCAGACCTTCGTCACCGACCAGGAATTGCCCGAGCGCCTCGCCACCATCTGCCACGGCAAGGGCATCGAGGTGATGGCGGCGATGCCAAAGGGGGCGGACGTCGATGAGGCTCAGGCCGATGTGCAGGATGCAGCACCTGAATCGGCGCCGGTGGTGCGGTTGAGGTAGGACTATGGGTTGTCCCACGGGTTCAGCAGCGGCACGCCGAATACCGCGAAATCCTTCACTTTGCGTGTGGCGAGCATGAGGTTGTTCGCGAGCGCGGTCGCGGCAAAGAAGCCGTCCATGACAGACAATGCGACGCCGCTTCTGCGGCTCTGAGCCATGAGGTCACCCCAGCGTTCCGCCACCGCGTGGTCGATCGGCAGGGTGCGCCCGGCAAAACGCTCCGGCAGATCGTGGGCAAGCCAGGCGGCCAATGCTGCGCGCCGACGGCCGTCCTCCAGCAATGCGATGCCGCGGCGAAGCTCGGCGATCGATGCCACGCTGATGAACGCACGATCCTCGTCGATCGTATCAAGCCATGACAAGACTTTCGGCGAAGGGGCCGGCCTCTGGACCTCCGACAACACGTTGGTGTCGAGCAGCAGATTCACGGCAGCTCGTCGTGCGGCGCGTCGTGCACGCGTTCAAGCTCGAGATCGGCGCTGCGCAGCGGCGAAGCCAGCAGGAATTCGGCCAAGGTTCCTTTGCGCGCCGTCTTGCGCGCCCATTCCTCGGCGGAAACGATCACCGCATTGGGCTTGCCGTGTCGGGTGATGATTTGCGGGCCGGCTTGGGCACGGTCGATCACCTCGGAGAGCCGGGCCTTGGCGTTGGCAAGCGTCCACGAGTCAGTCGCCGGTGAGTCTGGTGCAGTGCTGTGTTCTGTCATGCAGATAAAGACCAATATGACTATCGTAACTAATAATGGTCGTCGACGACTATTCAAGAGCAATAATGCTGCGCGAATCCCGTCCCGAACTGCCCATTTCCACACCCATATGCCCACTCGAAAGTTCCGCTTTCACTTCCTTTCTCCCCTCTTTCATCTTGCTTTCGTTTTCTGGTGTGATCTAATCAAAAGCGAAAGTAACCGCTCGATTGAACGGGCGGTCGCCGGGGGATGCGTCTGTTGGAGCGGATTTTCGACCTCGCCATTATTGGAGGCGGTGTTAACGGCTGCGGCATCGCGCGCGACGCGGTGGGCCGCGGCAACACGGTCTTCCTGTGCGAAATGAACGATCTGGCGAGCGGGACGTCGTCCTGGTCGACCAAGCTGGTGCATGGCGGCCTGCGCTATCTCGAATATTACGAGTTCCGGCTGGTCCGCGAGGCGCTGATCGAGCGCGAGATTCTCTGGGGGATCGCGCCTCACATCATTCGCCCCCTGCGTTTCGTTTTGCCGCACCATGCGGGCTTAAGGCCAGCCTGGCTGCTGCGCCTCGGCCTCTTCCTCTATGACCACATCGGCGGCCGTCATCTGCTGCCGGCGACGCGCTCGGTCGACCTTGGGCGCGACGAGGTCGGCCGCCCGCTGATCCCGAACCGCTACCGCCGCGCGTTCGAATATTCCGACTGCTTCGTCGACGACGCCCGTCTCGTCGTACTCAACGCGCGCGATGCCGCCGACAAGGGCGCCGAGATCCGTACCCGGACCCGCGCAACCGATATTAAACAGACCGACGGCATCTGGACCGTCAGCATGATCGACACGCTGACCGGCGCGCGCTCGTCGATCCGGGCCCGTGCGCTGGTCAATGCCGGCGGGCCCTGGGTCGAGGATGTGCTCGGCCGCGGCGCCGGCGTCAACGCGAAAGCCAAGGTGCGCCTGGTGCAGGGCTCGCACATCGTCGTAAAGAAACTCTACGACCATGACCGTGCCTACATGTTCCAGAATGCCGACGGCCGCATCATCTTCGTCATTCCCTATCAGGACGATTTTACGTTGATCGGCACCACCGACCGCGACTATGACGGCGATCCCGCCAAGGTGAAGGCGACGGCCGAGGAGATCCAGTATCTCTGCACGGCGGCAAGCGAATATCTGGCCAAGCCTGTCACGCCCGATGACGTGGTCTGGACCTATTCCGGCGTGCGTCCGCTCTATGATGACGGCGCCAGCGAAGCCAAGGCCGCGACGCGCGACTATGTGTTCGAGCTCGACACGCCCGGCGGCGTGCCGCTGCTGTCGATCTATGGCGGCAAGATCACGACCTACCGCCGTCTCGCCGAGGAGGCGCTGGAGCGGCTCGCGCCCTATCTTCGCAGTGCGAAAGCGCGCGAAGGCTGGACCGGCAAATGGCCGCTGCCCGGCGGCGACATGGGTGTGTCCGATGTCGACGGCCTGATCGCCGAGCTTCAGCGCGGCTATCCTTTCCTCAGCCACGAGCATGCGCGGCGCCTCGCACGCGCCTATGGCACGAGGGCGATCAAGCTGCTTGGCGATGCGAAATCGGCGGCCGATCTCGGCCAGGCCTTCGGTGCGACGCTGAGCGAGCGCGAAGTCCGCTATCTCATGGCCAACGAATGGGCCGTCACCGCCGACGACGTCGTCTGGCGCCGTTCCAAGCTCGGCCTGCGACTAAGTGCCGACGAGATCGCGGCGCTTGATGACTGGATCAGGACCCACGCCGTGCAGCAAAGTCCCCTGCTGGAAGCGGGAGGACGCTCATGACAGTGGCACTCGATCACGTAACCCGGACTGTCGACGGTATCGAGCACATTCGCGACGTCTCGCTGACGCTCGAGAGCGGCACGCTCAACGTGCTGCTCGGGCCGACGCTGTCGGGCAAGACCTCGATCATGCGGCTGCTCGCTGGCCTGGACAAGCCGACATCGGGCAAGCTGCTGGTCAACGGCAAGGACGTCACCGGCGTCGACGTGCGCCAGCGCTCGGTCGCCATGGTCTATCAGCAGTTCATCAACTACCCCTCGCTGTCGGTCTACGAGAACATCGCTTCGCCCTTGCGCGTGCAGGGCAAGCCGCGCGCCGAGATCGAGGCGCGGGTCGCGGAAGCCGCCCGGCTGCTCAGGCTCGAGCCGTTCCTGAAGCGCACGCCGCTCCAGCTTTCCGGCGGCCAGCAGCAGCGAACCGCGATGGCGCGCGCGCTGGTGAAGGGCGCCGACCTCGTGCTGCTCGACGAGCCGCTCGCCAATCTCGACTACAAGCTGCGCGAGGAGCTGCGCACCGAGCTGCCGCGCATCTTCGAGGCGTCCGGTGCGATCTTCGTTTATGCCACCACGGAGCCGACCGAGGCGCTGCTGCTCGGCGGCAACACGGTGTGCATGTGGGAGGGGAAGGCGCTCCAGATCGGCGAGACGCCAAACGTCTACCGGCGGCCGCAGACCTTGCGCGTCGCGCAGGTGTTCTCCGATCCGCCGCTCAATCTCGTCGGCATCGAGAAAAAGAACGGCTCGGTGCAATATGCGGGCGGCATTGCCGCGCCGGCGTCCGGTCTCTATTCCTCGCTCGCGGACGGCGCCTATCGCGTCGGATTTCGTGCCCATCAGCTCGCGCTTGCCAATGGCGAGACCGACCGCCACGCCTTCCATGCCACGGTAACGGTGACCGAGATCACCGGTTCGGAGAGTTTCGTGCATCTGACCCGCGACGGATCGAACTGGGTGGCGGTGTTGCACGGCGTGCACGAGTTCGAGCCCGGGCAGACCATCGATGCCGTGCTTGATCCCAACGACGTTTTCGTGTTCGACGCTGGCGACCGCCTGGTCGCAGCGCCCGGTCCCATAGCGTTTTCAAGCGAAGTGCCGAGCGGTTCGCGTGAAGAAAACGCGTCAAAGAAACAAGCTTGAGGGGGATGCGACATGGCCCGCATTGACCTCGTCGATCTCGCGCACTCCTACGGCGGCAATGATGCGCCGCAGGACAGCTTTGCTCTCAAGCCTGTCACTATGACCTGGCGACAGGGCGGCGCCTACGCGCTGCTCGGGCCGTCCGGCTGCGGCAAGACCACGCTCCTCAACGTCATCTCGGGCATCATCACCCCGTCGCGCGGGAAAATCCTGTTCGACGGCGAGGACATCACACCGCTGTCAACCCAGAAGCGCAACATCGCCCAGGTGTTCCAGTTTCCGGTGATCTACGACACTATGACGGTGGGGCAGAATTTGGCGTTCCCTCTGAAGAACCGCGGTATACCGAAGGCCGAGATCGACAAGCGCGTCGCCGAGATCGGCCGCCTGCTCGACCTCGAGCCTTATCTGAACCGCAAGGCGACGCGGCTCACGGCCGATGCCAAGCAGAAGATCTCGCTCGGTCGCGGCCTGGTCCGCTCGGACGTCGCCGCGGTGCTGTTCGACGAGCCGCTCACCGTGATCGACCCCGAGCTGAAATGGCAGCTCCGCTCCAAGCTGAAGGCGCTGCATCGCGAGCTCGACCTGACGATGATCTACGTCACCCACGACCAGACCGAAGCGCTGACCTTCGCCGACACCGTGGTGGTCATGCATGACGGCCGCGTGGTGCAGAGCGGCACGCCGGCCGAGCTGTTCGACAAGCCGGCGCACACCTTCGTCGGCTATTTCATCGGCTCGCCCGGCATGAACATTTTGCCGGCCGAGGTAAGGGGCCGCGAGGCCAGGATCGGCGGTCACGTCATCGCGCTCAATCGCAGCTACGACAGCCTTCCGCCAAGCGCGAAGATCGAGATCGGCGTCCGTCCGGAATTCGTCGAGGCCGTCGCGCCTGCGCCTGGCCTGCTCAGTGCAAAGATCGAACGCGTCGACGACCTCGGGCGCATCCGTTTCGCGCGTGCGAGGCTCGGCGACGCAAAACTCGCGGCCCGCGCGCCGGCCGGCTTCACCAGCCCGGATGGCACGGCCGGCCTGAAATTCGACCCGTCGCACGTCCACGTCTATGCCGACAGCCTTCTGGTGGAGGGAGCCGCCTGATGGACAAGACCGTCAACCAAAAAGCCTGGTTCCTGGTGCTGCCGGTGTTCCTGGTCGTCGCCTTCTCGGCGGTGCTGCCGTTGATGACGGTGGTGAACTATTCGATGCAGGACACCTTCGGCAACAACCAGTTCTTCTGGAACGGTGTCGGCTGGTTCAAGGAATTGCTCGATCCCTCGACCGATCTCGGCGGCCGCTTCCTGGCTTCGCTCGGGCGCAATCTGTTCTTCTCGCTGGTGATCCTCGCGATCGAGGTGCCGCTCGGCATCGTCGTCGCGCTGTCGATGCCGCGACAGGGGTGGACGGTTGCGGCCTGCCTCGTCATCCTGGCGCTGCCGCTGCTGATCCCGTGGAACGTGGTCGGCACGATCTGGCAGATCTTCGGCCGCCCCGACATCGGCCTGCTCGGTTATGTCCTCAATGCCATCGGCATCGATTATAATTACGTCTCCAACGATATCGACGCCTGGGTCACCGTCATCGTGATGGATGTCTGGCACTGGACCAGCCTGGTCGCGCTGCTGTGCTACGCCGGCCTGAAGTCGATCCCCGAAGCCTATTATCAGGCGGCGCAGATCGATGGCGCCTCCCGCTGGGCGGTGTTCAAGGCGATCCAGCTGCCGAAGATGAATCGTGTGCTGCTGATCGCGGTGCTGCTGCGCTTCATGGACAGTTTCATGATCTACACCGAACCGTTCGTGGTGACGGGTGGTGGGCCCGGCAACTCGACGACCTTCGTGTCGATCGAGCTGGTCAAGATCGCGCTCGGCCAGTTCGATCTCGGCAAGGCCGCCGCGCTGTCGCTGGTCTACAACCTCATCATCCTGATCGTCTGCTGGATCTTCTACACCGTCATGACCAATGCCGGCGCCGAGCGGAAGCCGCAGGAAGGAGCCGCGTGATGCATTCGATCCCCGGCCGTCGTCTCATCATGGCGCTGTTTTTGATCTTCCTGCTGTTGCCGATCTACTGGCTCGTCAACATGAGCTTCAAGACCAACGCCGAGATCGTCTCGACGATGACGCTGTGGCCGCACGCGCCGACGCTCCAGCACTACAAGCGCATCTTCACCGACGAGAGCTGGTATTCCGGCTACATCAACTCGCTGGAATATGTCGTCCTCAACACCATCATCTCGATCTCGGTGGCGCTGCCGGCAGCCTACGCGTTTTCGCGCTACCGCTTCCTCGGCGACAAGCATCTGTTCTTCTGGCTGCTGTCGAACCGCATGGCGCCGGCCGCGGTCTATGCGCTGCCGTTCTTCAATCTCTATTCGGCGATCGGCCTGTTCGATACGCCCTGGGCGGTCGCGCTGGCGCACTGCATCTTCAACGTCCCGCTGGCGGTGTGGATCCTGGAAGGCTTCGTCTCCGGCGTGCCGCGCGAGATCGACGAGACCGCCTTCCTCGACGGCTATTCCTTCCCGCGCTTCTTCATCAAGATTCTGGTGCCGCTGATTGCGAGCGGCATCGGCGTCGCCGCCTTCTTCTGCTTCATGTTCTCCTGGGTCGAGCTGCTGCTGGCGCGCACGCTGACCTCGGTGCAGGCCAAGCCGATCGCGGCGATCATGACGCGCACGGTGTCGGCCGCGGGCATGGACTGGGGCCTGCTGGCTGCGGCCGGCGTGCTGACGATCATCCCGGGCGCGCTCGTGATCTGGTTCGTTCGGAACTACATCGCGAGCGGTTTCGCGCTCGGTCGGGTTTAGGGAGGCATCAATGGAAGCTATTGCATGGATGGCCTGGACGCCGCCGACGGCGATCTTCTTTGTCGCGCTCGCCTGCACGTTGGCCGTGATGACCTGGCTCGGGGTGGCCTATCCCGAAGCCGAACGTGTCGGCGTGCTGCGCATCCCGACCACGCGGGGCGACCGTCTGTTCATCTCCCTCATCACGGCAGCGGTCATCCACTTGCTGTGGATCGCCTTCGCCGGCACCGACGCCCTCGCCACGCTGCCGATCGGCGAGGACGGACTTGAAATTTCGCGCCTTTGGATCGCATCAGGAATTTCGCTGGCCACGGCCGTACTCATTTTCCGCACGGTCTAGCCCGCGAAGGAACGGCCAGATCCGGGACCAACCCGGGCCTGTAAAAAGTTTGTCGCTGCAACGGAGGAATAACATGCGGCAGTTTAGGAGAAGGGAACGTCCATTGACCAAGAATAGCTTTCTGACGATGTCCAGCGTCGCCGCCATGGTCGCGGTGTCGTTGGCCGTCTCGGCGCCGGTGCGCGCCGCCGACGACGCCGCGATCCAGAAGTGGATCGCGGAATTCCAGCCCTCGACGCTGTCGAAAGACGAGCAGAAGAAGGAGCTGGAGTGGTTCGCCAAGGCCGCCGAGCCCTTCAAGGGCATGGAGATCAACGTCGTCTCCGAGACCATCACGACCCACGAATACGAGTCGCAGACGCTGGCCAAGGCGTTCTCCGAGCTCACCGGCATCAAGCTCAAGCACGACATCATCCAGGAAGGTGACGTGGTCGAGAAGCTGCAGACCCAGATGCAGTCCGGCAAGAACGTGTACGACGGCTGGATCAACGATTCCGACCTGATCGGCACCCACTTCCGCTACGGCCAGACCATCGCGCTGTCGGACTACATGACCGGCGAGGGCAAGGACGTCACCGATCCCATGCTCGACGTCAACGACTTCATCGGCAAGTCGTTCGGCACGGCGCCGGACGGCAAGCTCTATCAGCTGCCCGACCAGCAGTTCGCGAACCTCTACTGGTTCCGCTACGACTGGTTCACCAACCCCGACTACAAGGCCAAGTTCAAGGCCAAGTACGGCTACGAGCTCGGCGTGCCGGTGAACTGGTCGGCCTATGAAGACATCGCCGAGTTCTTCACCAACGACATAAAGGAGATCAACGGCGTCAAGGTCTACGGCCATATGGACTATGGCAAGAAGGACCCGTCGCTCGGATGGCGTTTCACCGACGCCTGGCTGTCGATGGCCGGTAACGGCGACAAGGGCATCCCGAACGGTCTGCCCGTCGACGAATGGGGCATCCGCATGGAAGGCTGCCGTCCGGTCGGCTCCTCGGTGGAGCGTGGTGGCGACACCAACGGTCCGGCCGCGGTCTACTCGATCACCAAGTACCTCGAGTGGATGAAGAAGTATGCTCCGCCGCAGGCCCAGGGCATGACCTTCTCCGAATCCGGTCCGGTGCCGGCGCAGGGCAATATCGCCCAGCAGATGTTCTGGTACACCGCCTTCACCGCCGACATGGTGAAGCCGGGCATCGCCGTGATGAACGCGGACGGTACGCCGAAATGGCGTATGGCTCCGTCGCCGCACGGTTCGTACTGGAAGGAAGGCATGAAGCTCGGCTACCAGGACGCGGGCTCGGCGACGCTGCTGAAGTCGACTCCCGCTGACCGCCGCAAGGCGGCCTGGCTCTATCTTCAGTTCATCGTCTCCAAGACGGTCAGCTTGAAGAAGAGCCATGTCGGTCTCACGTTCATTCGTGAATCCGACATCTGGGACAAGTCGTTCACCGAGCGTGCGCCGAAGCTCGGCGGCCTGATCGAGTTCTACCGCTCGCCCGCGCGCGTGCAGTGGACCCCGACCGGCAACAACGTGCCCGACTATCCGAAGCTGGCGCAGCTGTGGTGGCAGAATATCGGCGATGCGTCGTCCGGTACGAAGACGCCGCAAGCCGCGATGGACTCGCTTGCCGCCGCCCAGGACTCCGTCATGGAGCGTCTGGAGAAGTCCGGCGTGCAGGGCGCCTGCGGTCCGAAGCTGCACAAGAAGGAGACGGCCGAGTACTGGTTCGCCAAGGCCCAGAAGGACGGCACGATCGCCCCGCAGCGCAAGCTCGCCAACGAGAAGCCGAAGGGCGAGACGGTCGACTACGACACCCTGATCAAGTCGTGGCCGGCACAGCCCCCGAAGCGCGCTTCGCTGCAGTAAGGCACTTCAACATAACGACGAAAGGCCGGGAGCAATCCCGGCCTTTTTCTTTTTATTGTCGTGGATTTTGCTTCCACAACGTCATTGCGAGCGAAGCGAAGCAATCCAGAGTCTTCCCACGGAGGTAGTCTGGATTGCTTCGTCGCTTCGCTCCTCGCAATGACGGAGGGTGGAGCGACGACGACGCCTTACTCAGCTGGCTCAGCCGCCAGCGTCGGGTAATCCGTGTAGCCCTTGGCGCCGCCGCCGTAGAACGTGTTCTTGTCCCAATCGTTCAGCGTCGCGCCCGCCTTCAGGCGCTCGACCAGATCGGGGTTGGAGATGAACGGCTTGCCGAAGGCGATGAGATCAGCCGCGTTCGCGTCCAGCACCTTGGCGGCGAGATCGAAATCATAGCCGTTGTTGGCGATGTAGGCGCCGGGGAAGCGCTTGCGCACGCCCGCATAGTCGAACGGCGCGATGTCGCGCGGACCGCCGGTGGCGCCCTCGACGACATGGAGATAGACGAGCTTCAGCGCCGCGAGACCATCGACGATATGGTCGTACAGGGCTTGCGGGTTCGAATCCGAGATGTCGTTGGCAGGCGTCACCGGCGAGATGCGGATGCCGGTACGATCGGCTCCGGCCTCCGCCACGACGGCCCTGGAGACTTCCAGCATCAGTCGCGCGCGGTTCTCGATCGAGCCGCCATAGGCGTCAGTACGCTTGTTGGTGCCGTCCTTGGCGAACTGCTCGAGCAGATAGCCGTTGGCGCCGTGGATCTCGACGCCGTCGAAGCCGGCTTCGAGCGCATTCTTCGTGGCGCGCTTGAAATCGTCGATGATCCCTGGAATTTCGGAGAGTTCGAGCGCACGGGGCTCAGAGACGTCAGCGAAGCCGCCGTTGACGAAGGTCTTGCCCTTGGCGCGGATCGCGCTCGGTGCCACCGGGGCTGCGCCATTGGCCTGAAGGTCGACATGCGAAATGCGGCCGACATGCCAGAGCTGGATGAAGATCTTGCCGCCGCGCTGGTGCACCTGATCGGTGACCTTGCGCCAGCCGGCAACCTGCTCCTTGGAATAGATGCCGGGGGTGTCCTGGTAGCCTTGGCCCTGCTGCGAGACCTGGCTCGCTTCGGTGATCAGAAGCCCCGCAGAAGCACGCTGGGCGTAATAGTCGGCGGCGAGCGCGCCCGGTACGAAGGTGCCGGGAAAGGCGCGGTTGCGCGTCAGCGGCGCCATCACGAAACGGTTCGCCAGCGTGATCGGGCCGAGCTTGTAGGTCTCAAACAATTTGGTCGAACGGCTCATGAGAATGCTTCCAGGCGGTGAGAGATCCGGAACACTTGTGCATCGCGGCAATCAGCGCAAGGGAGGAGCCATACGGAAACTGCAGGCGAGATGCGCAGCGGGGCTACGCAGCATAAAGCATGTGCAATTTCAGCCGCGGCAGCAGATTCGATCTCCCGCCGCGGCCGCCTGAATCATCGGGTATTAGTTCGCGCCGAGGAAATCGCGTTTGCCGACCTCGACGCCGGCGTGGCGCAGAAGGCCGTGGGCGGTGGCGGCGTGGAAATAGAAGTTGGGCAGCGAGAACGCGCTGAGGAATTGCTGGCCCTTCATGGTGATGGACTTGTCGGGACCGGCCGGGAAGGTGACGTCCTTGGTGTCGGCGCCCTCGAACTGCTCGGGCTTGAACGATTTCACATAGTCGATGGTCTTGGCGAGCCGCTGCTTCAATTCGGCAAAGCTAGTCTCGGTGTCTGCTGTGGAGGGCACTTCGCTATGGGTCAGCCGGGCGCAGCCTTTGGCTGCAAAATCGCTGACCAGCTGGATCTGCTTCGAGAGCGGCAGCATGTCCGGAAACAGGCGGGAGCCCAGCAGGACGGCGGGATCGACCTTTTTGGCCGCGCAATGCGCCTCGGCTTTCGTGAGCAGGCCGGTCAGGCTGTTCAGCATTTGCAAATAGGCGGGAACGACGGCGTCGTGGAAGGACATGTGATGCTCGCTATTGTGGTGGGAAATCTCAGGAGAAACCTGAGCCACTCACATGGGAACCTCATGGAAAAATACAATCGCGGGAGCGGCTTGTGCAGTGCGAAAATTCTACCGGGCGGGCTTGTGGTGCTATCGGCGCCCCCCGCTGTCATCGTCCGGCTTGACCGGACGATCCAGTACTCCGAGGCAGCTGTGATTGAATCGATAGGCCGCGGCGTACTGGATGCCCCGCTTTCGCGGGGCATCCAGCGATTCTAGTGCTTAGCGGATCGTCCCCGCCGGCTGCGCCTGTGCCGTGCCACCGCGCATTCGGGCCAAAAGCTCGGCGGTCGGCCAGGAATCCGCGGGCAGACCGTATTTGACCTGCATAGCCTTCACCGCGGCGCGGCTCTGCTGGCCCAGCACGCCGTCGACCTTGCCGACATTGAAGCCGGCCTGGACCAGAAGCTGCTGCAATTGCTTGAGCTCGTTGAACGGCAGCTGCGCGACCGGTGTGGACGGCTTTCGCATCGGAGCCGCGCCCGCGATGCGGGTGGCGAGATAGCCTGCGGTGGTCGAATAGATCAGCGAGTTATTCCACTCGGTGTAGGCCGCGAAATTCGGGTACGCCATGAAGGCTGGCCCGAAGCGCCCCATCGGCAGCAGCACGGAGGCGGCAAGATTGTCGTTCGGCAGCGGCCTGCCGTCGGGATAGGTCACGCCGAGCTGCGCCCATTTCGAGCGCGGTAGCTGCACCGTGAGGTCGGTCTGATCCCACGGCAGGTTTTGCGGCACCTTGATCTCTTCCAGCCACGGCTCGCCGCGCCGCCACTTCAATCCGTTGGCGATGTAGTTCGCGGTCGAGCCGATCACGTCGTCCTCGCTGCGGAGGAGATCGCGTCGTCCGTCGCCGTCATAGTCGACGGCATAGTTGACGTAATGCACGGGCAGGAACTGGGTCTGTCCGAGCTCGCCGGCCCAGGAGCCGACCATCTCGTCAGGATGCAAATCGCCGCGGTCGATGATCTTCAGCGCGGCAATGGTCTCGTTCACGAACATCTCCGAGCGGCGGCAATCATAGGCCAGCGACACCAGCGATTTCAGCGTCGGCAGATTGCCCATGTTGACGCCGAAATCGCTCTCCAGTCCCCAGAACGCTGCGATCACCGCCGGCGGCACGCCGTATTCCTTTTCCGCGCGCGCGAATGCGGCCGCATGTTGCTTGATGTGCTGCTGGCCGTTCTGCATGCGATAGGGCGCGGCCATGCGGCCGGCAAATTCGGTGAAGAGCTGGCCGAACACGCGCTGGCCGCGATCGCGATTGACGATGCCCTGGTCGTAGACGAGGTAAGGCGCGGCCGCCGCGATCGTCCGCTGCGACACGCCGACGGCAACGGCCTGTTGTTTCACGTCGGCCAGAAACCGATCGAAGTTCGCGCCGTTATGGCACGCCGCCGCGCGCGGCGACGGCGCGGTCGCCCTGGGGGCTGCTGGTTTTGCGGGCGCTGGCGCGAACTGGGCGGAGGCGGTTGCAGACAGCGCGACAAGAGTGACGGCCGCGATCGCAAATCGGGTCTGGAGCATGAGGTTTCCGGGGGGAGGGCGCGTGGGGAATCTTGCCAAAGCTTAAGGGAATTGAGCGCCTCAAACCATCCTTTCGTCATGGCCGGGCTTGTCCCGGCCATTCACGCTTTCGGCCTTGCGCCGGAGGGAGAACGTGGATGCCCGGGACAAGCCCGGGCATGACGGAAAAGCAATGTTGGTCAATAGCCGCGGCTCCGCGACGCACCTTGAAACCTTGCACGCGGACGGGGGGCATCCCTACCTCATGCTTGCCGGCCTGCAACGCCTCCAGCGGCCACGGCCGGCCTCGGGAGACGGCCATGAACTATCTTCGTACCGCAATGCTGCTTGCAGGCCTCACCGCCCTGTTCATGGGCATCGGCTATCTGATCGGCGGTGCCGGCGGCGCCATGATTGCGCTCGTCATTGCCGCGGCGACCAATCTCTTCACCTACTGGAACTCCGACCGCATGGTGCTGTCCATGTATGGCGCCCATGAGGTCGACCGCAGCAGCGCACCGGAGCTGGTCGGGCTCGTCGCCGAGCTGGCGGGCCGGGCCGGCTTGCCGATGCCGCGCGTGTTCCTGATGGACGAGCCGCAGCCCAACGCGTTTGCCACCGGGCGCAATCCCGAGAATGCCGCGGTTGCGGTCACCACCGGGTTGATGCGCCAGCTCAGCCGCGAGGAGCTCGCCGGCGTGATCGCGCACGAGCTCGCTCATATCAAGCACCACGACACGCTGCTGATGACTGTGACCGCGACCATTGCAGGCGCGATCTCGATGCTGGCGCAGTTCGGCATGTTCTTCGGAGGCAACCGCGACAACAATGGTCCGGGTATCGTCGGCTCGATCCTGATGATGATCCTCGCCCCGATCGGCGCCATGCTGGTGCAGATGGCGATCAGTCGTACGCGCGAATACGCCGCGGACAATCTCGGCGCACGCATCGCGGGTCAGCCGATGTGGCTGGCATCGGCGCTGGTGAAGATCGAAGGCGCTGCGCATCAGGTCCCGAATGTCGAGGCGGAGCGAAATCCCGCCACCGCGCACATGTTCATCATCAATCCGCTGTCGGGCCACGGCGTCGACAATCTGTTCGCCACCCATCCTTCGACGCAGAATCGCATCGCGGCGCTTCGGCAGCTCGCAGCCGAGCTTGGCGCGCAGGCGTCGCCCTCGGTCGGCGCCAATGAGAACTACCCGCCGCGGAGCCCATGGGGCCGCTCTTCTTCACGCGGCCCTTGGGGCTGACGCGGAAGCAGCGCGAATTTGCTCGCTTTGTGACCTGTCGCACACAGGACGGTCCCGGCCGGTGCTAACACCCTGCCGTGACAGTTCCTGCGAAAGGGGATGCGTGGCCGGCCCTCTGCCTGCCACCCTCGAAGATGACCAAAGCTGCAGTACCATTGTTGATTGCCCTGGGCATGCTGATTGGCCTGTCCACGCACACCGTCGTCAATTGCGGGGACGAGGACGAGCCCGACATCTGCTCGGCAGTGATCGGCTTCTCGCCGCTGCGCGGCTCGCTGATCGCTTTCGCCTATGAGGGGCGTGGACGGATCGCGTTGCGCCACGGCGACTGGCGGCGGGCGATCGCGGATTTCGACGAGGCTATCCATCTCAACCCCAACCGCGCCTCGCTCTATCGCGATCGGGCGTTGGCGCGCCGGCAGAACGGCGACCTCGAACTTGCCATCGAGGATTACGACGAGGCGATCGCGCATGATCCCAGGCACGCCGCGCCCTATCACCAGCGCGGTCTCGCGCTCGCGGCCGCCGGCGATCTCGATCGCGCGATCCTGAGCTACAACACCGCGGTCCGCCTCGACCCCTCGGATGCGCAGCCTCGGCTCGACCGCGGCCTCGCCTTCCTCGCCCGGGGCCAGGCGAATGAGGCGCGCGCCGATTTCGAGGCCGCGCTGGCGCTGCCCGCCGGCAAGGACGTCCGCACCCGCGACGCGGCACGCGCAAAGCTCGCCGAACTGGCGAGCGCCGAGCCGACCCGGCTCGTCGCTCCAGGAAAGTGAGCGTCTACTTCGCCTTCTTGGCTTTGGCCTTCTTCGCTTTCTTGGCCGGCTTTTCCTTGGGCGCCTTCTTCTCCACCTTCACCTCGACCGGCGTGCTGGCGGCGATCCGCATCGACCGCGCGTAGCTGTCGGCGACGTTGTCGGCGGACATCTGCAGGCGCTTGGCGGCGGCAATGGCCTGCTCCATGGTGGCCTTGGCCATCATCTTGAAGCGGTCGCCGGTCTCCTTGCCCTTGGCCTTGGCCGCAAGGCCGTTGAATCGGTCCCGCCGCTCCTTGGCGCGGGTCATCAGGCCCGTATGCAGCTGTCTGGCCAGTTGCCGGATCACGACATCCAGGTCGGCTTCCGCCATGTTGTTCTATCCTCTTCGAAAACGGTATCGATGCGGGCGGGACTATGCAGATCGGGCCCCACCTTGGCAATTCCCGGCCACGCGTCATCCGCAGCTTCTGTTGACCAAAACAAAAAAGCCGCGCTGCGCGCGCGGCTCTCTGGCTGGGTTTGGCGCGCTCTCTGCCTTACTTCAGCGAAGCGACCGGCCCACTTGGTGCTGCCGGATCGGGGTCGAAGCCGAACACGCCGACCAGATATTTATAATAGTCCGGCAACTTCTCCTTGAGCGCCTCGCGCGACTTCGGGTCGTGGAATTCGCTCTTCCCGGCCAGGAAGATGCTGGCGGTTACCGCGAAGAACTCCATGTGATTCTTCAGCGCGTAGGATTCCTTGGGCAGGAGATCCTTGGACTTGGCGTAGGCGTAATAGCCGATCACGCCCTTGTTGGCGTAGCCGTCCGGCAACAGCCGCGCGTGGTAGGCGTGCAGCAGCTCGTGCAGCAGCACGGCTTCCTTTTCGTAACGCATCATGTCCGGCCGCAGCATGATCACGCCAAGGCCGGAATCGACCGCGAGGTCGACGGCGTTCGGATTGCTCCAGCGCTGCTTGTTGGGGTCCCAGACCGTCAGTGTGCGGGGAGCGGTGCGCTGGATGTCAGGCGTGACCCGGCCGTAGCAGGCAGTCGCGGCGCCTTCGTCGAGGCAGGCGAGCTCGCTGGCGATGATCGGGACGGTGCGGAAGAAGCGCAGCACGCGCGGCGAGAGGCCGGCGGCCTCGACCACATCGATCTGGCTCTTCACATTGTCGGTGAGCTTGTCGACATCCTTGCGGTCCGAATTCTCCGACAGGTCGAACATGTAGCCGCGGTAGCTCTGGAAGCCCGGCGGTAGCGCCTGCGCTGCGCCGGCGGACGCATCCAGCGGTCCGGCATGGGACGGATCGGCAAAGAGCGCGCCGACAATGGTCGCGGTCAGCAGCAACGCAATGCGCATGATGAACCCCCTGATGTCACTTCACGCGGCAGAACAAGCCGCCGTTGTTTGCGAAAAGTGAGTGGGGCGAGACTAAGGCAGCGATGTTGAGGCGTGCTTAATCGATGGTTGCAGATCGCGGAAGGGAATTAGTGCCGGATTAACCAAGCGTGGATTGCCCGCGCGCTTCGGCGTAGCATGCGATCCGGGCACCAAGCCCCACACCAGATAGCCGGAAGGGAGGATGCCATGTATGCCGCCATCCGTCAGGCCAAGGCGAAAAGCGGGAGCGCCGAAGAGCTGGCGCGCCGTATCAAGGAAGGCGCTGTTCCGATCATCAGCGACGTCGACGGCTTCCGCGCCTATTACGTCGTCTATGCCGGCGACGACACGGTCACGGCGATATCGATCTTCGACAAGTTCGAGCAGGCGGAGGAGGCGAACAGGCGTGCGATCGCCTGGATCGAGAAGGATCTGGGCTCGCTGCTTGCCGGCGACGCCCGCGCCGCCGCGGGTCCGGTGATCGTGCATACGCTGGCGTAAGTCCTTCGTCATTGCGAGGAGCGAAGCGACGAAGCAATCCAGGCTGTCACTGCGGAGACAGTCTGGATTGCTTCGCTTCGCTCGCAATGACGAGGAGGTAGATGTGCCCCTTCACAACTCCCGCGCATTCGAGAACGCAAAACTCGACACCCGCCGCGTCGTTTCGTCCAGGATCAGCGTGCGCGTGATCGGCGGCTCGGCGCGCTGGGCGCAGTTTTCGCGCTCGCAGAGGCGGCAGTTGACGCCGATCGGCGTGCCCTCCGTTTTCTCCAGATCGATGCCGGCAGCGTAGACGAGGCGCGCGGCGTGACGGATTTCGCAGCCGAGGCCGATGGCGAAGCGCGGCTGCGGCAGCGGGTGCGGCGCGACGGGGCGGCGCACCATCTGCGCAATCGAGAAATAGCGCGTGCCGTCGGGCAGCTCGATCACCTGCTTCAGCAGGCGATCAGGCGTGTCGAAGGTCGAGTGCACGTTCCACAGCGGACAAGTGCCGCCGAATTTCGAGAACGGGAACGTGCCCGATGAAAATCGCTTCGAGACGTTGCCGGCATTGTCGACACGAAGCAGGAAGAACGGGATGCCGCGCGCGTTCGGCCGCTGCAGGGTGGTGAGCCGATGGCAGACCTGCTCGAAGCCGGAATTGAAGCGCTGTGCCAGCAGATGGATGTCGTAGTTCAATGCTTCGGCGGCAGCCAGGAAAGCCGGGTAGGGCATCATCACGGCGGCCGCAAAATAGTTGCCGAGCGTGATCCGGAACAGGCGGCGCGGTGTGTCGTCGAGCGGGCCGGCGCGGCCGATGATGGTCTCCAGATGCTGCGTGCATTCAACGAGACCAAGCTGGAAGGCGAGCTGGAACGCGCGGCCGGGCGGGTCGACCAGCTCGGAGATCAGGAGCTGGCGCCGGTGGCGGTCGAAGCGCCTCAGCGTCTCGCGCATCACGTCCACGGGCATGATGCGGGTCTGGATCGAATGCTTTTCGCGCAGCCGTGCCGCGAGCGCCGCATAAAGCTCTTCGGCCGGCACGTTCAGCTCGTCGCGCAAAGTCTCCGCGGCCTGCTCGAGTTCCGGAAAGTAGTTGCGGTTGGCCTCGATCAGCTCGCGGACGCGCTCGACCGGATTGGCCTCATAGCGGGTGCCGACGTCGCGGTCAGCCATTTGTGCTGCGGCCAGCGTCTCGCCCTGGCGGGCCTCGGTATAGGCGGCATAGAGCCGTTGCAGCGCATGGGTGACGCCCGGGCAGAGCTCGGCGAGGTCGCGCAGTTCCTGCTTGGGAACGTCGATCTGGCGGAACAGCGGGTCGGAGAAAATCTCGTTGAGTTCGGCGAAGAAGCGGTCCTCGTCGGCGGTCGCGAGGTCGCGCAGGTCGAGGTCGTAGGTTTCGGCCAGCCGCAGCAGGATCTGTGCGGTCACCGGACGCTGGTTGCGCTCGATCAGATTGACATAGCTCGGCGAGATCCCGAGCCCCTCGGCGATTTGGGTCTGCGACAGCCCCAATTGCTGTCGGATCCGCCGGAAGCGCGGGCCGACGAAGAGCTTCTTGCTGGAACCGGCGGGCATTCTCAGGTCTCCGGAGGCATCAAGGGCAGGCTTGTTGACCAATTTTATTTACAAGATTTACAAAGTGACATCTATTACAAGTACCGATGTTACATGACATCACCATTCAAATACAAGCCCACTATACGAGCTGAGCTTTCTCGCGTTTAGCTTCTGACACGCATCTCGCAATGCATTGTCAAGAATGTCGATGGGTGGCCGTCGTCAGCGAAAGGATCAGGCACATGAATTACCAGCCCCGCGGCATCAGCACCCTCCAGGCCCCCGCCTCGTATCAGAGCGAGGTCGAGGCGGCCCGGTCGCTCCTGGAGACCCAGCCGACCTGGAACGGGGTGTCGGCCGAGGCCGTCGCCCGCATGCGCCTGCAGAATCGCTTCAAGACCGGCCTGGATATCGCCCGCTACACCGCGGCGCTGATGCGAGCCGACATGGCCGCCTATGACGGCGATCCCACCAAGTACACGCAGTCGCTGGGCTGCTGGCACGGCTTCATCGCCCAGCAGAAGCTGATCTCGGTCAAGAAGCACTTTGGCAAGACCGATCGCACCTATTTGTACCTGTCCGGCTGGATGATCGCGGCGCTGCGCTCCGAGTTCGGCCCGCTGCCGGACCAGTCGATGCACGAGAAGACCTCGGTGCCGGCGCTGATCGAAGAACTCTACACCTTCCTGCGTCAGGCCGACTCGCGCGAGCTGAACGATATCTTCCGCAACCTCGATAAGGCCCGCAAGGAAGGCGACAAGACCCGAGAGAAGGAGTTGATCGAGAAGATCGACAACTTCCAGACCCATGTCGTGCCCGTCATCGCCGACATCGACGCCGGCTTCGGCAATGCGGAGGCGACCTATCTGCTCGCCAAGAAGATGATCGAGGCGGGTGCCTGCGCGCTCCAGATCGAGAACCAGGTCTCGGACGAGAAGCAGTGCGGCCACCAGGACGGCAAGGTCACGGTGCCGCACGAGGTGTTCCTCGCCAAGATCCGGGCCTGCCGCCACGCGTTCCTCGAACTCGGCGTCGAAGACGGCATCGTCGTGACCCGTACCGACTCGCTCGGTGCCGGCCTGACCCAGCAGATTGCGGTCAGCCACAAGCCCGGTGACCTCGGCGACCAGTACAACAGCTTCCTGGATTGCGAGGAAGTGACGGCGGAGAACGCCCGCAATGGCGACGTCATCATCAACCGCAACGGCAAGATGATGCGTCCGAAGCGGCTGCCCTCCAATCTCTATCAGTTCCGCCCGGGCACCGGCGAAGACCGCTGCGTGCTGGACTGCATCACCTCGCTGCAGAACGGCGCCGACCTGCTCTGGATCGAGACCGAGAAGCCGCATATCGAGCAGATCGCCAAGATGGTCGACCGGATCCGCAAGGTGGTTCCGAACGCGAAGCTGGCCTACAACAACTCGCCCTCGTTCAACTGGACCCTCAACTTCCGTTGGCAGGTCTACGATGCGATGAAGGAAGCCGGCCAAGACGTCAGCAAGTACAATCGTGCCGAGCTGATGAAGGTGGAATACGACGATACGCCGCTGGCAAAGGAAGCCGACGAGCGCATCCGCACCTTCCAGGCGGATTCGGCTAAGCGTGCCGGCATCTTCCACCACCTGATCACGTTGCCGACCTACCACACGGCGGCGCTCTCGACCGACAATCTGGCGAAGGAATATTTCGGCGACCAGGGCATGCTCGGCTATGTCAAGAACGTCCAGCGCGCCGAGATCCGTCAGGGTATCGCCTGCGCCAAGCATCAGAACATGGCCGGCTCCGACATCGGCGACGACCACAAGGAATACTTCGCCGGCGAGGCTGCCCTGAAGGCGGGCGGCGCCCACAACACGATGAACCAGTTCGGCTAACGCATCACGCTAATCGACAGGAGACTGACAATGACCAACAGCAATTTCTGGGTGATCGGCGGCGAGTTCGGCTCGATGAACTTCCACAAGCTGGTGGAAGGCTCGGCCCAGGTGCAGGGTCCGTTCAAGACCCGCAAGGAGGCCGAGGACGCCTGGCGCTCGGTCTCGGAAGAGAACCGCCACAAGGCGGGCGTCCGCTTCTCGATCGTGGAAGAGCCGTCGCGGGTCTCGGCGTGAGAATCTGAACTAACATGCCAATCTGAATAAGAAGACGTCCAAGGACGGAGGGTCCCATCCGGCGCAAGCCGGGTGGGACCGTCTGTTTTTGGCACAGGTGAATAGCCTGTGGGCTCCGTAAGTAACTGGAATTGTAGGGCCTTTGCGGACACATTGGTTGCTGATAGGTTAATCCGGCCAAGTGAGGACGAGGCCGCCAATGTCAGAGCCCGAGACCAGCGGGATCCATCCCAGCCAGCCGCGCCCGGTGCGGCTGCGCGATGCGCTGTTGCGGGCGCGGATCGAGGCCGCCGACCGCACCGGCGTCGTCGTCGATTTGCGCGATGCCGAGGTGGCACGGCTCGAGATCCTCAACGATTCGCTCGATCCTCTGTTCGCGCAGGTGCCTGACAAGATCGACCTGTTCGACCGCGGTATCAGCCAGGGCGATACGCCCAGGCTCTGGATCGACGTCGTCGCGCACATCGTGATGGGGCGCGACAAGCGGATGTACCGCTTCGTGCAGGACACCCGCTTCGGCCGCATCGTGCTCGCCGAATCGCACGACACCGCTGTCATCGTCGAGGCCGTGACCGATTACGTCGCGCGCCGCATGATCGAGCGCGAGCATGCGATGGTGGTCCCGCCCGAGCCGAAGCCCGAGGTAGCGCAGCCGCGGCGCCGCTCGCGCGTCTGGCCATTCGTGCTGGGGTTCGTGCTCGGTGCCGCCGCGCTGTTCGGGGTCGCCGTGCTCGCGGCCTTGCGGAGCTGGTGAGGCGTCGTCATTCCGGGGCGCGCGAAGCGCGAACCCGGAATCCATTCATCAGCACGTATTGCAGCCCGATGGATTCCGGGTTCATGCTTCGCATGCCCTGGAATGACGGCGAACTAGATCAGCCGCACGTGCTTGATCTGCCCGATCTGAAGTCCAGCCCCCAGGCTCCGCACCGTCTGCTCGCAACGCCAGCCGGTGTTGTCCTTCTCGATCGTGAACAGATTGTAGGCCGCAGCCGGGGTGCGCCCGTGCGCGAGCGCGGAGGCCGAGGGCACGCCGAGCGCGGGAATGTTGCCGTTGGGTCCCTCGAACCACATCGTCGAATGAATGTGGTCGTGCCCGTGCAGGATCAGCTCGACGCCGTGGCGTTTCAAGAGCGTCAGCAGCTCGGCCGAGTCAATCATCCGCTTGTGGCGCGCGCCGGACTTCAGTGGATGATGCACCAGCAGCACGCGAAAGACGTCCTCGGCTGCGAACCGCTCGAGCATCTCTTCGAGCGACGCGAGCTGATCGCGTCCGAGCGTGCCTGTCGCCATCAGCGGCAAGGTGGGCACCGCCGTGGACAGGCTGATCAGCGCGAGCGGCCCGCGCCGGCGCAGGCTCGGAAAGCCGATGCGGCCATCGTCACCCGCAAGATAGGGCGCGAAGGTTTCGCCGAAGCGATGAAAGGTGGCGCGGACATAAGCGTCGTGATTGCCGGGAATCGTGGTGACGCGGTCGGGCGGACCGAGGCCCTCGAGCCAGGCGCGCGCCGGCGCGAATTCCGCCTCCAGCGCCAGATTGACGAGATCGCCTGTGACCGCGATGTGGTCGGGACCTTGCGCCTTCACGTCGGCGACGAGTGCGTCGAGCACCTCGCGGCGCTGGTACTTGTGACGGTTGCGTGTCCAGTTGACGTAGCCGAGCGCGCGCTTGCCCGCGAGCTCGATCAGCCGCGGCTTCGGCAGCGGCGGCAGATGCGGGTCCGACAGATGGGCGAGCGTGAAGGGGGCCATTGGGGCGATTGCCTCGCTATTCGCCCGCTGTAATGGCAAGGTCGCAGGCCAGGTGCAAGCGGGGATCAAGGGGGCCCGATGGCGGAACGTCTGAACAGCGTCCGACGCAGATTCGAGCCGCTGCTGCGGCGAATCTTCCACGCCTATTTCCTGCTGGTCCGCGGCATGACGCTCGGCGTCCGCGCCGTGGTGCTGGATGCCGACACCAGGGTGTTCCTGGTCAGGCACAGCTACGTCACGGGCTGGTATCTGCCCGGCGGCGGCGTCGATCTCGGCGAGACCATGGAGCAGGCGATGCGCCGCGAGCTCAAGGAGGAGGGCGATATCGATCTCACTGGCGATGCCGTGCTGCACGGCATCTTCCTCAACAGCCACGTCTCGCGCCGCGACCACGTCGCGGTCTACGTCGTCAGGCAGTTCAAGCAGGATCGCCTGCCCGCGCCCAACCACGAGATCGCCGAGTGCGGGTTCTTCGCGGTCACCGCGCTGCCCGAGGGGACCACGCCCGGCACGCGGTTGCGGATCGCGGAAGTCCTGCACGACAGGCCGCGGATTGCGACGTGGCGATGATGGCTGCCTGTGCTAGTAAATCGCCGCACCTGCGGTGTCGGCGCATGGACGAGGGATGAAGATTGTCTGAATCGACGAGGTCATGGCCATTTCGGGTCGCCGTGCTGGTGCCCTGCTACAATGAGGAAGCCGCCGTCGCGACGGTCGTCGCTGATTTCCGCAAGGCCCTGCCTGCGGCCGAGGTCTACGTGTACGACAACAATTCGACCGATCGCACCGCGGCGGTCGCGCGCGAGGCGGGAGCGATCGTGCGCAGCGAACGGCGCCAGGGCAAAGGTCACGTCGTGCGCCGCATGTTCGCGGACATCGAGGCCGACATCTACGTGCTCGTCGATGGCGATGCGACCTACGACGCGCCGAGCGCGTCGCGCATGATCGACGAGCTCCTCGACGAGCATCTGGATATGGTTGTCGGTCTGCGTGTCGATCAATCGCAAGCGGCCTACCGGCGCGGTCATCGCATCGGCAACCGGCTGTTCACCGGTTTCCTGGCATCGACCTTCGGCCACGCCTTCAAGGACATCCTGTCCGGCTACCGCGTGTTCTCGCGCCGCTTCGTCAAATCCTTCCCGGTCCTGTCCGGTGGCTTCGAGATCGAGACCGAGTTCGCGGTCTATGCGCTGGAATTGTCGCTGCCGGTCGCCGAGGTCGAGACGCCCTATTACGCGCGCCCGGAAGGCTCCTTCTCCAAGCTCGATACCTGGCAGGACGGGTTGCGCATCTTCAACACGATGCTGAAGCTCAACCGGTCGGAGCGGCCGCTGCGCTTCTTTTCGGCGATCGGCATCGTGCTCGCGCTGCTGTCGATCGCTTTCGGGCTGCCCGTCGTGATCACCTTCCTCGAAACCGGCCTCGTCCCGCGCCTGCCCACCGCCGTGCTCTCCATGGGTCTGATGATCATGGCGCTGCTTTCGGCTTCGTCGGGGCTCGTGCTCGACACCGTGACGCGCGGGCGGCGGGAAATAAAGATGCTCGCCTACCTGTCCCAACCGCCGCTCGGGCGGACCTGAAATTGGCTCCCGGGGCCGGGCGCAATCGTATGGACCGCTGCCCTCCAAGGTGATATCCCGCCGACGCGATGAACGATCTCTCCCTCACCATCCGGTCGGAAGCCGCCGGCGATGCTCAGGCGATCGAGCGGCTGCACGAACGCACCTTCGGACCCGGCCGCTTCGTGCTCAGCGCGTACCGAATCCGCGAGCATGTGGATCATGTGCTCGATCTATCCTTCACCGCCCGCGTCGGTACGTTGCTGGTCGGATCCGTACGGCAATTGCCGATTTGCGTTGGCGACACGCCGGCACTGCTGCTCGGGCCCCTGACGGTCGAGCCTCCGTTCCGCAGCCGCGGCGTCGGCCGGCTGCTGCTCGAGCGCGCACTGACGGATGCGAAGGCGCAGGGCCATCGCCTGGTGCTGCTGGTCGGCGACGAGCCCTATTACAGCCGCGTCGGCTTCAAGCAGGTCCCCAAGGGACGCGTCACCATGCCGGGCCCGGTCGATTACAGCCGGCTCCTCGTCATCGAGCTGGTCGAGGGCGCGTTCGAAGGCGTATCGGGACCGGTCGGTCCGGACTGGAGCAAGACGCGCACCTGACGCCATCGCTTCGAAGCTCACATGAAGGTAGAGCAGTGCCGGTCGATCAGCAATATTACCGGGAAGTGGCGTCCGGGAGCACGGCGGAAAAGCTGCTGATCGCCGCGCGCGACCGCATCTACCAGGATTTCATCGCCCGCATGCAGCCGTCTGCCTTGGACGAGATCCTGGATGTCGGCGTATCCGACGTGATCAACGACGGCGCGAACGTGCTGGAGCGAAGCTACCCGCATCAGCACAAGATCACGGCGTGCGGGCTCGGCGAAGGAATCGGGTTCAAGGCGGCTTTTCCGCTTTGCCGTTACGTGCAGATCGAACCGAATACACGGCTGCCGTTCAACGACAATGCGTTCGATGTCGCGACGTCCAATGCCGTGCTCGAGCATGCCGGTAGCCATGAAAATCAGGTGCTCCTGGTCGAGGAGCTTTGCCGCGTCGCGCGGCGGGTGTTCATCACCGTGCCCAACAGGTTCTTTCCGGTCGAGCACCACACCGCCATCCCGCTGGCGCATTATCTCGACGGCACCTTCAGGATCGCCTGCAGGATCGCCGGCAAGTCGGAATGGACCGACGAGCAGAACCTGATCCTGATGACGCGAAAACGGCTGCTGGGGCTCGCCGCCAAGTCCTCCACCCCTAAGTCCGCGGCCGTGGGCTACACCGGTTTGTCGCTCGGCCCGCTATCGTCCAACCTCTATCTTGCATTCCGCTAAAGCAGCGCCGCCTCCGTCGCATCATGATCCCCGATGAAGAAGATCCACACCAGCAAAGCCGTCTTCGCCGTGTTGTTTCTCGCGGTGCTGATCGGCCATTTCTGGACCATGATGCGATGGAATGAGGCGCGCGGCGTCTATGACGACATCTGCTACCTCAGGCAGGCGCATCTGTTCCAGAGGTTCGGGCTGGTGGAGGGCTTCGACACCAACCTCGGCCGCGACGACGATGGCTATCAGAAAGCGAAGCTGAAGGAGATCGGCTACCCGGACTGGAACGATACGACCGCGGCGCCCTGTCACAATCTGATGCCGGCCACGGGGAAGGTCGTCATTCAATATCCGCCGGGTGTCGGCCTCGTGTTGGCGCTGTTTCCGCCAGGTCACCAGGTCGTGCCCATGTACATGCTGGCGACCATTATCGTGCTCGGCTTTGCGCTGTTTGCGCTTTCTCTCGCGCGCAGCATGCGGTCGGTCCTGATGGCCGGGACGTTCGGCTGCCTTGCGATCTACCTGATGGTCAATCCGGTCAAGGCGAGCTATTCGATGGCCCCGACTGTCGTCGTGTGCGCGCTCGCGGGATGTCTCACGGCGCGATGGCTGGCGAGCCCGCGATCTCAACCGAGGATTTGGCCGCTGGCGCCGATCGGTTTCCTGCTCGGACTGACCGTCGATTTCCGGTTGGCCAATCTCTTCCTGGCGTCCGGCTATGGCCTGTTTCTCCTCGTCGCGTTCCTTGCGGAACGGACGTTGTCCCGGTTCTTGCAGGGGCTCGTGTTCGGCCTCGCGTTGCTGGCCGGCGTGATCCCGACCATCGTCTCTTACGCCGTCAACGCCGGCAGTCCGTTCGCGTCGACCTACGGCAACAACCCCGATGTCAGGCCGCTGGATTTTTCGTTCGCGGTGGTCCGGGACTATCTCGCCGACCCGCTCCAGACCTTGCTGATCGTCATCGGAATTGCAGGCTCGATCTGGCTGTTGCGGCAGGCGAACGGCATTCGCCGTGTCGCGCTGCTCACGTTGGCCAATCTGGCGCTCAACCTCGCCTTCTTCTTCACCTATCCGATCGCGACGCCATACTACACGATCCCCATTTCTCTCCTGACATTGTGGACCCTGCTGTTCGCCGTGCTGTTTCGGGAGGCGGCAGAGGCTTCCCCCGATGCAGCCACTCTAGCCGAAGCGCGATGAGCTCCGGCTAGCTATCGCGCTTTCAGAACTTGAAGTTCGCAAACGCCCTGACCCCGATGCCGGGCATCAGCACCTCGTCCTTGGTGTAGGACACCGAGTTGCGGATGTTCTCGTTGAGGAGATTGTTGCCGACGATACCCGTCGTCACCTCGCGCGCACCGAACCAGTTGTGGTCGAGCTTGGTCTTGTAGCTCACCTCGGCTTTCAACAAATTGTAGCCCGGTGTCGGCGTCTCCGCGATCACCGCGACGTCGTTATGAGCGAAGGCGTGCAACAGATTGACGCGCATCAGCCAGTTGTCGTCGCGCCAGAACACGCCGCCGCCCAGCCGCACCGGCGGAATGCGCGGCACGTTGGTGCCGTCGGTGAAAGTGGCACGGACCACGTCGAACTGGTTCTCGATGCCCCAGATGCCGCCCTGGAATGCTCCGACATCGAGCTGCGACTGGAATTCGCCGCCGCGGAAGTTCGCGTCCCGCTGCGAATAGACCGCCTGGTTCACCTCGGCGCCGGGCGCGCCGCACGAGGCAAAGTCCTCGTCGCACATCACGCCGGTGAGACGGCGATAGATGAAGTTGTTGAAGTGCGTGTAGTAGACGGTCGCCTCGAACCGGAACGGCCCCGTCGCCTTGCGCAGGCCGACCTCGACGGACTTCGCCGTCTCGATGACGAGGTTAGGGTTGCCGATGTCGAAGGTCGCGGTCGCATCATGCGCACCGCGCGAGAACAGCTCCGCCGCCTTCGGCGCGCGCTCGACATATTGCGCGGTGATGCTGCCGACCATGCCACCCGGCAGGTCCTGCAACAGGCCGATGCTGCCGCTTTTCGGCGTGAAGGACGGATTGCGCGAGATCGCCGCCTGCGGCGTGCCATCGGGCAGGAAGTCCGCGGGAAAATCCGGCGTCGTGCCGTGCAGCTCGACATGCTCGATGCGGCCGGCGATCTGCGCCCGCGTCGCGTCCGTGAACTTGAACTCGTTGAAGGCGTAACCGGCAACGCGCGTGCTGTTGTTGGGATCCCACAGGCCGTTGAACAGCGTGCCCGGATTGTCCGGGCTCGGCGCGCTCAATTCCTGATGGCCGACCTGGAAGCCCAGCGCCGTCGTCACCTCGGCGAAGCGCGCGTTGAATGGCATCAGCTGCACCTCGGTGCGGATCTCCTGCTCCTTGTTGGTGAAGGTCTGCCGCACGCCGTCGGTATTGGGATCGGCGGGATCGGCAAGCCCGATCTCGTTGTGCCGGTAGTCGGTCGCGCCGGCCCAGAAGCGAACGACATCGATCGCCGTCGCGTCGGGATGGTACTCGCCCTTGACGTTGATCTTGGTCTGGTGACCGTCGATCCGCGTGTTGTGGTCGGCGCCGTCGATGCCGGGGATGTGGTAGAGCGCATCGTTCTGCGTGATCGCCGCACCGATATAGCCGCCCTGGAAAAAGTAGGAGCCGCCGATCGAGGCGCCGTCCGAGCGCGTCGCCGAATTGGGCTGGCGTCCGTTGACGACTGGCCGGGTCTGGTCGGCGAGGTACGGGTAGCTCGGGATGCTGTAGTCGGTGGTGTTGCGCCCGTAGACGTCGGCATGGAAGGCAAAATTGCCGCCGCCGGTGTCGAGCAGCACGCCGCTTTCGACGCCGCGGTCGACCGAGCTGAAGGCGCTGCGCGTCTCGGCGGTGACGCAAGGCGATGTCGCGGCGCTCGCGAGCGGCGCCTTGGCCGGCATGCCGTAAGCCTGGAACGACGGAGCGCAGGAGGGCAGCGCGTCGGGAATCCGGTTGTTGGTGGCGCTGACGACGCCACCGATCGAGGTCGAGCCGTAGCGCAGCGCAGCCGGCCCGCGTACCACCTCGACCTGGTTGGTCGCCAGCGGATCGATCGGGACGAAGTGATCCTCGCCGAGGTCGGAGGCGCCGCCGGCATTGGTGCCGTTCTCGACGATGCCGACGCGGTTGACGTCGAGCCCCCGGATGATCGGCCGGCTGGAAGCGCCCGGCGCGAAGCTCGAGCCGGTGATGCCGGGTTTCGAAAACAGGAGATCGCCGAGCTGGCCGCCGCCCTCGCGGCGAATTTCCTCGTTCGGCACCACCGTGACGGTCGCGAACTGGTTGGTCACGATGGGCAGCACGCCCTGCTGAGATGCGGCGGGCGTGGAGGCTGCCGGCGTGGCGTCCGCCGTGCGTTCCTGGCTGCGTGCCCGCGCGGTTCGCGTGGGGCGGCCCGGATTGCGGGTCGGCACCACCGCCCTGCGTACGATGGGGCTCGGAGCCGTCACGGTGACGGCGGGGATCTCGGTCGATGACTTATCCTCGGCCAGCGCCGAGGTGGCGACGCCGATCAGGAGCAGGCTTGCTCCGCCAAGGCGCTGCGTGCGCCGCAATTTGAATGACATGGTCCTGATTCCAGTCAGGCGCCGTCCGCATGATGATCTGCTGATCGGAGGCGGCCTGCCGTCGCTGCGCGACGGAATTCGACTTCAACTGCTCCCGGGCACGCGCCTGAAAGCGGCGAGCCGAGCGTGATCAAGCGTTGTTGGAAGTCAGGACGCGGGAGGGGCGCGCGGCTGGAATGCCGTGCCGGCCGATTTCAGATGGACGAATTCGGCGTCGGTGGTGCGATAGAGCAGGTCGATCGCCTGCGGCAGCAATAACACAGGCGGCGCCGCGAACATGACGCTGCCGGCCATCGCGACCAATGCGCAGATCGCGCAATTGTCCTCGCCCGGGTGCTCCCTGTCGGGAGCCGACGGCGATTGCTTCTGAGCCGCGGCGCGGTCGATCGAAGCGAGACCTTGGGCGCTGTCGGTCTGCTGAAGCGAGGGCTGGGCGAGGGGAGCGGCCTGGGCGAACCAATGGCTGTGGCCGAACGTCAGCGCGAACTGCACCAGCATCGCGAAGATCGCGAGCCGGGCGCCGTGTCTGATATTCGACCGGAACCACTTCATCTGGAAACGCCACCCCCACATCGCGAGGTATCATCCCCTGATCCCGCGACGTTATAATGTAACATCGCCCGATCGGTCAGCGGATGTCAACCGCAGCCGCACCGACCCGAGTGGGCCGGCTCCTCGATGTGTCGTTCGGGCAACTGAAAGATCTCGGCTGAGGACCTATCGAATGGCTTACGGGAACGGCGATTGATTGACTCAGTGCCAGCGCGAGGAGGCGGCATCAGAGCTTTTTGCTCTGGAGCCAGGTGCGGATAGCCTCGATGTGTTCTGCCTTGCGCTCCAGCGGCAGCCAATGCCCTGCGGGCATGCTCGTTACGGTCAGGTCCGGGCAGGCGGAGCGCATCGGGTCACCTTGGCGATTACCGGTGATGCTGCAGATCTGATCAAAGTCGCCGTTAACGAACAGCACCGGCTGCGACAGGCGGCCGCCACTGGGTGCCTTGCGCGCATAGGCGATGTCGGCGTCGTCGTTCAGGTACCACGCGCAGGATGGGCGGAAGCCATGAGCCTGGAACGACTGCACCAGCACCTCGAAGTCCGCCGGCGGCCAGAGAGCCGGATCAGGCTCAGTCGGCGGGGCGCGGTGCGCGGCGCCAAAGCGCCCTCCATTGCGCGTGACAATCGCATTCGGCGAAACCTTGCCGATGCCGGCGGGGTTGCCTGGCCGAAAGATCGACGCCAGCGATGCGGCCAGATCTGCATCGAGGTCGGCGACTGCCGCCTCGAAGTGCGTGGTGTAGTAACGGTAGTAATCCCATTGGCCGTCCGGATATTGGTCAACCGGATAAATCGTTCGGTCGACCAGCGGGACGACTGTGCGCAGGGCGTGCCCGTCGGGTTGATACGCCAGCGAGGTCAGCACGACGCCGCGGCTGCGCTTGGGCTGATGCGCGACCAACTGACCAACCACAACACAGCCCCAGTCGTGGCCAACCCAGATCGCAGGCTTGCCGCCGAGGTGATCATGGAGTTCGGCCATGTCTGTCACGATTTCCTCGATGGTATAGGCGTCGTTGGCTGCGGGCGTGGAAGAGCCGCCGTAGCCGCGCAGATCGGGAGCGACGCAGTGCCAACCGTCGGCGGCAAACGCGTCCATCTGAGCGCGCCACATCAAACTGATGCACGGCCAGCCATGGACGAAGATCATCAACGGTCCGTCGGCCGGCCCGCACGCGATGTAGCGCGTTGTCTGACGAGGCGAGCTGAACGTGCGCTGGTGAAGTGTGTCTGTCATGGTCGAGTAACTCCGCTTCTCATCGAACGCTCGCGCTGTTTGGGTGCTGCGAAGGCTCCGTCGAGAACTGCTCTTGTCCGCGGGGAGCGATGCCTGGACAGGGACACGCCTGCCCAGGGCCGAGGAAGAACCGCCCCCAGATTTCACAACGCGCTACATTCGACCGAGTTCGGGGTCGAAGGCGCTATGGAGCTTCCGGCGAAGAAGTGACGATTGGATTTATCCGACTAACGGGAAGCGAAGGGACGCGCGTAAGCCGCCTAGCGCCCTTCACGGACCCACGTCGCAGCAAACGCGCCGAGCAGCAGCAACAGGCCGATCAGGCCGGCAAAGATCGGCAGCACGCCGACGCCCTTCACGACGCTGGCGTCGCGCATCCGCACGCCCATCCAGCCGTCACCATGGAAGACGCTCGCCGAGCGGACCGGCAGGATGCGCGGCAGCTCGACGCTGGCGCCGTCGACCACGCGCACGGCGTCACCGCCGGTCGCCTGGGTCAGCGGCTTCAACGTCTCGGTGGTGGAGGTGACTTCCGAAAACTCCTTCGGATTGGTCGGGCCGACATTGATCAGCGCCTTCAGCGTGCCGTCGGTGGCTTGCCACAGGCCGAGCTCGCTCGCCGGCAGGCTGGCGCGCCATTCGCCGGGATCGCCGGCTGCAAGCGTCAGGTCGCGCGACACGCCCGACGGCGAGGTCACGCTCACCGGCTGAACGCTGTCCGCCATGGTCTGGCGCACCACCACGAGATTCTTGCCCTGCACCTGCAGGCGCAACGCTTCCTCGTCCAGATCAGGCTGCTTCATCAGCCAGTGCGACATCCGCCGCAACAGATCGAGATGCGGACCGCCGCCTTCATAGCCGCGCGCCCACAGCCAGATGTGGTCGGAGAGCAGCAGCGCCACGCGGCCCTCGCCGAAACGCGATAGGAACAGCAGCGGCTTGCCGTCGACGCCCGTCATGACGGGCGGGTTGACCGCATTGCGGGTCTCGACGGTGCGGAAGAAGCGGCTCCAGCGCGGCGGCTCGGAGGCGGAGCCCTCGAGGCCGCGCGTGACGGGATGGCGTTTGCCGACGTCGGACAGATGCGCGTAGAACGGCTTTTCCGTCACCCCGACCGGTTCGGCCGGCAGCACCGAATCCAGCGGCGTGCGCCAGATGCTGGTGTTGGACGCGTAATCGGGGCCGGCCGAGACCAGCACTGCGCCGCCGGACCGCACGTAGCGTGCGATGTTGTCGAAATAAGCGATCGGCAGCACGCCCTGGCGAGCATAGCGGTCGAAGATGATCAGCTGGAATTCGTTGATCTTCTGCTGGAACAGCTCGCGGGTCGGAAACGCGATCAGCGACAATTCGTTGATCGGCGTGCCGTCCTGCTTCTCCGGCGGCCGCAGAATGGTGAAGTGGACGAGATCGACGCTGGCGTCGGACTTGAGCAGGTTGCGCCAGGTGCGCTCGCCGGAATGCGGCTCACCCGAGACCAGCAGCACGCGCAGCTTGTCGCGCACACCGTCGATGGCGACGACGGCGCGGTTGTTCACCGGCGTCAATTCCCGCTCGAGCGGCGAGGCCTCGATCTCGACGATGTTTGGCCCGGAATGCTTGATGTCGACCTCGACGCTTGCGGCCTGGCCGCTCGAAAGCGTGCGCTCGTTGATGACCTCGCCGTCTCTGCGGACCGTGACCTTGGCGCGCTCGCCGCTGACGCCCTGGTCGTCGAGGCGGTAGGTGATGGTCTGGGGCTGCCCGACGATGCCGAAGCGCGGCGCGGCGATGACCGCAATACGGCGGTCGCGCTCGTCCTTCTGCCCCGTGATCAGCGCGTGCACCGGCGCCTGGAAGCCGAGCCCGGCGGCGTTGGCCGGAACGTCGTGGACACGGCCGTCGGTGATCAGGAACGCACCGGCGACGCGGTCGACCGGCACGTCCGACAAGGCCGAGGCCAGCGCCCCGAACAGCTTGGTGCCGTCGGTCTCGCCGTCGGCCTGTCCGGCATCGACGACGCGGACCTCGAGCCCCTTGATCTTCTTCAGGCTGTCGACCAGCGCTTCCTGCGCCTGAGCGGCCTCGCGATTGCGATTGCCGAAATTCTGGCTCGGGCTCTTGTCGACGACGATTGCGGCGACCGAGGTGAGGGGATCGCGGTCCTCGCGGGTGAAGGAGGGATTGGCGAGCGCCAGCAGGAACAGCGCCAACGCGGCCACGCGCACGGCAGCGCCGCGCGCCCGCGCCAGCAGCAGCACGAGCGCGATGACGACGACCGCGGCCAGCGCGAGCCACAGGACAATCGTGGGAACCAGCGGCGTGAATGCGATGCCGTAATTCATATCGATCCTACTGCCCCAGCCGTTCGATCAGGGCCGGTGCGTGCACCTGGTCGGCCTTGTAGTTGCCGGTCAACGTGTACATCACGATGTTGGCGCCGGCGCGGTAGGCGAATTCGCGCTGGCGGGGGTCGCCGCCGGTCACCGGCAGCATGGCCTGGCCGTCGGGCCGCACGGCCCAGGCGCCGGCAAGGTCGTTCGAGGTGATGATGATCGGCGAGACGCCGTCGCCGCCGCGTGCCGGCCGCTGCGCGCTGTCGTCATCGTCTTCGCGCGGCAAGGTCTCGACCCAGGTCTGGCCTGTCGTGAAGCGGCCGGGGAAGTCGCGCAAGAGAAAGAAGGTCTTGGTCAGCACGTGCTCGCGCGGCACCGGCTCCAGCTCGGGCACGTCGAGCGAGGACAGGATCTCGCGGAGCGTCTGCATGGCGGGGGTCTGCGCGGCGCCGTTTGCGCCGGGCGGCGCTTCGACCGCGTCGCGGGTGTCGAACAGCACGGTGCCGCCCTGCTTCATGTAGGCGTCGATCTTGTTGATGGCGTCCCGCGACGGCTTGGGCGCGCCCGGCACGATCGGCCAGTAGATCAGCGGGAAGAAGGCGAGCTCGTCGCGCGCCGGATCGATGCCGACGGGATCGCCGGCCTCAAGCGCGGTGCGCTGCGCCAGGAACAGCGTCAGTCCTGATAGCCCGGCCCTGACGATGGAATCGACGTCGGCATTGCCGGTCACGACATAGGCGAGGCGGGTCTGCGACACCGCCTTCATCGCGAACTCGTCGGACGCGCTGTCCGCGTGCGACGGCGTCGACACGAGCGAGGCGACTCCTGCGAGAGCCAATCCGACGACGATCATCGCGGGCGCGGCGCGGCGGCGCAGCAGCGCGGCAAGACCGCCGCCGAGCACCGCGACGATGATGGCGTCGATCAGGAACAGCGCGAGCGCCGTCGACAACAGCCAGCCGCGCAAGTCCTGCGGCTCGGCATTGGTGTAGGTGGCGTGCCGCGCGCGCAGGCTCGCGGTGTTCAGGGCTGCGATACGGTCGGCGCTGGCAAGCGTGTTCACGGCGAGCGGTCCTTCTGCCGGACCATAGAAGCCCGGCGGATGATCGGGTGTGGCGCGGTCGCGATAATCCGCGGGCAGCGGCTTGGCGGCGGCCGGCGGCGGACCGAAGGCGCCGAAGCCGTCGAGGATATGCAGCGGCGCCACCGTCTCGGCGCTCGCCTCAGTGGCGACGCCTGCGCCCGGTTTGGCGGTATAGCCGGACATGTCGACGACGCGCCGCAGGATTTCGACGAAGGTGCCCGACATCGGCAGATCCGACCAACGCATGTCGGCGCTGACGTGGAACAGGCTGACGACGCCCTTGCCGCGATGCTCGCCCGTCACCAGCGGCGTGCCGTCTTCCAGCGAGGCCCAGCTTTTGGTGGCGAGCACGGCGTCGGGCTCGGCCAGCACCTGGCGGCTGATGGTGACGTCCTTGGGGACCACCACGCCGGCAAACGGACCATCGGCGGCAAAGGAGGCCAGATGTTGCGGCTTTTCCCAGGTCAGGCTGCCGCCGAGCGTCCGGCCGCCCTTGCGCAGCTTGACCGGGACGAGATCGTCCTCGGCCTGCGCCAGCCGCGGACCGGCGAACCGCACCAGCACGCCGCCCTGGTCGATCCAGGCATTGAGACGCTCGCGGATTTCAGGGGCGATGGTGCCGACATCGGCAAGGATGATCATCGGCAGCTTCTGGTCGAGGAACTGCGTGATGCCCTGCTGCGGCGAGCCCTTGTCGGCGAGCCGCACGTCGGCGAACGGCGCCAGCGCGCGGGTGAGATAGAAGGTCGGCGCCAGCAGCGGCTGCGCGGTCTCGCTGGTCGAGCCCGAGACGATGCCGATGGCGCGGCGGCGCCAGCGCTTGTCGAGCAGCTGCACTGCGCCTGCGGAGCGCTCACCGGCAATTTCCAGCCGCGTGATGTCATTGCGCAGCTCGACCGGCAGATCGAACGACGCTTCGGTTTCCTTGTCCTGCGGGCCGAACGAATAACGCGCTTCGCCGATCGGCGAGGCCTTCTGGTCCAGCGCGCGTACGGTGCCGATCGCGATGCCGCTGTCGGTGCGCAGCACCTTCACCGTCATTTTGGCTGCGGCGTTCTCGGCCGCGACCAGGGCCAGCGGCGACGAGGTACCGCCTTCGAACACGGTCAGGCTGCGATCGCCGATGGTCTTGCCGAGGCCCGCCACGAATTCCTCGCCGCGACCGGTGTCGACGCTGTCGGAGAGCCAGGCGATCTCGCAGTCGCCGGTCGCTTTCAGGAAGCGATCGATTGCGGTCAGGGTCTCGACGCGGTCGATGGAATACGGCTTTGGCGTCAGCTGCCGCAACGCGACGCGCGCGGCGCCCGCCGGCATTAACGTGATATCGCGGTTCGGCTCCGACAGCGGCACCAGCGCAATCGCGCGGCGGTCGTTCTCGGCACTGGCGATCAACTCATCGGCGGCCCTGATCCGGATGTCCCAGTTCGAGGCCGCGCTCCAGCCGTCGTCGAACATGATCATCAGCGGCGCCTTGCTCGCGGCGGCGCCTGTTTGCGGATTCCAGATCGGACCGGCGGCGGCGAAAATAACGAGTGCGGCAGCCAGCAGCCGCAATGCGGTCAGCCACCACGGCGTCCGCGACGGGGTCTCTTCGCGCGGTGCGATGTCGAACAGCAGGCGCGTCGGCGGAAACTCGATCCGGCGCGGCCGCGGCGGCATCACCCGCAACAGCCACCACAGCACCGGCAGGCTGACGAGGCCGATCAGGAGCAGCGGTTCGGTGAAGGCGAGCGGCAGTCCCATCATGCTGCCGGCCCCGCCTTGATCGTCGTGGTGCGGGCGCCCGACTTGCTCACCTGCATGCCGGCATGGAGGAACAGCAGGAGCTCGGCGGCCGAGCGGTCGGTCGCATGTGTCGTGAACAGCCAGTCGAGCTTGTTGGTCTCGGCGCGGATCTGGTCGCGGTGCAGCGCGAGCCGCGCGGTGTAATCCTGCGCCCAGCTCTCGGCGCGGCCGGCGGTGATCACGCCGAACCCTTCTGGCTCGACGAACTCGACGCGGCCGGAATAGGGGAATGATTCCTCGGCGGGATCGACGACCTGCACGAGCGTGCCATGCGCACCGGAGCCGGACAGGCCGCCGAGCGTGGTCCTGATCTCGGAGATCGGCGACCAGAAGTCCGACAGCACGATCGTCTCGGCCAGCGCCGCGGGCACGAAGGACGGCGGCAGGCTCAAGCGGTCGGCATCGTCATGCAGCATCGCCTGCGCCATCTTGTCGATGACGCTGCGGCTCGCGGTCGGTGCCATCAGCCCGGGAATGCCGACGCGTTCGCCGCCGGAGACGAGCAACTCGGCCAGCGCGAAGGCGACGATCAGCGTCCGCTCGAGCTTGGATTCGCGCGCCTGTTTTGAAGCGAAGGCCATCGAGGGCGAGCGGTCGGGCCAGATCCAGACCGTGTGCGAGGCTTCCCATTCGAGCTCGCGGACATAGAGCAGATCGTCGCGCGCCGATCGCCGCCAGTCGACGTTCTGCGACGGCTCGCCGGAGACGAAGCGGCGGTACTGCCAGAAATTTTCGCCGGAGCCGGCGCGACGGCGGCCGTGCAGGCCGTGAATGACGTTGGCGGCGATACGGCGGGCCTCGAGCACCAGGCGCGGCAAGGAAGCTGCGAGCGTGCGGCTTTCGCCATCGGCACGTCGGATCGCGATGATTTCCTTTGCTGCGTGCCCGTTCTCCGCCGCCATCAACCGATCCGTGTCTTCAATTGCCGGATCACGTCCGGAATCGTGCGGCCTTCGGCGCGCGCCTGGAACGTCAGCGCCATGCGGTGCTTCAGCACGGGCTCGGCGAGGTCGAGCACGTCGTCGATCGAAGGCGCGAGGCGTCCGTCGATCAGCGCGCGTGCGCGCACCGCGAGCATCAGCGATTGGCTGGCGCGCGGGCCCGGGCCCCAGGCGATGAATTTGCTGGTGTCGCCGCCGTCCGGACCCGGACGGGCCGCGCGCACCAGCGACAGGATCGCCTCGACCACGGAATCGCCGACCGGCAGGCGCCGGATCAGTCGCTGCGCGGTGATGAGTGCGTCAGGTGTCATCGTGCCCTTCGCCAGCGTCTCGTCGGCGCCGGTGGTTTCGAACAGGATGCGGCGCTCGGCGTCGCGGTCGGGATAGTCGACGTCGATCTCCATCAGGAAACGGTCGAGCTGGGCTTCAGGCAGCGGATAGGTGCCTTCCTGCTCCAGCGGATTTTGCGTGGCGAGCACGTGGAACGGCTTCGGCAGGTCGTGACGCGCGCCGGCAACGGTGATGTGCTGCTCCTGCATCGCCTGCAGCAGCGCCGACTGCGTGCGCGGGCTGGCGCGGTTGATCTCGTCGGCCATCAGCAGTTGCGCGAACACGGGGCCGGAGATGAAGCGGAAGGCACGCTTGCCGGAGGTGCTCTCGTCGAGCACTTCGGCGCCGAGAATGTCCGACGGCATCAGGTCGGGCGTGAACTGGATGCGCTTGGCATCGAGGCCGAGGGTGATGCCGAGCGTCTCGACCAGCTTGGTCTTGGCGAGGCCGGGGACGCCGATCAACAGCGCATGGCCGCCGGAGAGGATCGTGACCAGCGTGTTCTCGATCACGCGATCCTGACCGAAGATGACGGAGCCGATCGCCTCTTTCGCCGCGCGAATCTGGCTCGACACCTGCTCGGCCGAACGGACGATTCCGTCTTCGAGCTTCTCGACACTCTCCGCCATCCGTTAGCTCCTTCAGCCTGCCATGCAGCTCGCTTGCGTCGTCATGTCGTCACGTCCTCAACTCAAGACGTGGGCCCTATGCTAGACTTGCAGGAAGGCCATGTATTCGTTGAATTAACCTATCCCCACCTTATCGGCTTAGGGATATGTAGGGCATCACGAAGTGGCGACCTCCACACCGGATGAATCCGGGGTGGAACCGTGCACCGGCATACAACGTAGACCTACAATTCAGACTTGCACCGATCGTGCCAAATGACAAAGTCAGGGCAAACCATGGCGAACCAAGGGCAGAGCGCCGATCGCGGTCTTGAGGGGCTGACTGCCGCTGCCAAAACTGCTGCCGATGCCGAAGGCGCCAAAAAGGGCCTGCCTCCGGTGCATTTGTGGAATCCGCCGTTCTGTGGCGATCTCGACATGCGAATCGCGTCCGATGGTACTTGGTTCTATTTGGGGACGCCAATCGGCCGTCATGCCTTGGTTCGCCTGTTCTCGACCATCCTCAAGCGCGAAGGCGACAAGCATTTCCTCGTCACTCCGGTGGAGAAGGTCGGCATTCGCGTCGACGACGCGCCGTTCATGGCGGTCGAGATGCAGAAGGACGGCGAGGCCAACCATCGCGTGCTCCGCTTCCGCACCAATGTCGACGACTGGGTCACCTGCGATGCGGCGCACCGGCTGCGCTTCGAGCAGGCCAGAGACGGCGGGCTGACGCCCTATCTGCACGTCCGCGCCGAGCTCTGGGCCAAGGTCACCCGCGCGCTCTATTACGATCTTGTTGACATGGGTGAGGAGCGGATGGTCGATGGCCAGCCGATGTTCGGTGTCGAATCGGCCGGCGAATTCTTTGCCATGGCCGATGCGGAGCAGGTGAGGGCCGCGCTTTGAACAAGCCTATCTCCAGGAACGATCCCGCCGTGATCGGTGCGGCCGATTTCTTCGCCCGCTCCTCCGCGCGGCTCGGCTTCGACGTTCCGCCCGGTCTCTACGATCCCAACATCATTCCTGCCTCGGGCGATCCCGGCACCGACAAGATGCTCGAGATCATCGCGCGCGAGCAGCCGGTGCGGCCGGCGGCGGTCCTGATCGCGGTGGTCGATCATCCCGAGCCGACCATCCTCCTGACGCAGCGGTCGGCGCATCTGAACGACCATGCCGGCCAGATCGCCTTTCCCGGCGGCAAGATCGACGCGACCGACCGCTCGCCGCTCGATGCGGCGCTGCGCGAGGCCGAGGAGGAGGTCGGGCTGTCCAGAGACTTCGTCGAGCCGATCGGCTATCTCGATCTCTACGGCACCGGCTTCGGCTTCCGCATCCTGCCGACGGTTGCCAGGGTGCGCCCAGGTTTTGAGCTGACGATCAACCATTCCGAGGTTGATGATGCGTTCGAAGTGCCGCTATCCTTCCTGATGAACCCGGCCAACCACCAGGTGCACAGCAAGGAATTCCGCGGCATGGAGCGGTCCTACTACGCGATGCCGTTTGCCGAACGCTACATCTGGGGCGCGACGGCCGGCATGCTGCGTGTGCTCTACGAGCGGATCTATTCGTCATGATCCGGCCGATCCTGACCGAGATCGGAATCTTCCTCGTTCCCTTTGCCGTCTATGCGCTGTTCCTGGCCGCCACGCGTTCCGGCCTGTTCGTGCAATCGTCCTGGCCGACCACCATCGTCGCGCGTCTCATGCTGGCGGCGCTCGTGCTGGTGATCGCGGGGCTGATCGGCTTTGCGCATTACTCCGGCGCTGCGCCGGATTCGACCTATGTCCCCGCCCATGTCGAGAACGGCAAGCTCGTGCCGGGCGTGGAAAGATAGGGCCGGCCGATGAGCGCGGTGCCCATGCTCGCCGATGCGCCCTGGCTGATTTCGGGCGGGACCGCGCGCGTCCTGCAATTGCTCAATGCGGATAGCGAGGAGGCGCGGGTTGTCGGCGGCGCCGTGCGCAACGCGCTGCTCGGCCTCGTGCCCGGCGACATCGACATCGCGACCACGGCGCTCCCGCACGAGGTGATGCGGCGCGCCAAGAGCGCCGGCATCAAGGCCGTGCCGACCGGCATCGACCACGGCACGGTCACCCTCGTCATCGACAGCCAGCCTTACGAAGTCACGACGCTGCGCGAGGATACCGAGACGTTCGGCCGCAAGGCCAAGGTTGCGTTCGGCCGCGACTGGGTGAAGGACGCCGAGCGCCGCGACTTCACGATGAACGGGCTCTCGGTCGATGCTGACGGCGTCGTCCACGATTATGTCGGAGGCATCGCGGATGCGGCCGCGCGGCGCGTGCGCTTCATCGGCGATCCCGACCAGCGCATCGCCGAGGATTTCCTGCGCATTCTGCGCTTCTTCCGCATCCACGCCGCCTTCGGTGCCGGCGATCCCGACCGCGACGGCTATCTCGCCTGCATCCGCGGCCGCGCCGGACTTGCCAGCCTCTCGGCCGAGCGGCTGCGCATGGAGACGCTGAAGCTGCTGGTCGCCGGCGGCGCCTCTGCCGCCGCGCTCGCCATGGCGGACGGCGGATTGCTGCAGGCGCTGACCGGCGGCGTCGTCTATACCGGGCCGCTCTCGGCGATGATCGCGATCGAGCGCGAGCTTGGCCTCACCGCAAGCAGCACGCGGCGGCTCGCCGCGCTGACGGTCGCCGTGACCGAAGACGCCAAGCGCGTCGCCACGCGCCTGAGACTCTCCAATGCGGAAACCAAGGCGCTGGATTCGATGGGGCATCGCTGGTGGCGCCTGGCCACCAAGGGGGAAGCCGATGCGCGGCGGCTGCTCTACCGGCTCGGTGCGGAGCGCTATCACGATCGCGTGTTGCTGGGCTGGGCGCGAGCCGGCGGTGACGTCGGCTCGTCTGGATGGCGTGCGCTCGCCGAGCTGCCGCAGCGCTGGATTGCGCCGAAATTTCCGCTTCGCGCCGCCGACTTCATCGCGCGCGGCATGGCGGAAGGACCCGCGCTCGGACATGTCTTGACGCTCGCCGAGGACGCTTGGCTCGCGGCAGATTTTCCCCTAGATGAAGCCGCACTCGCTTCCATCGCCGATCAAGCTGCGGCACGAATCAGCCGCGATGAGAGAACGTGACCATCGTCTCAGGCTTCGCCGACATCTCGATTTTTCAGCTCCTGCTGGTCGCGTTGATGGCGTTGTTTGCTTCGATCATCGGTGGTCTCGCCGGCTACGGCACCGGCGCCTTGATGCCGCTGGTGCTGGTCCCTCTCGTTGGCGCCGAGCCGGTGGTGCCGATCATCGCGATCTCCGCGATCTTTACCAATTCCAGCCGCGCGGTCGCCTATCTCCGCCATGCCGATCGCCGCCGCGCGCTGATCGTGCTGGCCTGCGCGGCACTGACGACCGCCCTTGGTGCCTACGGCTATACGCGGCTGACCAATGCCGGCGCGGCACTCGTGATCGGCTCCATGCTGATCCTGAGCGTGCCGCTGCGCCGGGTGCTCCGCCGCCGCCAGGTCAAGATCGGCGACACTGGGCTTGCGGCCGGCTCGGCCGGCTATGGCGTGCTGGTCGGCGGCACCTCCGGCTCCGGCGTGGTCCTGCTGTCGCTGCTGATGGCCGCCGGCCTCGAAGGCGCTGCCGTGATCGCGACCGATGCCATGATCTCGCTCGGCACCGGCCTCATCAAGATCTCGGTGTTTGGGCTGGCCGGCGCCGTGACCGCTCAGGTGCTCGCCTTTGCACTTCTGATCGGCGCCATCGCGATTCCCGGCGCGTTCTTGGCCAAGGCCTTTGTCGAGCGGATGCCGGTGCACATCCACACCGCGATCCTCGACGTCGCCGTGATCACGGGCGGGCTGGTGATGATCTCGGCTGCGGCGAGGCAGCTCATCTAACGCCGCCAGGTGTCCCGCTGCGGGTTGGGGTTACGCCGCAGGTCTAGTGTGAGGGACTGCAGTCCAGTTCCTTGATCCTGCCGGCGGCGTCAAACGCCAAAAGTGCACTCATCACACCAGCACTGGTGATGTACGAGATAATGGTGCGGTCGTTCTGCGAGGGATTGAGATCATCCAACGTGCCTGCCGGATATTTTCGGAGGCGATCGACCCAATAGGCACGAAGTGCCTCGCGGCCGGTAATGGTTTGGACACCGGCGCAGCCGCAGTGCACAACGGCATCTTCGGCATATAGCTCCAAGATCGCCTCGATATCGCCCGCGCGATAGGCATCAAGCCAGTCAACCGCAACGGCCATCGGGTCAAAGGACATATTTTTCACTCGCATGCCGTCCAAATCTGCTTCAGGCTCTGGAACTGCCGAGCCTTTTTTGATTTTAATATCCCACCCGGGCACGGCCATATGGCGAACGACATAGAGGACCGGGCCGAGGGCAAGATCGATGTTGGACGCGTCCGCCAGGCAGGGGATACTCAAGCCCATCCGGCTTGTGATCGTCGATCCACAGCCGATCGTTTTGCAGGGACTGAGGTCGGTTCTCGGGACGCAGCCGGACTTCGACGTTGTCGCATCGTCCAGCGATCGGACAAGCTGCCTCGAAGCAATTCGAAAGCTGACACCCGACGTCGCGCTTCTTGCCGACAAGGTGCCGGATCTGACGGCCCCCGAGATCCTCGCGATCGTGAAAGCTGAGAAGCTCTCCACGCGCCTGGTGTTCTTCACCGAGTCCGACACCGACCACGATCTGACGTCCGCCATCGCAGCCGGCGCCTGCAGCGCAATTTCCAAGTATGCCTCTCCCGCCACGATGCTGCGATCGCTGCGGCTGATGACGAAGAGCGGTGTGGCACTGGCGAAGTCCGATCTCTCGGCAGCCGGCAAGGAGGTGGACGGCGACGGCAAAGTCGAAAAGATGCTGGAGCTGTTGACGCAACGGGAACGTCAAATTGCACGGCTGGTGTCGGAAGGACTGTCGAACAAGGAGATCGCGCGTAAGCTCAACGTCTCCGACGGGACGGTCAAAGTCCACCTGTACAATATTTTCCAGAAGCTTGAGATCACCAACAGAACTGTGCTCGCGACCATCGCATTGCTGCAGCGCCCCTCCGGCCTGGCCGCGCTCTCCCTGGCGTTTCTGGCGTTGGCAATTGCGGACGAACTCAAGGCGTCCGAAGCGAACGGCAGCTTTCCGGATCAGAACGGCGTCGGCCATCCGGACGAGCACGCCGCGTACGAGCCCTGGAAAAAAGGCATTCTCCGGCACCTCATCGCCTGGGAATCCGGCGAGACGCCCACGCTCGCCCAGAGAGACTTGTTCGCCAAGGCCGCCCAAATCACGAACCCGGCGGCCGCAATGGAAGCACTGCGCCCGGCCGAGCAATCCGGAGGCGCGAAAGCGTGGACACACCACGGTCCAACTGGATCGGGCGCGCCCGATCTTCCCGTGCCCTTACCGCGAGCAGCAAACGACATACAGGTCGGAGTTGACCCGGCCCCGGAACATCAATTCCCGCGGCTTCTTTCCAATGCGATGTCGATGCAGGGCGGGTATGGCAACTTCGCTATTCTCGCCGGTGCGTTGATCTACGCACTGCAGGATCCCCATCTCGCCGCGCAGGCGCATGACCTCCGTGAAGCGTCGATCGACAGCATCCTGGCCGTTACTGAAGAGAGTGCGACCACAAAACTGGCCGCGATCACCCATGCTGCCGCCAATCATGACGACAATTCAGCCCCGGGTTTCCTGTCGCACGATGTCCGCCTGTCTTCCGCCGTTGCGACCGCTGGACACGACGACGTCGCGGAAGGCGCTCTGGGCCAAAAGGGCCCGGGCGATGCGAGTGACAACCTCCATAAACCCGTTGGCGCGGACCTTGGTCACGATGCCAGTATCGGCTTGGGCGGCAACGTTGAAAAAATTGTTTATCGCTCCCCGATCGATTCCGTGTCTAACGATTCCAAGTCGACCGCTTCCGACACCGTGTTCGATTTCGCATCTGGGTCGAGCAGGATCAATCTTGCGGCTTTCGGAGCGCTTGCTTGGCTGCATATGACGGCGGCAAGCAAGTCTATACCGCCACATACACTCGCCTGGGTCTACGACTCCGCAAGCAACGAAACGATCGTCTATGTGAATGCGACCGATCGTATCCTTGATATCGGCGATCGCGGCTTGCTGGAAATTCATCTGGAGGGAATTGTAGCCGTTGCGGAGGCGGATGTCGTCTCCGAGCCAGATGGCGCGGCTGTCGCGACCACTTTGGAGCAGCTCGAAGCCGCGCTGATACCGGCGACCGCACCCGATGAGGCTGTTTCGAGCAAGGACCATGTCCAGACCAGTATCGAAGGGGGCGAGAGCACGCTCGGGACGGCCGGAGCCTGGGCCCTTCTGGCCAATAACGGCTCGGGTTTCCATTTCGGGCAGACCCGGACCGGCTTGGGAACGCCGTCGAAGTTCGAAACCTCCACGGACCCGTCCGCGGATGCAACGGAAGAGAGCGATGGTGCGTCTGCCGCGTCGGCTCACGGATCATCCATCGAGCTTGCTCATAGTGCCACAGCGCCGGCAGTCGCAAATGTCACGTCGCACAGTGGCCCGACCGACACGGGCACCGGCGTTTCGTCGATTGCACCCAACGAGATCGGCCAACCGAGCGTCGTAACTGCCGACAACGCGGGGCACGGCAACTCGCAGCACGCTTCAGAGCTAGGGTCTGCAAAGGATGCAGCTACCGAATCGACTGAAGCTGGCTCCAAACCGGGCAAGGGCGACGACAATGGCGCCGAGCATCACGCATCGGCTTCGGAAGCTCCGGGAGGGGCAACGCAGAAGGCAGAACCAGCGGGCGCGGAACACGGCAAATCCGGGCACTCAACCGCTGCAAGCCCGCCGGACGGAGCAGAGATCGATCCGGGCGTCGCAACGGCCGCCGGCGCGGGCCACGACAACTCGCAGCACGCATCGGAGCCAGGGTCTGCAAAGGCGGCAGCTACCGAATCAACTGAAGCTGGCTCCAAACAGGGCAATGATGGCGGCCATGGCGGCGATCATCATCACGCTTCGGCTTCTGACGCTGCGCAACCACCAGCGACGACGGCAGAACCAAGCGGCGCGGAACACGGCAAATCCGGGCACTCAGCCGCTGCAAGCCCGCCGGACGGAGCAGAGATCGATCCGGCCGCCGCAACGCCCGCCAGCGCGGGCCGCGGCAACTCGCAACACGCTTCGGAGCCAGGATCTGCAAAGGCGGCATCCACGGAATCGACTGAAGATGGGGCCAAAGCGGGCAACGCGGCCGACCGTGGTGCCGAGCATCACGCTTCGGCTTCTGACGCTGCGCAACCACCAGCGACGACGGCAGAACCAAGCGGCGCGGAACACGGCAAATCCGGGCACTCAGCCGCTGCAAGCCCGCCGGACGGAGCAGAGATCGATCCGGCCGCCGCAACGCCCGCCAGCGCGGACCACGGCAACTCGCAACACGCTTCGGAGCCAGGATCTGCAAAGGCGGCAAGCACGGGATTGACAGAAGATGGGGGCAAACCGGGCAACGGCGCCGGCGATGGCGCCGAGCATCACGCTTCGGCTTCGGATGCTGCGGGGACCATGAAGACGGCAGAACCAGCCACCGTGGACCACGGTAACTCGCAGCACGCTGCGCAATCTGCAGCAATCGCATCAGACGACGCACACCCGGCCAAGGCTGCGTTCGAAATCGGCGGCGCAGACCAAGGACCGGTGTTCCGGTTCGATAGCGGACCAACTCCTTCTCCTCTCGTCGCGATAGTTGAGGTTAAAGAGTTCAATGATCCGCTCGATGGGCACGTTCCGCCCAGTCAGGAAGAGAGCCTCGGGTTCAACGCCAAGCTCGTCCCTCATGCACTGAACGGACACGCGGACGATCACGGCAATAACGGCGCGCATCAAGCCATTGTCCCTGCGCATCATGATCTGCTGATTTGAACCGCTGCAGCGTCATTGACCGAAAATGGCAACTGTCACCGCAGTACAGGTCTCAGGAACACGACGCCGGATCAGCCTCATTGAGCGGAATTGTTCAGGGTTGCAGCCGTGAGAGCAGACGTTGCCGATCCTGATCGCGACGTCGCTGCTCCATCCGCATCCGTTCGAGTTCGCCTTCCGCCTTGGCTGTGTCCTCGTTCTGGCGCTTCATTTCAATGATCAGCGCCTCCTGCTCTGCGAGCCGGCGTTCTCCTTCGACGACGTCGCGCTCGATCTGCCTCAGCTCATCGTATATCGCCGTCGTGTACATCGCGGTCCTCGCGCGGCCGTGCCGCGAAGCACGCCGCAGAGTAGCTTTCGCCTCTTCCAGAGCCTTATCCGGGCCGCGCGGTGCGGCCATGACCGCAGCGCGACGCGCATGACTTTTAACTCAGCCAGCTTCGTGAACGTTCCGGCTGATGCCATTTTTTCCCGGGCTTTGATCGGTCGCACGAGGGGCGGCGTTGTAATCATTTTGGCGGAAGCGGCTCACCTAACACGCGACTGCCTGGAACGGATCTCGTCACGGCGACAATGCGCTCAGCTCACGGCGGCGCTTCAGCCAAGTTGCAAACAAGTGGTCGGCACAATATCGTCGATCGTCCGCCCCCACGTCTTCCGCCCCCATGTCTGACGTCCAATCTCTTCGGGAGCCAACACTATGAATTTGGTCTCAGTGCCCGGCGGGATTCATCGCCCTCCAGGGAAGGTCGATATCCCGTCTGCCTGGCTGGGCGCTGAGATGAAAGCCAATCCTGATCGATGGTTGATATCGCTTACGGCCGGCGAGATTGCGGAACTCGAGGGCGCGGCTGAAACATATCTTGGCAGAAACAAAAAAATCGCCGAGATCACGAAGGAAAGCTTTCCGCTTCCCCACTTCGGCAGGCATCTGGAAGAGCTTAAGACAACGCTCCTGGCTGGCCTTGGCTTCGAAGTCATGCGCGGCCTCCCGGTGGCAAAATATAATCAGGAGTTTGCCGCTACGATCTTTTGCGGAGTGGGCGCGCACCTTGGATCGGCGCGGTCTCAGAATGCAGCGGGTCACATTCTCGGTCACGTCCGTGACACCGGCGCCGATGCAAGGGATCCCAACACCCGAATTTATCAAACGTCGGACCGGCAGACATTCCACACGGATTCGGCCGACGTGTTTGGATTGTTATGCATTCGCGAGGCGATGGAGGGAGGGGATTCTCTCCTCGTCAGTACGACGACAATCTACAACGAGATGTTTGACAGACGTCCCGACCTTGCCGCTCTCTTGTTTGATCCGATCGCGACGGACCGGCGAGGCGAGGTGCCGGAGAACGAAAAGCCATATCTTGAAATCCCGGTGCTGAATTGGCATGTGGGGTTCCTGACCGGGTTCTATCAGCGCCAGTATATCGATAGTGCCCAACGCTTTCCCGATGCGCCAAGACTGACGCCGGCTCACGTCGAGGCGCTCGATCTCTTTGACGCGCTCGCAAATGATCCCGCGCTGCATTTCGGCATGCGGCTTCAGCCGGGCGACATGCAGTTCGTTTACAATCATGCCTTGTTGCACGATCGGACCGGATTCCGCGATTGGCCCATTGCAGGCCAAAAGCGTCATTTGTTGCGCCTTTGGCTCAGCACGGAAGGCGACCGGCCGCTGCCCGATTGTTTCAAACAGCGCTATGGCTCGATTGAGATCGGCAACCGTGGTGGCATCATCACCAAGGGTACCAGTTTGAACGTTCCGTTGGATTGACGTTCGAAGCATCCAGCGATGTCCGCTCTTATGCCGATATTGGTAGAGGAGCGGACATCGTTGCTGCGAAGCCTGGCACTAGATCGAGGCAGGCCATCTCGAGGCCACGGTCCGGCGCCATTTTCCTTTGCGCAACCGCGGCAAATGTCGCGATGGGCCAAAAGCGGAAGAATTTAGTTGGACAAAGGTCCGCCTTCTTTGGCCGGCCTCGTCGCGCAGGAGGCCGCTCTATCCGAGTGCTATTCAAGCCCGCCAGAAGGACTTTTTGATTTCCAGAGCGATGTCAGACCAGGACAATCCGACATCATGCAAGTCGTGGTCAGTCCATTGCGCCAATTCGCGGCGCTGCCGAACCCGTTCGCGCCAAATTTGCAGTGTGACAAACGCGCGCTTCACTGCGTCAGAAAGCTGCGAACCGTCGGACCCCACGGTCTTCGACATCCGGGCACCATACGAGGTCGATCGGCCCCTCCCTTTCACCGTCAGTCCTTTGCTCGGCCAAGCCAGATCGCGACCGCACCGGCGAGCAACACAGCGGCCGAAATGAGCAGCGAGGTATGTGCGCCCGCAATGAACACGTTGTTGTCTCCGACCAGCGAGCCGAATAGGGCAACGCCAAGCACGCTGCCGGTCTGCCGCGTTGCGTTCAAAACGCCCGCGGCGATGCCGGATCGCGACTTCTCGACACTGCCGAGCAGCGTCGAGGTCAAGGACGGCACGAGCAAGCCGAGCCCGCCGCCGAGGATCACAAGCTGAGTGCCGATCGCCCCGTAGCTGGTGCCTGAGGCCATAGGCAGCAGCGCAACGCAGCCCGCGGCAGTCATCGCACAAGCCAGTGCAATTGTTTGCGGCGCGCCGAGGCGCTCGCTGACCGATGCGGCGACGAGGTTGGCGGGCAGCACCATGCCCATCATGGGAACGAAAGCGAGACCCGTTGCGAACGGCGACCAGCCATTGATTTTCTGGAAGTAGAGACTGAGCACGAAGATCAGGCCGTAGAAGGCGATGTTGAAGAGGAGCCCGACCAGAGCGGTCAGCGCAAACACGCGGTGGCGGAACAGCGAGAGTGGCAGCATCGGTTGTGGCGCGCGCGCCTCGCGCCATACGAACAGGAGTCCGATCACGGCCGCTGCCACGAAGCCCATGATGACGAGCGGATGACTCCAGCCGAGCACGCCGCCTTCGATCAGGGCGCCGGCCAGCGTGCCGAGGGTTGCAATCGCCGCGATCTGTCCCGGCAGATCGATCTCGCGCTGCGCGAGCCGCGGCGTCTCCTCGGCATAACGCCAGGCAAGCCAGAGGCCGGCGGCGCCAATCGGCAGGTTGACGAGAAAGATCGCTCGCCAGCCGACCAGCGCGATCAGCGCGCCGCCGACAAACGGCCCCGAAGTCAGTGCGACGCTCGCACCTGCGGCCCAGAAGCCGATCGCGCGGCCGCGCGCCTTCGGATCGGTATAGGCATGATTGAGCAGCGTGAGCGAGTTCGGCACCAGGATCGCTGCTGCCAGGCCCTGCACGGAGCGTGCGGCGATCAGGAATATCGCCGACGGCGCCAGCGCGCAGGCGAGCGAAGCCAACGTGAAGATCGCAAAGCCCGCGATGAATATCCGTTTGGCGCCGACGCGGTCACCGAGCGCGCCGGAGGTCAAAATGAAGGCCGCGAATGCGATGGTATAGGCGGTCACCACCCATTGCAGCTCGGCCACGCTACCGCCGAGCGAAGTGCCGATGCTGCTCAGCGCAGTATTGACGATGGTGATATCGAGCTGCACCACGCCAAGGCCGAGGCTCGTGGCAGCAAGTGCCAGCGCCGTCGCGAGAGGCGAACGGGATGACGTGTTGTCGGAGTGGGCTAGTTCCGGCTGTCTTGTATTGAACGAAGTTGTTGGCATTGATCACACTCAGTTGCCTGCGAGAATTTGACGGCCCTGATCAGCCCACTTCGCGATGGTCATTCGATACCAACCGAATACTCGGAGCCGCGGGATGATCTTTCTCCTCGTCGCGGCATTTCTTCACCGGGCCTACTGGCGTCCGGGCAACCTATGTTTCGTGATCGATCCAGTCTCGCGGAAACACTACGGTCTTGACCGAAGTATCCGTGCTTGGCACTGCGTCCTTATCGGCGTACGAGAAGGGCATGGACACGGGACCCAAAATCGCCCAAGTCGCAGCGGTCATCGGCGATCCGGCGCGCGCCAACATGCTGAGCGCGCTGATGGATGGCCGAACGTTGACCGCCTCGGAGCTCGCCTATGTGTCTGGCGTGGCGCCGCAGACAGCGAGTGGCCATCTTGCGAAACTCAGCGACGCGGGATTGCTCGCGCTCGCAAAGCGGGGCCGACGGCGATATTTCCGCCTGGCCTCTCCGCACGTCGCGCGCGTGCTAGAAGGTCTCATGGTCGTGGCGCAGGACGGCCCTGCCCGGCAGCGCAATCTCTGGCGCGGTGGAGAAACGCTCCGGCACGCGCGCACGTGCTATGACCACATGGCAGGCCGCATCGCCGTCGCAATCGCCGACCGGCTGGTCCAACAGTCGTTTATTTTGCTCGACGAGGATGGCGGGCAACTCACCGACGCCGGCCGGTCATTCTTCAATGAGTTGGGCGTCGATCTTGGCCTCGCCTCTAAGCGCCGGGTGTTCTGTCGCCCCTGTCTCGACTGGAGCGAGCGCCGGCCGCATCTGGCCGGGGCAGTCGGCGCCGCCATTCTTGATCACGCTCTCGAGCACGATTGGGTCGAGCACGTCAGGGATAGCCGAGCGCTCGTCGTAACCCCGGTTGGCGTTAGAGAACTCGCCACAAGGTTCGGCATTGAGGGCGTACCCCCGACGGACGGTCACGATGGGCGTGTTGGATCACTATCCGGAGGCCGGGTATCAGCTATAACGGTCGAGTCAGCGCCTCCCGGACGGAGGTAGTAGCGCGATTAGCCATTTTAGGCTGTGGTGACCGGAGCTAAGGCAGATGCGCTCCATTGTGGCCGTTCTGCGCCCTGCAGCGATGTCCGCTACCGCGCCATTGTTGGCGAAGAAGCGGACATCACGCGCGCCGGAGCTGTGCGCTACGATCAAACCAGGACGCGGCCTCAGCCGCGCTTACTCCTCGTCTTCGTCGTCCTCGTCTTCGTCTTCGTCGAGCTCTTCCAGTCGATCGAGGACCGCGAGCGGCAGCGTCTCGCGAAACAGATCGCCTTCCGCGCCCATCCAGAGACAGATCACGTCGTCGCCCTTCACGTCAGCGACTGTGAGCGGCTGCCCGCCGGATTTCAGCATGACGATATCGCCGGCTTTTAGTTCCATGGATGGTCCTTTCGGGTTGATTGACGGAGAAGCTAGCAAACCGGCATGACATGCCGATCACGGGCTACTCGGTCAGTGGATGTGTTGCGGTAGCGCGCATCCGCCGGCCGTGCTGCTGAAACGTCGATCAGAGAGCTTTAGGCCGGAGCGATCCCATCACGAGAGGCAATGGCGCCTGTTCGATGGATGGCGCAAGGGCTCTTCCGTCCCGTGCGTCGCGACCATGACACCATGCGCCTGTTTTGCCCGACGGAGCAACCGATTTCGTCGGATCCGCAGTTCGCGTTTTCCGCAAGTCGTTGATTTTGCTGCGGCCGTCTACTGTGCATGGGGTTGTTTTCGATGTTTTTGTTTACGCACCCTGATTGCAGTCAGCCCGGCACCAGTTCTGTCAGCGAGCGGATGATGCGGTCGGGCTTGACGATCGAGCCTTCGGGCAGGCCGTCGCCATGCACGTCGATCCAGATCGAGTAGATGCCGAGACGCTGCGGCGTCACGACTTCCCATTCCAGATTGTCGCCGATCATCCAGGTATCCTCAGCGGTGACGCCAAGCGCGTCCATCGCGTGCAGATAGGCACGCTCCTCGGGCTTGCCGAAGCCGTGTTCGCCCTCGATCTGGATGTGGTGAAAGCGATGCGCCAGCTCGAACCGCTCGACCTTGGCGCGCTGGGTGTCGGCGGCGCCGTTGGTCACCAGCGCGAGCTTGATGCCGAGCGCCTTCAATTTGTCGATCGCATCATGCGCGCCGGGGAAGACGAACATCTCCTCCTCGCGATAGGTGGTGAAGCGGTCGGCGAGACGAATGGCGAGGTCGTCCGGCAAGGCGCGGTGACCAGCGGCCGCGAGCGCGGCAAAACCGCCCTTGACCGTGAGATGGCGGGCCTCGGCGAGCTTCATCCGCCACGAAGCGTCCGCATTGGCCCAAAAATTTTTCGCAAAGGCCAGCACCGTGGCTGCAACCAGTTGCGGCGGCAGCGGCGCCAGCTCCTCGGCGAACTCCGCTGTGATCGTGTTCCAGGCGATCTCGGGCCGCGCATAGGCCGACAGGATGGTGTCGTCCATGTCGATCAGCATGGCGCGCGGCAGCGGCCTCATTGCGGGCTTCATCGTCGTCATGGCCACTTCACCTCCGGCGGCAGCGACGACAGGATCGAATCCACATTGCCGCCGGTCTTGAGCCCGAAAATGGTGCCGCGGTCGTAGAGCAGGTTGAACTCGACATAGCGGCCGCGCCGGATCAATTGCTCCTCGCGATCCTGCGCGGTCCAGCTCGTCGCGAAATTGCGCCGCACGATGTCGGGATAGATCTTCAGGAAGGCGCGGCCGACATCCTGGGTGAAGGCGAGGTCGGCGTCCCAGTCGCCGCTGTCGTGCCAGTCGTAGAAGATGCCGCCGATGCCGCGCGCCTCTTTCCGGTGCGGCAGGTGGAAATACTCGTCGCACCACTTCTTGTACTTGTCGTAATCGGCGATGCCGTTCGGCTGGGTGCAGGCCTGTTTCATTGCGGCGTGGAAGGCGATGCTGTCGGCATCGTCCTGCGTGCGGCGGCGGTCGAGCACCGGCGTGAGATCGGCGCCGCCGCCGAACCAAGCTTTCGTCGTGACGACGAAGCGCGTGTTCATGTGCACCGCCGGCACGTGCGGATTGCGCAGGTGCGCAATCAGCGAGATGCCGGAGGCCCAGAATTTCGGGTCGTCCGCCGCACCGGGAATCTGCGCGCGAAACTCGGGCGCGAATTCGCCGTGCACGGTCGAGCAATGCACACCGACCTTCTCGAACAGGCGGCCTGACATCATCGACATCACGCCGCCGCCGCCGGCCGCGCCGGTATGATCGGTGCGCTGCCACGGCGTGCGTTTGAAGCGGCCCGGCTCGCCCGAATAGAGGCTTTGCGGGGCATCGTCCTCCAGCCGCTCGAAGCTCGCGCAGATGTCGTCGCGCAAGGATTCGAACCAGGCGCGAGCGCGGGTCTTGCGGTCTTCGATCGTAGAAACGTCCATATGCAAATCCCAACGAACCGGCTCGTAGGGTGGGCAAAGGCGCACTTGCGCCGTGCCCACCATTGATCACCGTTTATCTTGAATGGTGGGCACGCTACGCTTTGCCCACCCTACGAATTTCACCCTTGCGGACCGTAATAGGTGCAGCTCTCGTTGCAACTGTCGCGGTGGATGCTGACGCGGGTGAGCTTGCCGATGTGCTGGAGCCGCTCCCAGACGAAGCGCGAGAGGTTTTCCAGCGTCGGTGTGCCCAGCGCCTCGATCTTGTTGAGGTACTTATGGTCAAGCGTCATGCGCACATCCTCGATGGCGCGCTGGACCAGGCCGAGATCGACCACCATGCCGGTCGCAGGGTCCGGCGTGCCGCGCAACGTCACCTCGGCGCGGAATGAGTGGCCGTGGATCTCTTCGCTATCAGCGCCGAATGTCGTTCCCGACAATGAGTGCGCCGCCTCGAAGCGAAACGATTTCGTCAATTCCCACATCTGTTCGAAAACCAATCCTATCTGATACCGAGCGATTTATGCGTCTGCACGCTGAGCCGCCATTGCGGATGATTGAGGCAATAGTCGATTGCGCCCGCGGTGTTTTGGGCGACTTCGGGCCCGTCCATCGGCTGCAGCGAGAAGCGCTCGAAGGCGAGATCCGCGAAGGCCTCCGGCATGGCGAGCGGCTGCGGATAGACCAGCTTCAGCTCGTGGCCGCGCCGGATCACCAGATCGCTGCCGCCCTTCGGGCTGACGCAGATCCAGTCAAGCCCCTCGGGCGGGGCGATCGTGCCGTTGGTCTCGACGCCGATCTCGAAGCCGCGGGCATGGAGCGCGTCGACCAGCGCCGTATCGACCTGGAGCAGCGGCTCGCCGCCGGTGAGCACCACATAACGGTTATCGGTGGAGGCTGCCCATTGCGCGGCGATGGTGTCTGCGAGTTCCGCGGCCGAGCCATAGCGCCCGCCGAGCGTGCCGTCGGTGCCGACGAAATCGGTGTCGCAGAATTTGCAAATGGCCGCACTGCGGTCCGCCTCGCGCCCGCTCCAGAGGTTGCAACCGGCAAAACGGCAAAACACGGACGCGCGCCCGGCATGGGCGCCTTCGCCTTGCAGCGTCAGGAAGATTTCCTTGACCGCGTAACTCAACCGTCTCTCCTCAACATATCAACCTTGCGGGTTCCGGAGCTGCCGCAGCGCTTCGCCTGCGGCCATCGCCGCGGTCATGGCGACATTGAGCGACCGCAGCCCCGGAGCGATCGGGATCACCAGCCGCGCGTCCGCCGCCTCGACCACCGCCTCGGTGACGCCGGCGCTCTCGCGCCCGAATAGCAGGATGTCCGCCGTCTGGTAACGGAAATCGCGGTAGTCGGTCGCGCCTTTGGTGGTGAACAGCAGCAGGCGGGCGCCTTGCGCCGCGCGCCATTGCTCGAATTTCGACCAGGAGTCGTGCCTGACGATGCTGACCTGATCGAGGTAGTCCATTCCCGCCCGGCGGAAATGCCGGTCGGAGACGGGGAAGCCCGCCGGTTCGATGATGTGGGCGGCCACGCCCAGACAGGCGCAGAGCCTGAGAATCGTGCCGGTGTTCTGGGGGATGTCGGGTTGGAAAAGCGCTATCTGCATGGGCTGTGCATGGGCTGTCTCGGTTCGGTGCGGGCCGGAAATGTCTCAATAAAACATCGCTGGCCGCGGAATTCGTGCATTGCACGCTCCCGCGCCGATAGCGGGCTTGCGCTCGCCCGGCAAGGGTGCCAATAGAACGATTCTGGACTGCTGTTTTCGCCTTGTTTTGGTGGGGGCACGTGAAGTTCTGCCGCCGCGGGGGGCCGCGGGCGCCGGCAGGCTGTTCTGGGGACCTTGGGGGCTCCCGGAGCGGTTCCGCCGGCTGCATAAGAAGAAAGGGTTGGAATCGTGACGACAGCGTCTTCGGCGGACCATCCGACACGCCGTGATTTCTTATTCGTTGCAACGGGGGCAGCTGCAGCAGTAGGGGGCGCAGCCGCGCTCTGGCCCTTCATTTCCCAAATGAATCCTGATGCGTCGACCATCGCCGCCGGTGCGCCGATCGAGGTCGATCTCAGCCCGGTCGCCGAGGGGCAGGACATCAAGGTGTTCTGGCGCGGCAAGCCGATCTATATCAGCCACCGCACCAAGAAGCAGATCGACGAGGCGCGCGCCGTGAACGTGGCGAGCCTGCCCGATCCGCAGTCCGACGAGGCCCGGGTCAAGTCCGGCCATGACCAGTGGCTGGTCGTGATCGGCATCTGCACCCATCTCGGCTGCATCCCGATCGCCCATGAAGGCAATTACGACGGGTTCTTCTGCCCCTGCCATGGTTCGCAGTACGATTCGTCCGGCCGTATCCGCCAGGGGCCCGCGCCCGCCAACCTGCCGGTGCCGCCGTACCAGTTCGTTTCCGACACCAAAATCCAGATCGGCTGAGCTTCGGGCCCTCGTCCGAAGCTTCGCGCCGTCTCGTCGTACTATTTCCTCAGGATCGCATCATGAGCGGACCATCCGACTACCAGCCGAGCAATCCGGCCCTGCAATGGATCGAGCGGCGTCTGCCGATCCTCGGCCTCATGCACTCCTCCTTCGTGGTCTATCCCACCCCGCGCAACCTGAACTATTGGTGGACCTTCGGCGCCATCCTCTCCTTCATGCTGGGGATCCAGATCCTGACCGGCGTGATCCTGGCGATGCACTACACGCCGCATGCCGACCTCGCCTTCAAGTCGGTCGAGCTGCTCGTCCGTGACGTCAATTACGGCTGGCTGCTGCGCAACATGCATGCCGTCGGCGCCTCGATGTTCTTCGTCGCCGTCTATGTCCACATGCTGCGCGGCCTCTATTACGGCTCCTACAAGGAGCCGCGCGAGGTGCTCTGGATCCTCGGCGTCATCATCTACCTGCTGATGATGGCGACCGGCTTCATGGGCTACGTGCTGCCGTGGGGCCAGATGAGCTTCTGGGGCGCCACCGTCATCACCAATCTGTTCTCGGCCATCCCCTATGTCGGCGAGAGCATCGTGACGCTGTTGTGGGGCGGCTATTCGGTCGGCAACCCGACGCTGAACCGCTTCTTCTCGCTGCACTATCTATTGCCGTTCCTGATCGCGGGCGTCGTCGTGCTCCACGTCTGGGCGCTGCATGTCTCCGGCCAGAACAACCCTGATGGCGTCGAGCCCAAGACGGAGAAGGACACGGTTCCGTTCACGCCGCATGCGACCATCAAGGACATGTTTGGCGTGTCCTGCTTCATGCTGCTCTACGCCTGGTTCATCTTCTACATGCCGAACTATCTGGGTGACGCCGACAATTACATTCCGGCGAACCCGGGCGTGACGCCACCGCACATCGTGCCGGAATGGTATTACCTGCCCTTCTACGCGATCCTGCGCTCGATCCCGAACAAGCTCGCGGGCGTGATCGGGATGTTCTCGGCGATCATCATCCTGTGCTTCCTGCCCTGGCTTGATGCTGCCAAGACCAAATCGTCGAAGTACCGTCCGCTGGCCAAGCAGTTCTTCTGGATCTTCGTCGCGGTCTGCATCCTGCTCGGCTATCTCGGCGCGCAGCCGCCGGAAGGCATCTATGTGATCGCCGGCCGGGTCCTGACGTTCTGCTACTTCGCCTACTTCCTGATCGTGCTGCCGCTGCTCTCGCGGATCGAGAAGCCGCGGCCGGTGCCGAACTCGATCTCGGACGCCGTCCTGGCCAAAACCGGGAGCAGGTCGACGCCGATGGTGTCGAGCGCGATCGTGCTTGCGCTGGCGGGCGCGTTGTTTGCGGGCTCAGCCGATAGCGCGCGTGCCTCCGAAGGCAGCGACAAGCCGCCGGGCAACAAATGGTCGTTCGCCGGTCCGTTCGGCAAGTACGACCGCGGCGCATTGCAGCGCGGCTTGAAGGTCTACAAGGAAGTCTGCGCCAACTGCCACGGCCTGTCCTACGTCGCCTTCCGCAACCTCGCGGAAGCCGGCGGTCCCGGCTATTCGGTCGCGCAGGCTGCAGCCTTCGCCTCCGACTACAAGGTCAAGGACGGTCCGAACGACGCCGGCGATATGTTCGAGCGCCCGGGCCGGCCGGCGGATTATTTCCCCTCGCCATTCCCGAACGAGCAGGCCGCGCGTGCGGCGAATGGTGGCGCGGCGCCGCCGGATCTGTCGCTGATCACCAAGGCGCGCTCCTACGGCCGCGGCTTCCCCGGGTTCATCGTCGACTTCTTCACCCAATATCAGGAGCAGGGCCCGGACTACGTCTCGGCGGTGCTCCAGGGCTTTGAGGACAAGGCGCCCGAGGGTGTGACGATCCCGGAGGGGTCCTACTACAACAAGTACTTCCCGGGCCACGCCATCAAGATGCCGAAGCCGCTCAGCGACGGCCAGGTGACCTATGACGACGGCTCGCCGACCACGGTCGCGCAATACGCTAAGGACGTCACCACGTTCCTGATGTGGACCGCCGAACCGCACATGGAAGCGCGCAAGCGCCTCGGTTTCCAGGTGTTCATCTTCCTGATCATCTTCGCCGGCCTGATGTACTTCACCAAGAAGAAGGTCTGGGCCGACTCGCACTGAGCGGCCCGAGGCGAGAATGAAGAGGCCCCCGCAAGGGGGCTTTTTTGTTGGGCACGAGAGTGTGTTGTCAGGCGCGATTGCCTATCGCCCGCTCAAACGCCAAAATGCCGCCAACCGCTCCCCAAAAACTCGTCGGAGGACATCATGGGAACCGCCATCACCTTCAAGCGCCCGGACGGCAAGGACGCATCGGGCTATCTCGCCAATGCCGCGCGCGGCAACGCGCCGGGCGTGGTGGTCATCCAAGAATGGTGGGGCCTGTCGGACCAGATCAAGGGCCTGTGCGACCGCTTCGCGCTGGCCGGGTTCGATGCGCTCGCGCCCGATCTCTACAGGGGCAAGGTGGTGCCGTATCACGACACGGACGCGGCCGGCAAAGAGATGAACTCGCTCGATTTCATGGACGCCACCACGCAGACGGTGCGCGGCGCCACGCAATATCTGTCGCGCAATGGCGCCAAGGTGGGCCTGACCGGCTTCTGCCTCGGCGGCGCCGTCACCATCATCGGCGCGGTGCATGTGCCGGAGCTCGCCGCCGGCGTGGTGTTCTACGGCATCCCGCCAGAGCAGGCGGCCAAGCCCGCCGACGTCAAGATCCCGCTCCAGGCCCATTTCGCCAACAAGGACGATTGGTGCACGCCGGAACTGGTCAATGGCTTCGAAAAGGCCATGAAGGCCGCCGGCAAGTCGCTGGAGCTGTTCCGCTATGACGCCGAGCACGCCTTCGTCAACGAGCAGCGCCAGGCCGTGCACGACCGCGAAGCCGCCGAGCTGGCCTGGGGCCGGGCGACGGAGTTTTTCCGCAAGCATCTGGGGTAGGTTGGGCGCCAATCGCGCTACAATTTCGATGTCGTCCCGGCGAAGGCCGGGACCCATAACCACAACACTTTGTGGTTGGGGCGAGCTGCCACTGCGAGTCTTCGCCAAACTCAATTTTGTGGCTATGGGTCCCGGCCTTCGCCGGGACGACGGTGGAGATTGACATCACTGCCGGGCTACGGCGCAGGGGCCTACCCTTGACGCCGTCCCCGCGCCATGGTGAGTATCCGCCCATGAGCACCGCCGTCCGCCCATCCCGTCTTTGGTGGCGCACCTCCTGAGAGGTGGCCGGTGCGATTTATTCTCCCAAAATCGTCTGAGGTCGCCCACGCAGTGCGGCGGCCTGATCGTTTGTCCTGTGTGGCGTTCCCTCGACAAGTTTCGTAAGAGGATCCCATGAACAGGACCGTCTTTGCCCTTCCGGCTCGAAGCGACTATGTGACCCGCGCGGGGCTTGCGATCACGCGCGTGGCGGAACAGTTTTCCGGCGGCGCCAACCGGCTCGACGATCTCGTCAACCTGCTCGACCGCCGCCGCGGCGTGGTGCTGTCCTCGGGTACGACCGTGCCCGGCCGCTACGAAAGCTTTGACCTCGGCTTCTCCGATCCCCCGCTCAAGCTCGAGACCACCAGTGTCAATTTCAAGCTGGAAGCGCTGAACGCGCGCGGGGAGGTTCTGATCGCCTTCCTCGCCGACGTCTTGCGCGAACCCTGCGTCGTGATCTCTGAGACGACGCCCACGCGCCTTGCCGGTCATATCATCCGCGGCGAAGCCCCGATCGACGAAGACCAGCGCACGCGGCGCGCCAGCGTGATGTCGCTGGTGCGCGATCTCGTCGCCGCTTTCTCCGCCAATGACGACGGGGTGCTGGGTCTGTTCGGCGCCTTTGCTTACGACCTCGTGTTCCAGATCGAGGACCTCGTGCAGAAGCGCGCACGCGAGGCCGACCAACGCGACATCGTGCTCTACGTCCCCGACCGGCTGCTCGCCTATGACCGCGCCACCGGCCGCGGCGTCGTGCTCACTTACGATTTCGCGTGGAAGGGCAAGTCCACCGCGGGCCTGCCCCACGAGACCGCCGAGAGCCCCTACCTCAAGACACCGCGCCAGGGTTTTGCCGATCACGCGCCCGGCGAATATCAGGCTACGGTCGAGACCGCGCGCGCTGCCTTTGCGCGTGGCGATCTGTTCGAGGCGGTGCCGGGGCAACTCTTTGCCGAGCCCTGCGACCGCTCGCCGGCAGAAGTGTTCCAGCGGCTCTGCGTCATCAACCCGTCGCCTTACGGCGCGCTGATGAATCTCGGCGAGGGCGAATTTCTCGTCTCGGCCTCACCGGAAATGTTCGTGCGCTCGGACGGACGCCGGGTCGAGACCTGCCCGATCTCGGGGACGATCGCGCGCGGTACCGATGCGATCGGCGATGCCGAGCAGATCCGCCAGCTCCTGAACTCCGAGAAGGACGAGTTCGAGCTCAACATGTGCACCGACGTCGACCGCAACGACAAGGCGCGCGTCTGCGTCCCCGGCACGATCAAGGTGCTGGCACGCCGGCAGATCGAGACCTATTCAAAACTCTTCCACACGGTCGACCATGTCGAAGGCATGCTGCGTCCCGGCTTCGATGCGCTCGATGCGTTCCTCACCCATGCCTGGGCCGTCACCGTCACCGGCGCGCCAAAGCTCTGGGCGATGCAGTTCGTCGAGGATCACGAGCGCTCGCCGCGCCGCTGGTATGCCGGCGCGATCGGGGCGGTGAATTTCGACGGCAGCATCAACACCGGCCTCACCATCCGCACCATCCGGATGAAGGAAGGCCTCGCGGAAGTGCGTGTCGGTGCCACCTGTTTGTTCGACTCCGATCCCGCCGCCGAGGACCGCGAATGCCAGGTCAAGGCCGCGGCCCTGTTCCAGGCGCTGCGCGGCGATCCGCCGAAGCCGCTGTCGGCCTTCGCGCCCGATGCCACCGGAAGCGGCAAGCGGGTACTGCTGATCGACCATGACGACAGCTTTGTGCATATGCTGGCCGATTACTTCCGCCAGGTCGGCGCCGACGTCACCGTGGTCCGCCATGTGCATGCGCTGGACATGCTCAAGCAGAAGCGGTGGGATTTGCTCGTGCTGTCGCCCGGCCCCGGCAGGCCTGAGGATTTCGGGATCAAGAAGACCATCGACGCAGCGCTGGAGAACAAGCTGCCGGTGTTCGGGGTCTGCCTCGGCGTCCAGGCGATCGGCGAGTATTTCGGCGGCGAGCTCGGGCAGCTCACGCATCCCGCCCACGGCCGGCCCTCGCGGGTGCAGGTGCGCGGCGGGCGGCTGATGCGCAATCTGCCGAACGAGATCGTGATCGGCCGCTATCACTCGCTTTATGTCGAGCGTGACAGCATGCCGGAGGTGCTATCCGTCACCGCCAGCACCGAGGACGGCGTCGCCATGGCGCTCGAGCACAAGACCCTGCCGGTCGCCGGCGTGCAATTCCATCCGGAATCGCTGATGTCGCTGAGCGGCGAGGTGGGCTTACGAATTGTCGAGAACGCGTTCCGCCTGGATGCGCGCGCTGATTGAGAGGCACCATGACTTTTGACCACGATCTGAAGGCGAGCGTCCGCACCATCCCGGACTACCCGAAACCCGGGATCTTGTTCCGCGACATCACCACGCTGCTCGCGGATGCGCGTGCGTTCCGCCGCGCGGTCGACGAACTCGTCAATCCCTGGGCTGGCAACAAGATCGACAAGGTCGCCGGCATGGAAGCGCGCGGCTTCATCATAGGCGGCGCCGTGGCGCACCAGGTTTCGGCCGGCTTCGTGCCGATCCGGAAAAAAGGCAAGCTGCCGCACACCACCGTGCGGATCGCTTACTCCCTCGAATACGGCATCGACGAGATGGAGATGCATGTCGACGCGATCCAGCCCGGCGAACGCGTGATCCTGGTCGACGACCTCATCGCCACCGGCGGCACCGCGGAAGGCGCGGTGAAGCTGCTGCGTCAGATCGGCGCCAATGTGGTCGCCGCCTGCTTCATCATCGACCTGCCGGACCTCGGCGGCGCCGCCAAGCTGCGCGCGATGGACGTGCCGGTGCGCACGCTGATGACATTCGAGGGGCACTGAGCCAGGACGCCGAGGAGTATCGCCCGGGTAAATTATCGCCTAGGACCGTTGCAGGATCAGGCTGAGCTCCAGCTCGCGGAAGGCGAGATAGTTCCGCCGGGTCCACTGGTGCAGCTCGGTCGAGGCATCCTTCTCCTGGCGCAGATAGCCGGTGAAGGAGAAGTTCAGCCGGCCGATATAGGTCTTGAGAAAGCCGGGCAGCGCAGGCAGGCGGAATACCCGTCCGGCAGCCATCGCCGCCGGCAGCTCGCCGCGTATGATGTGCTCGTTGTCCACCGTGATCAGGTTAATCCGCGGGATCTGTTCGCGCAGCATCTCGTGGGCGCGGGCCGAGACGCGGTCGGTGTCGGCGACGAACAGGATCATCGGCGCGACGTGGCGGCGCGCCGCCTCTTTCAACAGGCCGATCTCCTCGGTCATCTTGAAGAACTCGTCAAAGGCGTGGAAGCCGAGGTCGATCACCTTGGCAACCCCGTCATCGACGATGACGCGATCCATCAGCTGCATCTTGCCGTAGGTGTCGATCACGTCGGCGGTCTCCGTGATCGTTGGCAGATAGTCGAGCAGCGACGGCTCCTTCAGGTTGACGTCGAAGGCCACGACGTTGCCGTTCTTGAGCAGCAAAAATTCGCTCAAAAGCCGCGCCAGCAGGGTCTTGCCGACCTGCGGGCGGGGCGAGCAAATGATGTAGAGGGGCGTCGCGGGCATCGATAGCTATATCAGTCGAACTCGGCGACCAATCCAGCCGTATCCGCCCGGCTTGCGCAACTATTTTTCGCTGTTGCGGGTCGTGGGCTTGGAGCCGACAATATCGGTCAGCCGGATCCGGTCGAATTCGCTCCAGACGTTCGCCAGCCAATGCCGGACATAGCCGCGCAGCACGAACGAATAGTTCGCGGCCTCGTCGTTGATACCCTTGTTGGCGACGAATTTCAGGAACGGAACGGAAGACACCTCGACCTGCTCATAGGCCATTTCGTTGAGCTTGGGGATGGTTAGCTCGGTCGCATCCTTGATGCGGTGGAAGTAGGAATTATAGGTCGCCTGGTCCCACTGGAAGAACTGGGTGTCGTTGATGAAGTTCTTCACCAGGAAGTATTTGGCGCCGGTCATGAAGCCCGCGGTCTCGGCGATTTCGTCCAGAGAGGCGATCGAGGGTCCGAGGATGTGGAACACGGCAAAGGTGATCTGGCCGGCCTTGGCGGCATCGAGGAAACCGATGTCGCGCAAGGAGGCGAGCGCCGGCGAGAGCAGGCCGGCGCGGACGTCGATCACGGTGACCGACGGGCTCGTGGCGTTGAGCGTATCGAAGATCTTCATCTGATCCGACGTCGTCGTCATGTCGACGATCTCGGTGATGTCGGGGTGGAAGCGCTTCAGGGTTCCGCGCGGTGACTCTGTGTCGAAGGCGCGCGTCGGCACGTTGTTGGCGGAAAAATAATCGAGCAGGGTGCGCGATACCGTGGTCTTGCCGACCCCGCCCTTGTCCGCGCCCACCACAACCACTGCCGGCTTTGCCATTGCTGTCCCCTAACGCGCGCCCCCGATCGCGAGGTCGCAATCGGACGGGCCCCAAATCGATGTCGCAAAGATGTCCCAAGTCTGCTGTTGGGCGCGAACATGGCAGAAACAAGGGAGAATTCAATTCCGCAGGCCCCAGTTACGGCAATTCCCGAGGTTTTTCCCAATCGCGATCAATCCTTCCGCGCATGGCGTCAAATCGCGCTCAATGGCGGCCCCAAGGACCCATAGGATTTCCCAAGGGATTGCTTACCCGATTGCCTATTGGGTTGCTGCTGGCGGTTCCGGGTGCGGGCACGGGCGGCGGACTGGCCGTGCCGCCTGCGTCGTTCCAGGGACCCTGGCGCAGCGGCGGTGGGGTGTTCTGGCGGTCGGCTTGCGTGTCTGGCTCCTCGGCCTCGTAGGCGGGAGGCGGCAGCGGGCCAGGATCACGGCCGCCGGCGAACTTGACCAGCGCGTCCACCCGGGACTGCACCGAGGGGTGGGTCGCGAATAAATCGGCGAAGCCCTCGCGCGGATTGTCGACGCAGAGCTCCATCACCGCCGAGGTTGCGCCCGGCAGCTCGCCGCGGTTCTCGATCTTGCGCAGGGCCGAGATCATGGCGTCCGGGTTTTTCGTCAGCTCAACGGAGCCCGCGTCCGCGAGATATTCCCGCGAGCGCGATAGCGCGAGCTTCACCACCTGCGACAACAGCCAGGCCACCACGATCAGCACGACCGCGATGATGATCACGATCACCGCGCCGCCGCCCGAACTCTTGCTGTCGCTCGACGACGAGGACGATCGTGAGGACGAGGAGGAGCCCGACGACCACGAGCCGCCGGAGCCGGAGCTCCAGCTGAAATTCGTGAACAGGCGGAAGAACAATTCGCCGAAGAACCCGACCACGCCCGCGATGATGACGGCGACCACCATGAGCTGCACGTCGCCGTTCTTGATATGGGTCAGCTCGTGACCCAGCACCGCCTCGATCTCCTTGTCGTCCAACGCATTGAGGAGACCGGTGGTGACGGTGATCGAATATTGCCGCGGGTTGAGGCCGGTCGCGAACGCGTTCAGCGCCGGGCTCTCCATGATCTTCAGCTTCGGCATCGTGATGCCGCGCGAGATGCAGAGATTTTCGAGCAGATTATAGAGCCGCGGCTCTTCCTGCCGGGTGACGTCGTGGCCGCCGGTCACCGCATCGATCATCGACTGGTGGAAGAAATAGGCGATCACGATCCAGGCCGCTGCCACGACGGTCGCAACCGGAGCGGCCACTTTCAGGTCATAGAAGGCACGGCTCAGATAATAGACGACGGTCTCGTCGCCATTGATGACGACTTCAGCGATCAGCGCGCCGGCATAGACCAGCACATAGACCAGCGCGAACAGGCCGGCGAGCAGCAGCATCGAACGAAACTTGTTCGAGGCGATGTGCGTGTAGAGACCATACGCGGCCATGACGCGCCTTCCTCAATGTCCGTCGTTCCGGGGCGCGCCGAAGGCGTGAACCCGGAACCTCGAGATTCCCTGGTGCGCAAGCGCGCACCATGGTTCGTCGCCTTGCGACGCCCCGGAATGACGAAGAAAAACGATGGACATGTCAGGCAATCAGAACTTCACCTGCGGCGTGGCTTCGACCTCGGAGCGGCTGGCACCAAGATCGAAGAAGTCCTTTTTGGTGAAGCCGAACATGCCGGCGAACAGAGCGGCGGGCATCTGCTGGATGCCGGTGTTGTATTCCTGGACCGCGCTGTTGAAGAAGCGGCGGCTGGCCGCGATCTTGTTCTCGAGGTCGGACAGCTCGCTGGCGAGCTGCTGGAAATTGGCGTTGGCCTTGAGGTCGGGATAGGCCTCCGACAGCGCGATCAGCCGGCCGAGCGCGCCCGAGAGCTGGTTCTCGGCCGCGGACACCTGCGCCGGTCCCTGCGCCGACATCGCCGAATTGCGCGCCTTGATGACGTCGTCGAGCGTGCCGCGCTCATGCGAGGCATAGCCCTTCACCGTCTCGACCAGGTTCGGGATCAGATCGTGACGCTGCTTGAGCTGCACGTCGATGTCGGCAAAGGCCTGGCCGACGCGCTGGCCCAGCGCCACCAGCCGGTTGTAGGCGGCGAAGGCAAAGGAACACGAGGACGACGATAACGCCGAGGACGATCCAGCCGGTCGACATGGAGAACTCCTGAAGGGGGAAGAAGGCGAGCGCTAGGGTAGACCAAATTGGCGCGGAGCGAGAGCCCCGGCGCAGAGGGAAGGTAGGATTTGGTCGGATGAGGGACCATCCGAGTTCAAGGTGAAAGAGCCGGAGGAGGTTAACTTTCGGACATGGCGGCATCACCCCAGCGCCACCGCCTTGCGTCCGCATAGGCGGCCTTGTCCCGCCGGGGGACCTTGGCGAGTTCGACACCGTCCTCCGTGCAGAGCTTTGCAGCGATCTCGGCCTTGCCGACATCCGGCGGCGCCAGCACGCGCGCGGCGCGGGCTGCGGGCGGCGTGCGGGTCAGCGCCACATAGATGAACCGCTCGTCCTCGAACGGCACCTCGGCGCCCTTGATCTGGCGGTGAGCCTGCGAGCGCGGCAGGCGCTGTGAGAAATGGCACCAGTCGGGCGCCGTCAGCGGACACGGCTTTTCGTGCGGGCAGGGTGCGGCGACATAGGCGCCCGCCGCGATCAGTTGCTGGCGCAAAGCGAGGATGCGGGCGTAGCCGGCGGGCGTGCCGGGCTCGATCACGACCAGCGCGTGGCGCGCTTTCGCCCACATCGCTTCCGCGAGATTGCGTTGATCGCCCTCACTGAGCTCGCCAATGACATAACTCGCGACGACGAGATCGGCTTGCGAGAACTCGGCGAGGTTCGCGCCGGCATCGCCCGGCAGATAGCGGCAGTCCGCCAGACGCGTGCTGTCGCGCGCCAGTTCGAGCGCGAGACGGCTCAGCGTGGCGTTGGCGTCGAGCAGGGTGAAATCCTGCAGCGAGGAGAACGCCTCCGCAGCGGCCCAGCTCGCGGTGCCCGGACCTGCGCCGACGTCGAGCAGCGTTTCCGGAGCGAGGTCAGTTACGATCTCGGTCAGCGCATTCAGACTGGCCGCCACCGCCGCGTAGGTCGCCGGCATGCGCGCGAGCGCATAGGCGAGCGCGTCGGCATCCGACTTGATCGTGCCGGAGCCGCCGCCTGTGCGGTAGGTGGTCGAGATTCTCTGCGATCGCTGCGCTGCGTCGGTGCGCGAGAACCCCTGGAGCTTGCCGTCGAGGGCGGCCTTTAGCTCAGCGGGAAGCGTGGGCGAGATCATCTTAATTCGCCGTCATTCCGGGGCGCGCGTAGCGCGAATCCGGAATCTTGAAATGGTGGCGCGAGATTCCGGGTTCGATGCTGCGCATCGCCCCGGAATGACGGCCAAAAAATCACGCCACGTTCTGGTCGAGAATGTCCACCGCCTCTTGCAGGTTCACCGACACCAGCTGCGAGACGCCGCGTTCGGCCATGGTGACGCCGAACAGGCGGTTCATCCGCGCCATCGTGATCGGGTTGTGCGTGATGATGATGAAGCGCGTGTCGGTCGAGGCGGTCATCTCGTGCAACAGGTTGCAATAGCGCTCGACGTTGTGGTCGTCGAGCGGCGCGTCGACTTCGTCCAGCACGCAGATCGGCGAAGGGTTGGTGAGGAACACCGCGAAGATCAGCGCCATCGCGGTCAGCGCCTGCTCACCGCCGGAGAGCAGCGACAGCGTCTGTGGCTTCTTGCCCGGCGGCTTGGCGATGATTTCGAGGCCCGCTTCGAGAGGATCATCGCTCTCGATCAAATGCAGCGCGGCTTCGCCGCCACCGAACAGCTCGACGAACAGGCGCTTGAAGTGGTTGTTGACGACCTCGAACGACGTCAGCAGCCGCTCGCGCGCCTCCTTGTTGAGGCTCTGGATACCCTGGCGCAGCCGCTTGATGGCCTCGACGAGATCGTCGCGCTCGGTGACCAGACCGTTGTGCTGGGTCTCGACCTCGCGCAGCTCTTCCTCGGCGCGCAAATTGACCGCACCCAGGCGCTCGCGATCGCGGCGCATTTTTTCGAGGTCTTCCTCGATGTCGTGCAGCGGCGGCAACTCCGTGCCGGGTTCGATCTCGGCGAGGCCGGCAACGGCCTGCGGTTCGACTTCCAGCATGTCGCGGATTTCGCGCTCGATGTCCTCGAGCCGGCGACGCGCACCTTCCATGCGCTCCTCGGCGCGGGCGGTGGCCTCGCGGGAGCTTGAGAGTGCCTCGAGCGTCAGCTTCGCGACGCGATCGGTTTCGGCCATCGCGGTTTCCGCGCTGGCGAGCGCATCGGCGGCCATGCGGCGGTCGTTTTCGGCATATTCGATCTCGGTGATCAGCGCGCTACGCTTCTCCGCGAACACGGCCGGCGCGTTCTCGAGATCGCTGCGCTCGATCGAGACTTCGGCGATGCGCGCCTGGATGGTGTCGATGTGGGAGGTCGCGCTCTCCTTTCGGTTCTGCCACTCGGTGCGTTCGGCGAGGATCGCCTGCACGCGGCGGTCGGCCAGCTCGGCTTCGCGCGCCAACGCCTGTGCCTCGGCGCGGACCTGGGCGGCCATGCGGCGATGGCCTTCGATGTCGCTGCGGACGGCGGCGAGACGGGTTTCGGTGTCCTCGCTCGACGGCAGCTCGGAGATCCCGGCTTCGGCGTATTCGTAGGCGGCTTCGGCCTCGGCACGGTCGGCGGCCAGACGGCTGTGCGCTTCCGACAGCGTCGCCTTGCGCGCGGCGTGGCGGCTGATCTCGCGCTCGACCGTGGCATGGCGCTCGCGCGCGACGTTGAGCTCGCGCTGTGCGGCGCGCCAGGCTTCGCGGCTCGCACCTTCGGTGCTGGCGGCCATCTGCAGCTCGGCCTCGGCGTTCTCCAGCGCCTGACGCTTGATCTGCGCGTCGATGCGGGCCTGCTCCAGTTCGTTCTCGACGTCGATGAGGCGGGCGCGCTCGGCGAGCCGCCGTGCTGCGCCGGTCGGCGCGTGGGCGGCTGCGACAAAGCCATCCCAGCGCCAGACGTCGCCTTCGGGCGAGACCAGCCGCTGGCCGGTCTTGAGCTGCGAGACCAGTTCGGCGCCGCGCTCGCGCGGCACCACGCCGATCTGCGCCAGGCGGCGGGTCAGCTCGGCCGGGGCTTGCACGTGGCTGGCGAGCGGCACGACGCCTTCGGGCAGTTCCGGATCGCCGTCGGTGACGCCGGCATTGGTCCAGCGCATCGGCGCGGACGGATCGACCGGGGCGTCGAGATCGTCGCCGAGGGCTGCGCCGATCGCCTTTTCGAATCCCTTGTCGACGGTGATGCCGTCGATGATCGGCGGCCACAGATTCTTGGTCTCGCCGTTGAGGATCTTGGAGATCGTGCGCGCCTCGGTATCGAGCCGCTGCACGCGCTTGTCGGCTTCGACGAGCGGCGAGCGCGAGGATTCCAGCGTCTGCCGCGCGGCGACATGCGCGGCTTCGCTGGCCTGAGCCGCGGCTTCCGAGGCCGCCAGCGTCTGCTCGGCGTTCTCGACGGTCGCGGTCAGCTCGTCGAGATCGCCGAAGCCGCCGGTCGCCTCGGTGAGCTTCTGCTCTTCCGCCGCGACGTTCGAAATCTCCTGATCGAGCCGGGCGAGCTTGTCGCGGTGGGTGCGAACGTTGGCTTCGAGCTGATTGCGCTTGGCGGTGAGGTCGGCGAGCGCGGTGGTGAGCTCGGCGAACTGCTGCTCGGTTTCGGTCAACACCGCCTCGGCTTCGGCGACACGCTCGTCGACGCCGGAGCGCTTCTCGACGCGCGACTTGATCTCTTCCTTCAGCTCGGCATCTTCGGCGTCGAGGCGCTGCAGCGCGACGTCGGCGTCCATGGTCTGCTGCTGGGCACGCGAGATATCGCCTTCGAACTGTGCGAGGCGCCGCTCGAGCTCCGCGACGCGCTCCTTGGCGCGCTCTTCCTCGCGATCGAGCAGCTCGCGGGCGTTGGTGAGGCGCTGCAGCCCGGCTGCCGCGCGCGCTTCCGCATCGCGCAGCGCCGGCATTTCGGCGGCGCGGATCGCCTGGATGCGGGCGGCCTCGGCCTGGTGCTGGGTCCGCTCGGCCATCTCGCGGACCGCGAGATCGTGGGTGTGGCCGGATTCGTTGACGTCGGCATGGGCGCCGATCCAGCGCAGGTGGAACAGGGTTGCTTCGGCCTTGCGGACCTTGGCCGCAACTTCGCGATAGCGCACGGCCTGGCGGGCCTGCTTCTTGAGGCCTTCCATTTGCCCCGCCAGCTGGCCGATCACGTCCTCGACGCGGGTGAGGTTGGTTTCGGCCGCCTTGAGCCGCAGCTCGGCTTCGTGGCGGCGGGCGTGCAGGCCGGCGACGCCGGCGGCGTCTTCCAGCACGCGGCGGCGTTGCTCGGGCTTGGCCTGAATGATCTCGCCGATCTTGCCCTGGTGGACCAGGGCTGGCGAGCGCGCGCCGGTGGCGGCGTCGGCGAACAGAATCTGCACGTCGCGGGCGCGCACGTCGCGGCCGTTGATGCGGTAGACCGAACCTGCCTCGCGCTCGATACGGCGGGAAATTTCCAGAAGCTGGCTGTCGTTCATCGCCGCCGGCGCGGTGCGATCGGAATTGTCGATCGTCATCGTCACTTCGGCGTGGTTGCGCGCGGGACGATTGCCGGAGCCGGCGAAGATCACCGCGTCCATGTCGGCGGCGCGCAACGACTTGTAGGAGGTCTCGCCCATCGCCCAGCGCAGCGCCTCGACGAGATTCGACTTGCCGCAGCCGTTGGGGCCGACCACGCCGGTCAGGCCGGGCTCGATGACGAAGTCGGTGGCCTCAACAAAGGACTTGAAGCCGTGAAGGCGCAGGCGGGTGATTTTCATAAGCACGCATCTCTGTTGGCAGGCGCGAATCCCCCTGCCGGGACAATACCATGGAAGGCAATGTCGCTATCCGGGCGAGTCGCGCGAGGCGCCTCATGCGGCTGGACAATGGCCGCGGTGCGCTGCGAGGGCAACCGGCGAAAGCCGCTTTTCCCAAGGGATTTATGCCGGGAAAGATACGGCTATCGAGATGCGAATCAGGGATTGTGCCGTGCGAATCAGCTCTTCAGCAGCGGATTGATCTTCTTGGCGAATTCCTCGAACGAGGTCTCGCCCTTGATCTTCTCGCCGTTGATGAAGAACGTCGGCGTCGAATCGACCTTCAGAACGTCGCTGGCATATTTCTGGTCGGCGGCGATCTTGTCGAGCAGCGCCTGGTCCTTCAGACAGGCCTCGACCTGCTGCTGGGTGAGGCCGGCTTGCTTGCCGATCCGCGTCAGGGTCTCCGTGGTGTTCTTCGCCACCCAGTCGTTCTGCTGGCGGAACAGCATGTCAGTGACCGCAAAGTATTTCGGTGCGTCGCCATTGGCGATGCAGCGTGACAGCATCGAGCCCGCGGCGGCTTTGATGTCGAGCGGGAACTCGCGGAAGATGTAACGGACCTTGCCGGCGTCGATGTATTCCGACTTGATCTTGGGAAACACCTGCTCATTGAAAGCCGCGCAATGCGGGCAGGTCATCGAGGCGTATTCGGTGATGGTGACCGCGGCGTCCTTCGGGCCCAGCGCCATGTCGGGCAGTGACACCGGCTTGGCGACGTCGCCAGCGGCCTGCGCGATAGCTTCCGAGATGAACCGCAGCGGCGAGAACCCGGCGAGCGCGGCAAGCCCGGTCAGCGACAGCATCGAGGTGAAGGCGCGGCGGGTGATGATCAAGGTCGGCTCCCGGATTGGCGTGGTCTCGCCCGAAATTCCCATTCAGACGGCCTGTCGCTAGCTTGAAACGTTGTTTGAGGCAATGGCGAGCGGCAAGGACAGGTCCAGTTTGGCCGCCGAATAAGGCTCAATTTCGCTTGATAGCGGCCCCCAGGCGCGCCAGCGCCGACTTCAATTGTTCATCTTCGATGTCGCCCAGGCGCTCAGCCACCTCGGCCACCGATTTGGCGTCCGGCGGGGCGGGCCGGGTTGGCCGCCGGGCGCGCGACAGTGGAGCCTGGCGGAAGGCCAGCTTGCCGACCGCGCTCCAGCCGAAGAAGCGGTTGACCCGCTGCAGGATCACATCGGCGGAGTGCTGGATCTCCAGCGCCATCGGCCCCTCGACCCGCAGCACCAGCGTGGCCGGCTCCTGCGGCTGACCCTCGACCGGCCGCGGCCATTGCATCTTGAGCGGCTCGGCATGGGCCGCGATCTCCGGTCCGGCAATCTGCGCCCACCGCGTCACCAGCTCGCGCGCGGCAAAACCCTGCTTGGCATAGGCCTCGGCGAAGACGTCGTTGAGCAGGAGCGACAGCGGCTTGGCGCTGATAGGACCGGGTTTGATGGGGCGAAGCTTGGACATGGGACCTTATAGCACTCCGGCGCGTCTGCCACAGGCTCTTCGCCGCGAAGAAAAACGTGGACGCCCGCGACCAGCGTGGGCACGACGTGGAGAGATCGGTGCATTGCCGTTACAGTGCGAACATGAGCCCCAAATCCGCCCTCAGGGCGAAATCGGAACCAGTTCCGCCGCAGACCTCGTCGCGCCCGCTCGCGCTGCTCGATTGGTACGACCGCCACCGCCGCCGCTTACCCTGGCGCGCTGCGCCCGGCGAGGCATCTGACCCTTACCGCGTCTGGCTGTCCGAGATCATGCTGCAGCAGACCACGGTGAAGGCGGTCGGGCCCTATTTCGAAAAATTCGTCGCGCGCTGGCCTGATGTCACCGCGCTCGGACGGGCCTCGCAGGACGACGTGCTGCGGATGTGGGCCGGGCTCGGCTATTATTCTCGCGCCCGTAATCTCCATGCCTGCGCGGTCGCGGTGATGCGCGAGCATGGCGGCACCTTTCCCGATACCGAAGTGGGTCTGCGCGCGTTGCCGGGCATCGGGCCCTATACGGCGGCAGCGATCGCGGCGATCGCTTTCGACCGCCGCACCATGCCGGTCGACGGCAATATCGAGCGCGTGGTCTCGCGGCTCTTTGCTGTTGAAGAAGAACTTCCGCAGGCCAAACCGCGGATCCAGCACTTGGCTGCGACGCTGCTCGCCGACTCCCGCGCCGGTGATAGCGCGCAGGCGCTGATGGATCTGGGTGCCTCGATCTGCACGCCGAAAAAGCCAGCCTGCTCGCTATGCCCACTCAACGAGGACTGCACGGCGCGCACGCTGGGAACGCAGGATACGTTTCCGCGCAAGGCGCCGAAGAAGAGCGGCGCGCTACGGCGCGGCGCCGCTTTCGTTGTCACGCGCGGCGACGAGCTTCTCGTCCGCAGCCGTCCCGAAAAGGGTCTGCTCGGCGGCATGACCGAGGTACCGGGATCGGATTGGCTGGCCGAGCAGGACGATGCCAAGGCAAAACAGCAGGCGCCCGAGCTGAAGGGGCTGTCGCGCTGGCAACGCAAGGTCGGCGTGGTCACCCACGTCTTCACGCATTTCCCGCTGGAACTGGTGGTCTACACGGCGAGGGCCGAAGCGCGGACGCGGGCACCCGCCGGCATGCGCTGGGTGCCCATCGCCATTCTCGCGGACGAAGCATTGCCCAACGTCATGCGTAAGGTGATTGCGCATGGATTGGACCCCTAGCAGCCCATCCTGCTGACAACATGCTGGCAGCAGGCCTGCGTTAGCTGTGGTCTGCAACGGAGGCTCGCATGATCAAGACCGCGCTCGACAACTTTCCCAGGCCGCCTTGTGCCGAGCTATTGGGGTGGCGTCTGCTCGATGCCCGTCCCGGGGAAGGCTGGATCAAGCTCGCCTTCGACGGCAAGCCGGAGTTCTGCAATCCAGCCGGCTTCATCCAGGGCGGCATGCTCTCGGCCATGCTCGACGACACGATGGGCCCCGCCGTGCTGGTGATGAGCGAGGGCCGGCTCTACACCACCACCATCAGCATGACCGTGAATTTCCTGGCGCCCGCGAAGCCCGGACCGATCATCGGTGAAGCCAAGGTGACGCAGCTCGGCAGGACGATTGCGTTTGTCGGGGCGAGGTTGACGGCAGAGGACGGCACGCTGCTGGCGACGGCAAGCGCGAGCGAGCGGCTGCTCGAAGCGGCGAGGGTGGTGGGCAAATAGTCTAGCCGCGTAGGCGCTACCCCTTCTCCCCTTGCGGGAGAAGCTGGCGCGAAGCGCCGGATGAGGGGTATCTCTCGGCGAGGTCAAGTTGTCAGAGATGCGCTCGCGGAGACAGACCCCTCACCTGAGTGAGTCCGCGTCTACCGGCATCGCTGCCCTCTCCCACAAGGGGCGAGGGCGCATCAACGCGCGTCTCGCTTCGTGCGAATACTCATTTCGTCGCGCGCGCACCCGCGCTCACGATCGGCGGCTTCGCGTTCAGCGCTTCCACCTGGAAGCCGGCGACGCGCTTGTAGTTGGCGGCAACATCCTCCAGCTCCTGTTGCGACAGCACGTCAGTGACGACCTTGTAGCCATCCGGCGCGCGCTCTTCGACGAGCTGCATCACCTGCTCGGGGCCGTTCTTGCGGTTGAGCAGGACGAGGCTGGTGGTTGCGGGCCGCCGCTCGGCCTCATAGGCGAGCAGGGCCGCCTGTGTCGGGCCGTGCGCCAGGATCTCGCGGGTGATGGTGCGGGCATCGAGGATCGCCTGCGAGGCGCCGTTGGACCCGATCGGGTACATCGGATGTGCGGCGTCGCCCATCAGCGTGGCGCGGCCGAAAGTCCATTGTGACACCGGATCGCGGTCGACCAGCGGATATTCGTAGGCATGCGGGCAGTTCTTGATCAGGCCGGGCACGTCGAGCCAGTCGAATTGCCAGCTCTCGAACCAGGGCAGAAACTCCTCCAGCCGGGCGGTGCGGTTATAGTCCTCGCGCCGCCATTGATAGGTCGGCGGCATGTGGCGCTCGGCAACCCAGTTGATCAGATGGTTGCCCGCGGCGTCCGGTTCCTTCGAGATCGGATAGCAGACGAATTTCAGGATCTCGTGGCCGGCCATGATCATGGTGCGGCCGCTGAGGAAGGCTTTTGCAGGCGTGACGCCGCGCCAGAGGATGCGGCCGTTCCAGATCGGCGGGCCTTCGTCGGGATAGAGTTTTTCTCGCGCGGCGGAATGGATGCCGTCGGCGGCGATCAGGATCTTGCCGTCGTAAGTCCCCGCGGCCTTGCCGGTGGCCTTGTCGATGAAATCGGCGCGCACGCCGTCAGCGGTTTCGCTCCAGCCGGTCAGATGATGGCTGGTGAGGATGTTGTCACGGCCGAGGCGCTCGATGGCGGTGTCGAGCAGCAATTGCTGGAGCGTGCCGCGATGGATGGAAAACTGCGGCCATTTGTAGCCGGCCTCGAGCCCGCGCGGCTCGCTCCAGATCGGCTTGCCGTGCTTGGAGAAGTAGGCCAGCTCACGGGTGCGCACGCCGGCGGCATCGAGCTTGTCCATCAGCCCGAGCTCGATCAGCTCGCGCACCGCGTGCGGCAGCACGTTGATGCCGACACCGAGCGGCCGCAGCTCGGCGACGCTCTCGAACACTTTCACGGGAATGCCGATTCCGTGCAGGCTGAGCGCAAGCGTCAGGCCGCCGATGCCGCCACCGGCGATGAGTACGGTCATGGGAAAGCCCCTCCAACTAGAGGCGTCTTGGCACAGCCGGGCGCCGGTGGGCAACTGCGAAGAGCAAGGGCACTGAGAACGCCGTGCTATGGACCTCGGGGCCGGCAGCCGTTAACTTCCGGCTTTCCCATGAGGTCCGACATGCTCAAGCTCTACTACGCCACCGGCACCTGTGCGCTCGCCACCTACATCACCCTGGAAGAAGCCGGCGCCGACTACGCGGCCGAGCGGCTGAGCTTCAAGACCAACCAGCAGAACAGCGCGGAGTATCTCGCGATCAACCCGAAAGGCCGCGTGCCCGCGCTGGTGACCGATCGTGGCGTCCTGACCGAGACGCCGGCGATGCTGGCCTATCTCGCGCAGACCTTTCCCAAGGCGAAGCTCGCGCCGCTCGACGATCCCTTCGACTTCGCCCAGGTGCAGTCCTTCAACTCCTATCTCTGCTCGACCGTGCACATCAACCATGCCCACAAGATGCGCGGCGCGCGCTGGGCGAGCGAAGAAAGCTCGTTCGCCGACATGAAGCAGATGATCCCAAAGACCATGGGCGCCTGCTTCGCCCTGATCGAGCAGAAGATGTACAAGGGACCCTGGGTGATGGGCGAGCAGTTCACGATCTGCGATCCTTATCTTTACACCCTGTCGACCTGGCTCGAAGGCGACAGCGTCGACATCAACACGACGCCGAAGATCGCCGATCATTTCAAGCGCATGTCCGACCGCCCCGCCGTGCGCAAGGTGATGGACGCGCAGAAGGCGTAGGAGCGCGGCAACGTTTTCCCCTGTCGTCCCGGGCAAGCGTCAGCGCAGACCCGGGACGACACTATTTGCTTTGACGTTGCGTCCTACCCAGCGCGCCCTTTCTTCTCCAATTCCCGTCCCGTCTCCAGCATCAGCCGCCTGAGCCAGATCGAGCCGGGATCCATCTGTGCGCGGGTCGGGTAGAACATGAACTGCTCGTCGATCCCGGGGTCGAGCGGTGGCGTCACCGTGACGAGGCCGAGCTGCTTGGACAGCGCCGCGATCAGCCGGCGCGGCACGAAGGCGACGAGGTCGGTGCGGGCGGCGACATGCAGCGCTTCGAGATAACCCGGGACCACGAGAGCGATGTGCCGGTCGATGCCCTTGGTCCGCAGCCAGGTGTCGATCAGGTCCTCGGGCTGGCCGCGGATAATTACTCCGACATGGCGCGCCGCCAGGAACGTCTCGCGCCGTTTCAGCTTCGCAGCCATGGGATGGCCGCGCCGCACTGCCAGCGCGTCCCTGTCGGTGTAGAGCAGCTGGCGATGAAAGCCCTTGAAGGCGTTGCCGATCGAGATCACGAGATCGATGGTGCGGGCGAACTCGGCGTGGAAGATCGCCGGTCCCCGCCACGGCACCACGTCGATCCGGACGTTGGGAGCGGCCTGCGTCACCTTTTCCATCAAGGGCGGCATCAACAGCTCGACCGCGAGGTCCGGCATCATCAGTCGGAATTGCCGCTCGCTGCGCGCCGCATCGAATTCATCCGATACGAACAGCCCGCGCACCTGATCGAGCGCCTGCGCCAGCGGCGCGCGCAAGGCTTGCGCCCGCGGCGTCAGCTCCATCCGCGTGCCTGTGCGTACCAGGAGCGGATCGCCAAGGATGTCGCGCAGACGCTGGAGCGCATGACTGGCCGCCGGCTGCGACAGCCCGATCCGCAAGGCGGCGCGGCTGACGCTGGCCTCGCGCAGCAGTGCGTCGAGCGCGGTCAGGAGATTGAGGTCGAGCGAATTCAAATTCATGAGGCGAATAGATATCATACCCACTATCGATTTGAAGAATTTAGAGCCGGCGGCGATGATCTCGGTGTTCTCACCGAGGGAGATGCCGCCATGAACGCGAGCGCCAACAAGAAACTGATGCAGGATATCTTTGCAGCCGCCGCCAGCCCCAATCCGGCTGCGCGCGACCGTGGTTTGTTCACCGAAAGTCTTGCCGACGACGCCAAATGGATCGTGACCGGCCAGTACTCCTGGTCGCGCACCTTTTCCGGCAAACAGGCGATCCTCAACGACCTGCACGGCTATGTGCGGACCCGTCTTGTCGACCGGACACGGACGGTCGCCCACCGCTTCATCGCCGACGGCGATGTCGTCGTCGTCGAAGCAAAGGGCGACAATGTTACGCCCGAGGGGGTGCGCTACGACAACGATTATTGTCTCGTGTTTCGGCTCGAGGACGGCAAGATCAAGGAGATCCGGGAATATTGCGACTCGGTGCTGACCGAGAAGGCCCTCGGCCCGTTTCCGCAAACGGCCGTGAGGGCCGCGAGCTGAGCGGATCGAGCGGCGTCGCGTCCGCCGACCGGTGCCGTCCGCCGCGGTCGGCGAGGGGCGGTCGGTCGCACAGGCCGGTAGACTGCAGCGGCATGCATGCCGCTGCGGGCTTCGGGCCAAAACCTTGCTCACCTGCCGATAAAATCAGCAGATGTTGTGCCGTCTGGCGCATGCGCGCGCGAAAAATTTGAAGGTTCAATTAACGAGTGTCGCCCATTGTGTCGCGGTGCAGCGTGGTTCGCGAACAACGCGACCCGCGGCTGCCGGGGTGGCGCGACAAATCGCCGGAGTTGTTCGTCCGCCCGAATTCACATGCTTCTGAGTGGACAGTGGGAATGCCGAGTTTTCGTTTGCGGATCAGGGGACGCCTGTACGCTGGTTTCATGGCCTTGGTGGCGGTTGGTCTTGTGATGGCGGTGGTCGCCATCTGGAATTTGCGGTCCGTCCAGGATCAGGTCGCAAAACTCTCCAAATTGTCGGACAGCACGGCGCGCATCCTGGAGATATCGACCCATCTTCAGGCCATCCAGCGGGCCAATCTGCGCTACATTTACGATGCCAACGAACCTGCGATGCGGGAGGCTGCCGAGCGAGAGACCGCGGCGACCGGGCTGTTGCAGCTCGGAGCAACGGGCACCCTCTCGGAGGAGCGGCGGAAGCTCTACAACGATCTGATCGCCGACATCGCCAAAATGAAAAGCCTGCGTGACAGTCTCGGCGACGCCGTCAACGAGGCGCGGACCGGCAAGGCGACTCTGTTGCCAAGTGGCGAAGAGCTGACCGTCAAGATGGCCAAGCTGGTCGATGTGGCCCGCGCCGCCGCCGACGACGACACGGTGTCGCTCGTCGCGGACCTCGAGTCCCGGGTTCTGTTGGTTCGAATCGCGAACTGGCGCTTCCTCGCTCTGCGCGACACCAACGGCCCCACCGCCTTCAGAACCAATGTCGACAGGGCGGTACAGCGGCTGGCAGCCGTCGAAAGGAGCCCGCAGGCGGCGGACCTTCGGTCGTCTCTGACGCCTGTGAAGACCGCGCTCGGTATCTACAAAGCCGCGTTCGAAACGACCTCCGCCGCGATGCTGCGGTCCGACGAGATCTACCACAAGGATCTCGCACCGCTCATCTCCGCGAGCATCGCCAAGCTCAAGGTCACGGAAACCACCTTGAAGGCGGATTACAACGATTCGCGCATGGCGGCCGATGCTGTGATCGACGGCACGACCTCGCTACAGGAGATCGCGGGCGGCCTCGCCGTCCTGTTCGGACTGATCGTCGCCTTCCTGACCGCCCGCAGCATCGTGGGGCCGCTGACCTCGATGACGCGCGCAATGGGGCTGCTTGCCGGGGGCAATCTCGCCGTCGAGATCCCCTCGCGCGGCAAGGCCGACGAGATCGGCGATATGGCCAAGGCGATCGACGTCTTCAAGACCAACATGATCGAGACCGAAAGGCTGCGCCATGAGCAGACCGCAACCGAGGCTCGGCAGGCCGAGGGCCGCAAGGCCGACATGGCCCGGCTCGCCAGTCAGTTCGAGCAGGCGGTGGGCGAGATCGTCGATACCGTATCCTCGGCATCGCAGGAGCTCGAGGGCTCGGCCGGCACCCTGACCGCGACCGCGAGGCGCGCGCAGGATCTCTCCACCGAAGTGCAATCCGCCTCCCAGGAAGCCTCGGCCAATGTGCAGGCGGTCGCCTCCGCGACCGAGGAATTGTCCTCCTCGGTGACGGAGATCGCGCGCCAGGTGCAGGAATCCGCGCGCATCGCGGGCGAAGCCGTCGGTCAGGTGAGCAAGACCAACGCGCGCGTCAGCGAGCTCTCCAAGGCTGCAGCCCGCATCGGCGACGTGGTCGAGCTGATCAGCACCATCGCCGGCCAGACCAACCTTCTGGCGCTGAATGCTACCATCGAGGCGGCGCGCGCGGGTGAAGCCGGCCGCGGCTTTGCCGTGGTCGCCTCGGAGGTCAAGGCGCTCGCGGAGCAGACCGCGAGGGCCACCGGTGAGATCGCCCAGCAGGTCTCGGGCATCCAGGCCGCGACGGAGGAGTCGGTCGGCTCGATCAGGGAAATCAGCGGCACCATCGAGCGGCTGTCGGAGATCTCGTCGACGGTTGCCGCCGCCGTGGAGGAACAGGGTGCGGCGACGCAGGAGATCTCCCGCAACGTCCAGCAGGCGGCCCAGGGCACGCAGCTTGTGTCGTCCAACATCGGCGACGTGCAGCGCGGCGCTTCCGAGACCGGCTCGGCCTCTTCGCAGGTGCTTTCGGCGGCACGCTCGCTGTCGGCCGACAGCAACCGCTTGAAGCAGGAAGTCGCCAACTTCCTGAACTCGGTCCACGCCGCCTGAGCATGAAAAGCAAAAGGCCACGCGCATGCGCGTGGCCTCGCATTGTGACGTGGTGCGATCAGGCGACTTTCGTCGTCATGTGCTTGAACATGTTGCTGCGGGCCTCGTCGTCCATCTCCGCCTTGAACGTGAACTTGTCCTTCAGCGCGATCGCGCGCGTCGCCGCGGGCCGGGCCGAGATCTCGTCCACCAGCCGCTTCACGTCCGGATATCGCGCGAAGGCGTCGTCGCCAAGCTTGAATGGCACCATCCGCGCCCAACCCCACAGCGCCATGTCGACGATCGAATAGTTGTCGCCGACCATGTAGCGGCGACCTTTGAGGTGACCGTCGAGAATCTTGTAATGGCGATCGGTCTCGAACTGGTAGCGGTTATGCGCGTAGTCGTGGTTCTGGTCTTTCGGCGCAAAATGCTTGAAGTGCACGGCCTGGCCCGAATACGGCCCGACGCCGGTGGCGACGAACATCAGCCATGACAGCATCTCACCGCGAACATTGGCGGCGGGCAGGAATTTGCCGGTCTTCTCGGCCAGATAGAGCAGAATGGCGTTGGAATCGAACACGATCGTGCCGTTGTCATCGATCGCCGGCACCTTGCCGTTCGGATTGATCTTCAGATAGTCCGGCGTGAACTGCTCGCCCTTGCGGGTGTCGATCTTCACCGGCTCGAAGGGCAGGCCGGCCTCTTCGAGATAAAGCGCGACCTTGGTCGGGTTCGGCGAACCGTTAAAATAGAATTTGAGCATCGGGCATCTCCCCTGTGTTTGTTGGCCGAGAGTGGAGGCAGCAACATGTCCGCAAGCGGCCTTGTCTTGCCTGAACCTTGTCGGGGAGGGCAACCGGCGAGTTTGCCGGGCGGTATCTGCGCGCGACGCAGATCAGCCGGCGTAACAAAGGCCGATCGCCGCCGTAATGACCATGGCCGCGCCCACAGCCTCGAGGCGCAGCCCGATCCGCGTGGCGATATGCATGTCGGAGGCCCGCGCCGCGCGCTCCGATCCGCGCGCATAGCCGTGAACGATGACGTCGTGATTGAAACTGTCATGGGCCTCGTTGCTGCTGGCGAGCCCGACACAGACCACGAGCACGCCGAACAAGGCGAGGCCGAAAAATCCCAGCAGCGCAATCAGGAACATCGGAAACATGCCGACCAGAAAGATCGGAAGCAGCGGCACCAGCAGCAATGTCTCGGACTGTCGTCGCATGGCTCGACCGGTCAAGACGGGGCGTAGACAGTCAATCTAGTCCCGGCCGTCGCGTCATTCAAGACGCCGTAGGGTGGGCAAAGGCGCAAAGCGCCGTGCTCACCAAACATCGCGGCGAGAATGGTGGGCACGCTTCGCTTTGCCCACCCTACAACATCACGGGAAGGCTACCCCGCCGCCATGCCGGCGCGGATCTCGGCGCGGAGCTCGTCGATCAGCTTGAGACCCTTCTTGGTCTCGATGTGCCAGAAGGTCCATCCGTTGCAGGCTTGCGCGCCTTGCGCCACCGCGCCCATGCGGTGAATGGAGCCGACCTTGTCGCCGAACATGATGGCGCCGTCGGCGCGGACCAGCGCGCCGAGCTTCTTCTTGGCGTCGAACAGCTTGGTGCCGGGCATGATCATGCCGCGCTCGATCAATTCCGAGAACGCAACCCGCGGCGCTTCGCGCGCCGTCATGAACGGGGCGAGGCTTGCCTCCGGCAACGGCTCGACCGCGGCGATGCGCGCTTGTGCCGCTTTCGCATAGGTCTTGTCGCGCTCGAAGCCGATATAGGAGCGGCCGAGGCGCTTGGCGACCGCGCCGGTGGTACCGGTGCCGTTGAAGGGATCGATCACGAGATCGCCGGGTTTGGAGGACGACAGCAGCACGCGTGCGAGCAGGCCTTCCGGCTTCTGCGTCGGGTGCACTTTCTTGCCATCGGCGCCCTTGAGGCGCTCCTCGCCGGTGCAGAGCGGGATCAGCCAGTCGGACCGTGCCTGCACGTCCTCGTTGGCGGCCTTCAGCGCCTCGTAGTTGAAAGTGTAGCCCTTGGCCTTCTCGTCGCGCGCGGCCCAGATCATGGTTTCGTGTGCGTTGGTGAAACGGCGGCCGCGGAAATTCGGCATCGGATTGGTCTTGCGCCAGACGATGTCGTTCAGGAGCCAGAAGCCGAGATCCTGCATGATCGCGCCGACGCGGAAGATGTTGTGATAGGAGCCGATCACCCAGATCGTCGCCGACGGCTTCATCGCGCGGCGGGCGGCGAGCAGCCAGGCGCGGGTGAAATCGTCATAGGCGGAGAACGAATCGAACTTGTCCCAGTCGTCGTCGACCGCATCGACATGGGATTCGTCGGGGCGCTTGAGATCGCCCTTGAGCTGAAGATTGTAGGGTGGATCGGCGAACACCAGGTCCACCGAACCAGCCTGAAGCTTCGACATCTCTGCGACGCAATCGCCGAGGACGATGCTGTGCGAAGGAGACTCAAAATTTGTGCGGGGCGCCCTTGCAGACGCCCCGCGACGCGACTCTACCATGACTCAAGAACTCTGACTCAGGCGACGCTGTCGGCGACGCGGGACCAAACAACCGACTGACCGTTACATTGAAGCGGCAAAGTAAAAATCGACTTAACCCGCCGCTTTCGTAAGCAGCCCTCGCATCGCGCCTCGCACGCGGTTCGCTCCGCGTATTCGCCGTGTTTTGCAGTGTATTTCGCGTTTCTTCGCGTTGCGGCTGTGATCGGAGCGCAAAAAGACTCGAAATTCCTCTCGGAAAAAATTGCTCGATGCCCGGAAAAAATTGCTGGCATTGCCATGCTGTCGCACTAGGCAATAATTGCCGAGCGGGATATTGATTAACGCAATGGAAATTTTACGTGCATGGTGCGTTGAGCTTTGCCGCCTTTGCGCCCAATTGATGCCAGCCAGGACCGAGGGAAGCCGCCATGCGCTACGATGATTTCCGCCGCAGCGACGACATCGAGGATCGTCGCGACGATGGTGGCGGGGGCGGTGGAGGAGGCGGGTTCGGCCTCCCCATGGGCGGCGGCGGGCTCGGGATCGGCACCATCATCGTGCTCGGCTTGGTCGGCTACGCCTTCGGCATCGATCCGCGCATCCTGATCGGCGGCGCCGAGATCCTCACCGGCGGCGGCCAGGCGCCGTCCTACCAGACCGATCGCCAGTCGTCGTCCAACGCCAAGCGCGGCGCGCCGACCGACGAGATGGGCAGCATGATCTCCGGCATCCTCGGCGAGATCGACGATCGCTGGAGCGAGATCTTCCAGGCCTCGGGCCAGTCCTTTACCGGTCCGAAGGTCGTGCTGTTCCGCAACGTCACCAATGGCGGGCGTTGCGGCCGGGCCGAGTCGGCGATGGGACCGTTCTATTGCCCGCCGGACAAGACCATCTTCCTCGACACCGGTTTCTTCCGCGAGGTCGAGACGCGTTTTCGCGGCTGCTCCGGCAAGTCCGCTTGTAACTTCACCACCGCCTACATCATCGCCCATGAGGCTGGCCATCACATCCAGAACCTGCTCGGCATCATTCCACGCGTGACGCGCCTGCAGCAGCAGGCCGGCAGCAAGGCGGAGTCGAATGCGCTCCAGGTGAAGGTCGAATTGCAGGCCGACTGCCTGTCCGGTGTCTGGGTCAATCGCGAGGCGAAGAAGCGGCCGAACTTCCTGGAGCCGGGCGACATCGACGCCGCACTCACCACGGCGAGCGCGATCGGCGACGACACGCTGCAGCGCCAGTCCACAGGCCGCGTCGTGCCCGATTCCTTCACCCACGGCTCGGCGGCGCAACGCAAACAGTGGTTCATGACCGGCTACCAGCAGGGCACCGTCCAGGCCTGCAACACGTTTGGTGGCGGACAGTAGGCTGACGGTTTCGTGCCCCCGGACGCAGCGCAGCATGTAACGCTGCGCTGCTGAGCCGGGGCCCATAACGCCGGCGCCTCTTCACGAGCATGGGTCCCGGCTCTGCGACGCACCGCTGACGCGCTGCATCGCGTCCGGGACACGAGAGGAAGTACAATGACCTCCATCGACGAAACAAAACAATTCGTCCCGCTCAACATCGCAGTGCTCACCGTGTCCGACACGCGCGTGCTCGCGGATGACAAATCCGGCCAGACCTTGGCCGACCGTCTCACCGCGGCCGGCCATCATCTCGCCGCGCGCGAGATCGTCACCGACGACGTCGAGGCGATCCGCACCGTCATCCGCCGCTGGATTGCGGACGCAGGCGTCGACGTCGTCATCACCACCGGCGGCACCGGCTTCACCGGGCGCGACGTCACGCCGGAGGCGATCGAGCCCTTGTTCGAGAAGCGCATGGACGGTTTCTCGATCGCATTCCACATGCTGAGCCACGCCAAGATCGGCACGTCGACGATCCAGAGCCGCGCCACGGCCGGCGTCGCGGGCGCAACCTACATCTTCTGCCTCCCAGGTTCGCCCGGTGCCTGCCGCGACGGCTGGGACGGCATCCTCAAAGCCCAGCTCGATTACCGCACGCGTCCCTGCAATTTCGTCGAGATCATGCCGCGGCTGGACGAGCATCTGCGTCGGCCGAAGGCCCAGGGCGCGACGGTGTAGGGGTCCGCGTTGGCGCGCCATTCTTCCCTTCCCCCTTGTGGGGGAAGGTGGCATAGGCCGCCTTGGGCCGCCGTTCTTAAAGAACGCCGAAGCGAAGCTTCGGCTATGGCGCCGGATGAGGGGTATCTATCGGCACGGAATGTGCCGAAGCAAACCCCTCACCCAAGTGGGCTTGTGTCTACCAGCGTCGCTGCCCTCTCCCGCAAGGGACGAGGGCGCATTCATGCGCATCTCGCTCGTTGCGAAATAGTCAGAGATCCCGCTCCCAGGTCTCGCCGATCAGATCGACACCGAAGCTGTGGTGCTTCTCTTCCTTCACGAGCTTGAAGCCTGCACTTTGATAGATGCCACGCGCGGCGACCAGGATGCTTTGCGTCCACAGCGTCATCTTGCTGTAGCCCCTCTCGCGCGCACCCTGGATACATTGCTGGACCAGCGCGCGGCCGACACCGAGTCCCCGCGCCTTCTTTTCCACCTGCAACAGGCGCAGCTTGGCAATCTCGTCCGTAGCCTTGACCAGAAAGATCGAGCCGACCGGCTCGCCGCCCACTTCCGCAATCCAGCAGTGCTCGCGGGCGACGTCATAGTTCTTGATGAACTGTGCGCAGATCTCGGCGACCAGGGCCTCGTAGCTGATATCCCAGTTGTAGTCGGCCGCATAGGCGGCGGCCTGCCGGGAGATGACCCAGCCCATGTCGCCGACGCGATGGCTGCGCAGCATGAAAGCCGCGGGCTGGCTTCGACGCTCCAGCACGGCCTCGATGGTCGCCATAGCCTGCGTGAGCCGCGTTGCATCGCTGGCCGAAAGCTGAGCCAGCATTGCGGCGACCTCATTTTGCGAGCTCAGGTTCAGCTTGGCAAAGGTCTGGCGACCCTTGGCGGTGAGGCTGAGCTGGTATTGCCTGCGATCCGCAGGCAGGGGCCTGCGGGTGATCAGGCCCTTTTCGTCGAAGCTTTGGACTATGCGGCTGAGATAGCCGGGGTCGAGGCCAAGCTCGTTGCCGATCTCCTTGGCGGCAAGGTCGTCCCGTTGTGCGAGCTCGTAGAGCACGCGGGCCTCGCTGAGCGAGAACGGGCTCTTTCCAAGGTGCTGGTCGAGCACGCCAAGTTTGCGGGTGTAAAAGCGGTTGAAGGCGCGGACCGCTGCGATGTGGTCGTCGGTACCGTTAAATGACATGGGTCACCTTGATACTTGCCATTGTCAAACAATTATTTGACTTTGGCAAGTATCGAGAGTGTTAGCCGACCATGACGATCCGACTGCGCAGCATGATCCGCGACGAGCGGCCGAGCCGCCGCAGCAGCCGCGCCTCGGAGCGGCGGGCTTGGGGCGCGTAGCCGCCGATGCGGTCGTAGTGATCACGCGCGATCAAAAGTCCCTGATCGCCGAAGGGACCGACGAGCTTGCGCATCAGGGCCCAGAGAATATCGCGGAAGCCGGCATCGGCGTAGGGCGAGCGGGCATAGCGGAAGACGGCCGCACGATCCCGGCCGCTGGTCGAGACGGACTGAATGAACTGGGTGGTTTCCTCGATCCAGCCGGTTTCCAGCACAGCGCCCGCAGGGAGGAACATCAGCCAGGACGAACGGGCCTGGAGTGCGCCGGCGGCGAGCGCGGCGCCTTGCGTGGATCCTTCGAAGCCGATGAAACGGCAGCCCGCGACGTCGGCAACGCGCTCGATGACGCCATTGCGGGTGCCGTCGACCAGGAGCACTTCCCGGATGATGCCTGCGGCGGCACCGGGTACCAGCGCGGCCAGAGTGGCGACCGCCGTCTGCTCGACGCCTTCGGTCGGAATGATGACGCTCAGCATGATTGAGGCTTCAGTGTCCACACTTCGGGAGAAGCGTAGCTCATTATGAGGGCGTCATAAAACATGTGGCGCTGCCGAGCAACTTTCCGGCCGCGCTTCGGGTATACGATGGTAAACCGCTGCAGCTGTCGCATCCAAATGTGTCCCGTACGGGGCGGCGATATTGCCGAATGTGTCGCCCCAAGCCTGTCCTGTCCGTATTAGTCCGGAGACGAACCGCAACATTGCGAGGCGCGCCGGCCGTTCGTAAATCCTGCAAGAGGAGGATGCGATAGCGGGAGAACGGGAAAAACCGTGCAATGGTGCTGCTGACGAGGCTTTGAATGAACGCCGATCAACTTGCTGTTAACTCGCCGGCAACATCTCCCAGGCCGGACGGCGCGCCGACCTTGCGGATCCGCGCCGTGATGCTGGGTGAACGCATCAATCCCTCCGGACTCGAAATGGGCGCGACAGTCTCCTCGATGCCGGCCGCCTTCCGCGTCCATGCCGGCCTTGCGGTCATCTTCCGCTACGGCGTCGTGGTGCTGATCGGTCTCCTCCCTTCGGAGGAGAAAGTGCTGATCGACAGCCTGAAGCCCCGCGTGATCGGCGAGTTCAGCCCCTACGAGGAGGAGATCGCGCATGCGCAACTCTGCAAGGACGAAAGCGCCGAGGCTATCCAGCCGGGCGGCCCGATCTGTCTCGCCAAATTCTCCGACGACCGGCTGCTGCTGATCGCGGACGCGCTTGCCAAGAGCACTTCGCTCGCACGTGACGAGCGCCGCGTCGCCGCCGTCTTCGACGTGATCGAGCCATTTGCGCGCAAGCTCGCCGAGCAGGGCCGCACGCCGCCCCGGCGCAAGGGCATCTTGCAATTGATCGGCAATGCGCTTCTCGTCCAGCAGCGCGTCGCCGGCCGTGTTGCGGTGGCCGAGAAACCCGACGTGCTCTGGGAGAAACCCGAACTCGACCGGCTCTATGCCCGCCTTGAAGACGAGTACGAACTGAAGGAGCGCCTGGACACGCTCGAGCGCAAGCTCGCCGCCGTGTCCGCGACCGCCAACGCACTTACCGACATCATCGATACCCAGCGCTCGCTCCGCCTCGAAATCGCCGTGGTGGTGCTGATCGTGATCGAGGTCGCGATCGGGTGTTTCCAGATTTGGTCGGGGACGCATTAGAACGCGCGGGCCGCTGGATCAATTTATCCCGCGAGCGAGATGCTCGTGACTGCGCCCGCGCCCCCTTGCGGGAGAGGGCAGCCCCGCAAGGAGACACAAACTTACAGGGGTGAGGGGTATGTCTCCGCATACTCACATGCATACGTGAGCGACGAAAGAACCCCTCATCCGGCGCTTCGCGCCACCTTCTCCCGCAACGGGCGAAGGGAAGCGACGCCGACGTACGCCGTTGATCACGAGCTGACGGCCCGCAGCACCGCCGCACAATGCCGCGCGATCATCAGTTCCTCATTCGTTGGAATGACGAAGACATCGACTGCGCTATCGCCATCGTTGATGCGCTCGCGCGCCGCCTCATTCGCAGCGGCATCGATGCGCACACCGAGCCAGTCGAGACGCTCACCGATCGCGCTGCGGATTTCCCCGGCGTGTTCGCCGATGCCGCCGGTGAAGACCAGGCAGTCCAGCCCGGCAAGCGTTGTCGCCATCGCCGCCACCTCCTGCGCGGCGCGGAAGGTGAAGAGCTCGACCGCCTCCCGTGCCGCAGCTTCGCTGCTCGCAAGCAGCGTGCGCATATCCGAAGCGATGCGGGAGACGCCGAGCAGGCCCGATTCGTGATAGAGCAGGTGCTGGACATCTTCGACCGACATTTTCTCGTGCTGTTGTAGATAGAGCAGCACGCCCGGGTCGATCCTACCGCAGCGCGTGCCCATCACCAGCCCGTCGAGCGGCGTCAGTCCCATCGTGGTGTCGATGCTGCGGCCGTCGCGCAAGCCGCACAGGCTCGCGCCGTTGCCGAGATGCGCGATCACAGTGCGCTTCGCCACGAGTTGCGGCGCGATTCGGGCGAGCCGTCCCGCGACATATTCGAACGAGAGGCCATGAAATCCGTAGCGCCGAACGCCGCGCTCTTCATAACGTCTCGGAATGGCGAAGCGGCTGGCGGGCGGCGCAATGCCGTGGTGGAAAGCGGTGTCGAAGCAGGCGATCTGCGTCAGGTCGGGCCTTATCGCCGTGATGGTGCGGACCGGCGCCAGGCAGCGCGGCTGGTGCAGCGGCGCCAGCGGCGTCATCGCTTCCAGCTTTGCGGTGATATCGTCCGTCAGCTCGACCGGAGCGGAATAGTCTAGACCGCCATGGACGACGCGGTGGCCGACAGCGCGCAAGCGATGGTCCCCGAAACGATCCTCGATGAAGCCGAGCACGTCGGCGAACAGATGATCGCTGTCCGCATCCGATGCTTCCCTCCGTTTCTCGAACAGGTCCTCGCCCACGGAGCCCTTCACGACGAGCCGCGGCTTCGTCTCGTCCTCGTCGAGCAGGCCCTTGCAGAGCAGGGTGGGCTCGGCCGCCGAGATCTCGAACAGGCCGAATTTGACGCTCGACGATCCCGAGTTGAAAACGAGTACCGTGTTCGACATGGCTGCTGTCAGTCGCCTGCCTGCGCCGGCGTGTTGCCGCCGGCGCTGTTCTGCCAGACCCATTCCTGGATTTCCGGCATGTCCTCGCCGTATTCGCGCACATAGCGCGAATGCTCGATCAGCTTGTCGCGGAATTGCTGCTTCACCTGCGCCGCCTTGGTGGCCAGTCCCGGCACGCGCTCGATCGCCTCGATCGCGAGGTGATAGCGGTCGAGCTCGTTGAGCACGACCATGTCGAACGGCGTCGTCGTGGTGCCTTCCTCGGCAAAGCCGCGGACGTGCATGCCGGCGTGGTTGGTGCGGTTATAGGTCAGCCGGTGGATCAGATAGGGATAGCCGTGATAGGCGAAGATCACCGGCTTGTCGCGCGTGAACAGGCCGTCGAAGTCGCGGTCGGACAAACCGTGCGGGTGCTGCTCCCTGGGTTGCAGCGTCATGAGGTCGACAACGTTGACGACACGGATCTTCAGCTCGGGCAGCGCCTTGCGCAGCAGGTCGACGGCGGCGAGTGTTTCCAGTGTCGGCACGTCGCCGGCGCAGGCCATCACGACATCGGGCTCGCCATTCGCGTCTTCCGTGCCGGCCCAGCTCCAGATGCCGATGCCGGCGTCGCAATGCGTGGCCGCCTCCTGCATCGACAGCCATTGCGGCGCCGGCTGCTTGCCGGCGACGATGACGTTGACGCGGTCATAGGTGCGCAGGCAGTGATCGGCGATCCACAGCAGCGTGTTGGCGTCCGGCGGGAAGTAGATGCGGACGATGTCGGCCTTCTTGTTGGCGACGAGATCGACGAAACCGGGATCCTGATGGCTGAAGCCGTTGTGGTCCTGACGCCAGACATGCGAGGTGAGCAGATAGTTGAGCGAGGCGATCGGTCGCCGCCACGGCAGATGCCGGGTCACCTTCAGCCATTTGGCGTGCTGGTTGAACATGGAATCCACGATGTGGATGAATGCCTCGTAGCAGGAGAAGAAGCCGTGCCGGCCCGTGAGCAGATAGCCCTCTAACCAGCCCTGGCAGAGATGCTCGCTCAGGACTTCCATCACGCGTCCGTCCTGGGCGAGATGCACGTCGTAAGGTTTTGTCGGCTCCATCCAGACGCGTTCCGTGGCCTCGAACACCGCATCGAGCCGGTTTGACGCGGTCTCGTCCGGACCCATGATGCGGAAGTTGCGGGCCTCGGCGTTGAGGCGGATGACGTCGCGCAGGAATTTCCCGAGCTCGCGGGTCGCCTCCGCCACGACGCCGCCCGGCTGAGTTACCTCGACGGCGAAGCTGCGGAAGTCCGGCAGCTTCAGCTCCTTCTTCAGAAGGCCGCCATTGGCGTGCGGATTGGCACCCATGCGGCGATTGCCTTCGGGCGCGAGCGCCTGGAGCTCGGCAATCAGCGCGCCGTTGGCGTCGAACAGCTTTTCCGGCTCGTAGCTGCGCATCCAGTCTTCGAGAATCTTCAGATGCGCCGGATTCTCGCGGCAGTTCGCGACCGGCACCTGATGCGCCCGCCAAAAACCTTCGACCTTCTTGCCGTCGACTTCCTTGGGGCCGGTCCAGCCCTTCGGGCTGCGCAGCACGATCATCGGCCAGCGCGGGCGTTCGATGCTCTTGCGGCCGTCGCGGGCGTGCTGCTGGATCGACCGGATGCTGGCGAACGCGACATCCAGCGCGTCCGCCATGGCCTGATGCATCGGCTTGGGATCGTCGCCCTCGACGAACAGCGGCTCGTGGCCGAGCCCGCGGAACAGATTGCGGATCTCGTCGTCGCGCATCCGCCCGAGCACGGTCGGATTGGCAATCTTGTAACCGTTGAGATGCAGGATCGGCAGCACCGCACCGTCATGGGCGGGATTGAGGAACTTGTTGGAGTGCCAGGACGCGGCGAGCGGGCCGGTCTCGGCCTCGCCGTCGCCGACGACACAGGCGACGATCAGGTCGGGATTGTCGAAGGCCGCGCCATAGGCATGCACCAGCGCGTAGCCGAGCTCGCCGCCTTCGTGGATCGAACCGGGCGTTTCCGGCGCCGCGTGACTCGGGATGCCGCCGGGGAAGGAGAACTGTCTGAACAGCTTGCGCAATCCGTCGGCATCGCGCGCGATATCGGGATAGATCTCGCTGTAGCTGCCTTCGAGATAGGTGTTGGCGACCATGCCGGGGCCGCCGTGGCCGGGACCGCAGACATAGATCACGCTCAGGTCCAGCGCGCGGATGACGCTGTTGAGATGGGCGTAAATGAAGTTCAACCCGGGCGTCGTGCCCCAATGGCCGAGCAAACGCGGCTTGATGTGCTCGGGCCGTAACGGCTCGCGCAGCAGCGGATTGTCGAGCAGGTAGATCTGCCCGACGGAGAGATAGTTCGCGGCGCGCCAGTAGCGGTCGAGCAGATCGAGGTCGCTGCTCGCTGCGGCCAATTGTTGTTGATTTGTCATGTTCCTGCCGACCTTCACCCGGGATCGTCACCAACCGAGTTCCGGCGAGATCGATCCTTCGGCAGCATCAAACGGGATCGCCGTGACGCCACTGTTGCGTGAGGTCAAAAGCGGGCGCGCGAAGTTTGGGCAGCTCTACTGTGCATGGGGTTGTTTTCACGTTTTTTGTTTGTGTTCTTGATTTGTTCCTTTGGCGTGCTATCTTGGCTTCATGAGTCCAGCATCCTCTCATGCTCTCAAGCACCCGCCGGTCACGGCGCCCTCCGAGCCGGCGGGTGCGCCTTCTGACTTCCCTGAGTTGGCGGTCGCCATCGACCGCCAGCGCAGGCGAGGCCGGGGCGCGCAGTCCAACGCCAGCGGCCGGTTCGAGGCCGAGGCGCGCGTCGCATTCGACGATGGCTGGCAAAGCCTTGAAGAACTGCCTCCGTTCAAGACCACGGTCGGGATCGACACCTCGCGCAAGGTGATTACCCGCAACGATTCTCCCGACATCGGCTTCGATCGTTCGATCAATCCCTACCGCGGCTGCGAGCACGGCTGCGTTTATTGCTTCGCGCGGCCGACCCATGCCTATCTCGGCCTGTCGCCGGGGCTCGACTTCGAGTCGAAGCTGTTCGTGAAGCCCGAGGCGCCGGCGCTGCTCGAGAAGGAGCTTGCAGCGCCGGGCTACGAGCCGCGGATGATCGCGATCGGCACCAACACCGATCCCTATCAGCCGATCGAACGCGAGCGCAAAATCATGCGCGGCATTCTGGAGGTGCTGGAGCGCGCCGGCCATCCCGTCGGGATCGTCACAAAGTCGGCGCTGGTGACCCGCGACATCGACATTCTCGCGCGCATGGCCAAGCGCAACCTCGCCAAGGTCGGGATCTCCGTGACCTCGCTCGATCCGAAATTGGCGCGCACCATGGAGCCGCGGGCGTCCACGCCGCCGAAGCGGCTGGAGGCGCTGAAGCAGCTTTCCGAGGCCGGCATTCCGACCACCGTCATGGTCGCCCCCGTCATCCCCGCGCTGAACGATTCCGAGATCGAGCGCATCCTGGACGCCGCCGCTCATGCCGGCGTCAAGGAAGCCTCCTACGTGTTGCTGCGGTTGCCGCTCGAGGTGCGCGATCTCTTTCGGGAATGGCTGATGGCGAACTATCCGGACCGCTATCGCCACGTCTTCACGCTGATCCGCGACATGCGCGGCGGCCGCGACTACGACGCGAAATGGGGCGAGCGCATGAAGGGCACCGGTCCGATGGCCTGGACCATCGGCCGCCGCTTCGAGATCGCCTGCGACAGGCTCGGGCTGAACAAGCGGCGCTCCAAGCTGACGACGGATCATTTTGCCAAGCCGAAGCGGAACGGCGATCAGCTCAGCCTGTTCTGAGGGACGAAGTGGGAGAGGCGTCGTATGAGTCAGGAACTGCCAGCTCCAATCCCGCGGCTCACCGTCATCACGCTGGGCGTGAATGATATCCGCGCCAGTATTGCCTTTTACGACGCGCTCGGGTTTTCGCGCCGGCTCAAGGTGACCGGTGAGGCCGTTGCGTTCTATGACACCGGCGGTCCGGTGCTCGCGCTGTTTCCCTGGGACCAACTCGCGGTCGACGCCAGATTGCCGGATCATCCGAGGCCATCGACGTTCCGCGGCATGACGCTCGCTTGGAACTGCCGCGCGCGTGAGGAGGTGGATGCGGTGCTGGCTTTCGCCATCGGCAAGGGAGCCGCGCTGCTGAAGGCCGCGCATGAGACCGATTACGGCGGCTATTCCGGCTATTTCGCCGATCCTGATGGCCATCCATGGGAAGTCGTGGTCGCACCCGGCATCGACGTCGGCGAGGACCGGCGGGTGCATCTGGCGGAATAGGGCGGCTGGCTTGAATCTTGAATAGCGGGAATTGTCCGAGGTTCCCGGTTGCGCAGGCCGTGCCGCTTGCGCACGATCCCCGCCATGATTCGGGATCAGTCCGCCAAGAAGCCGGCCAAAGGTGCGCCCAAGAAGGCTGCGCCTGAAAACAAGAAAGCTGCGCCCAAAAAAATCGCCAAGGCGCTGGCCGGCACAAAGAGCGCCATCATCGTCGCCCCAAGCTTCCGCCGGGAGCGCGCGCTGATGAAGCGCGGCGTCTGGCCGGTGGCGGGCTGCGATGAGGCCGGGCGCGGGCCGCTGGCCGGTCCTGTGGTGGCTGCGGCGGTGATTCTCGATCCCGACCGCATCCCGCGCGGCATCGATGATTCCAAGCGCCTGACGGCCGAGGAGCGCGAAAGACTGTTCGACAAGATCTGCGCGACCGCCCAGGTCTCGGTGGCCGTCGCCTCGCGCTCCCGCATCGACCGCGACAACATCCTGCGCGCCTCGCTGTGGGCGCTGAAGCGCGCCGTGGTGGCGCTGCCCGAGCAGCCCCGGCACGTCTTCGTAGACGGCCGCGACCGGCTCGACACGGAATGCGATTGCGAGGCCGTGATCGGCGGCGACGGCATCGTCCTGTCGATCGCAGCGGCCTCGATCATCGCCAAGGTGACGCGGGACCGCCTGATGTGCGCGTTGGCTCAGGACTGTCCCGGCTACGGTTTCGAGCAGCACAAGGGCTACGCTGTGCCCGAGCACCTCGACGCGCTCAACCGCCTCGGTCCCACCGTCCACCACCGCAGCTTCTTCGCCCCCGTCGCCGCCGCCCGCGCCAAGCACATGCCCTGGACGGTCGAGCCGGCACAGGATCTGTTTGCGGTGACCGAGATCGAGCTGCAGGTGGACACGAGCCTGGAAGTCGACGCGTCGGCAAATCTCTAGACGAGACTCGGTTGCCACGACGCGCCGCGCCCTCTATCAAAATAGTCGTGAGCGAATAGGGCCGGCTTCACGGGTTGGCTGCATCTTTCGGACGTTGCATGCGGTTTACCTCCCTGGTCATCGAGCTCATTCGCGCGCGGCCGCGGCTGATCGTCTGGATCGCCGTGCTGCTCCAGGCCGCGATGTGGCTGCTCGTGGCGCTGGTGTTTTATCGCAGCCCGCCCGGCAGCCTCGCGACCCTGCTGGCGTTCGGCCGCGAATACCAGGTCGGCACTGATTTGGGCCCGCCCTTGCCGGTCTGGCTCGCCGACATCGCCTATCGCGCCGCCGGCGGCCACGTGTTCGGCGTCTACGTCCTGGCGGAGCTCTGTGGGGTCGCGACCTTCATCGCGCTCTATCATCTGTCCCGCGCGGTGGTCGGCCCCCAGCAGGCAGTGCTGGCCGTGCTGCTGACCATGACGCTGCTGGCCTTCTCCTCGCCCGCACTCGACTTCGGCCCCCTGGTGCTGGCGCGGCCGCTCTGGGCGCTGCTGCTGCTGCATTCCTGGCAGATCATCGGACAGCGCCGCGGCAATGCCTGGTTCGCCTGGTCGATCGAGGCGGGCCTCTTGCTGCTGACGACGCCGGCTGCGATCTTCTTCTTGCTGCTGATCGTCGTCTTCGCGCTCGCAAGCGCGGACGGCCGCCGCACGCTGCGCGCATTCGACCCACTGTTTGCGCTGGTGGTCGTCGCCGTGCTGGCATTGCCCTATGCCGTCTGGCTGATGCGCGCCGAGGTGCTCGTCCTGCCGGCCTTGCCTGAGGTCGCCCAGCTCAATGCCCGCGCGCTGCACGCGGCCTGGCTGCTCGGGGGGCTCCTGCTCGGTGCGGCGGCGATCCCGGCGCTGACGGTCCTCAACACCGGCCTGTTCGTTCCCAAGAGCGAGGAGGCGCCGATCATCTACCGCCCGCCGGTCGAGCCGCTCGCGCGCAACTTCGTCTATTTCTTCGCGCTGGCGCCGCCACTCGGCGCGGTGCTGATCTCCGGCCTGCTGGGCCTCGACGCCGTCGTCGGCGGCGCCGGCGTCGTGCTGGTGTTGTCGGGGCTTGCCGTGGTCGTGGGGGCCGGTGATCTCATCGCGATGCGCCGCGCGAGGATGCTGCGGATGGTCTGGGCGGCCGCCGTCATCGCGCCCGCAATCGGCGTCGTGCTCGCCGTCCTGCTCCTGCCGTGGACCGGTGCCAACGAGATCGCGACCTCGATGCCGGCGCGCGCGATTTCGGACTTCTTCGACGAGAGCTTTGCCCGTCGCACCAATCATCGCCTGCGCGCGGTCGCCGGCGAGACCCAGCTTGCGAGCCTGATCACGCTGCATTCCGGCCGGCCGCATCTCTTCATCGATGCCGAGCCCGCGCGGACGCCTTGGATCAATCAGGCCAAGTTCAGCGAGACCGGCGGCGTCGTGGTCTGGCGCGCCTCTGATACCGGCGGCACTCCGCCGCCGGACATCCTCGCGCGCTTTCCCGGCATCGTCCCGGAAGTCCCGCGCGCCTTCGAATGGCTGGTGACCGGACGCCAGCAACTGCTGCGCATCGGCTGGGCCATCGTGCGGCCGAAGGGGACTTAGTCGCTCGCCCTTTCCCTCGTCATTGCGAGGAGCGCTTGCGACGACGCAATCCAGAGTCCGCGGAAAGATTCTGGATTGCTTCGCTGCTCTCGCAATGAGGGAGAGAGGTCGTACGACTCCTCACGCGCCCGCCAGCACCTTCGCGATCGCGCGCAGATCCTGCCAGGCCAGCCGCTTGTACGACGGCGAGCGCAGCAGATAGGCGGGGTGGAAGGTCGGCAGCGCGCGGATGGTGCGCGCGCCCGTCTCGTAGTCGAACCAGCGGCCGCGGGTGCGCATGATGCCTTCGCGGGTCGACAGCAGCGTCTGCGTCGAGGGATTGCCGAGCGTCACCAGCACATCCGGATTCACCAGCTCGATCTGGCGCTGGATGAACGGCAGGCAGATTTGCGTCTCCTGCGGCGTCGGCGTGCGGTTGCCGGGCGGCCGCCAGGGGATCACGTTGGCGATGTAGGCCGTGGTGCGGTTGAGGCCTATGGCTCCTATCATCAAATCGAGCAGCTTGCCGCTGCGCCCGACGAAGGGCAGCCCCTCGATGTCCTCGTCGCGGCCCGGTGCCTCGCCGACGAACATGATGCGCGCCTGCGGATTACCGTCGGCGAAAACCAACCGTGTCGCGGTGTGCTTCAGCGCGCAGCCGTCAAAGCTCTGCATCAGCTCGCGCAACGCCTCCAAGGTCGGCGCGGTGCGTGCGGCCTCGCGCGCCGAGGCGATTGCGACGTCGGGCGCGGGCGCAGCCTCGCCGCGCAACACCGCGGGCGCGGCGACCGGCCGTGGGGCCTCGAGCGGAGGTGGGGCGCGCGGGGCCGGAGGTGGAGCATCCAATTCCGCCAGGCGGTCGATCGGTTCCTCCGCGAGCGTGCAATCGACTCCGGCCTCCAGATAGAAGGCGAGAAGCTCTCGGACCGTGGGTGCGGGTTCTGGGATCATTGGAAAGTCTGACTATTAGTCCAGTTTGGGGCGCCTTGCACCCCGGCGAAACGCATTTCCGAGGTTGTCCTACCCGGAAAAATCGGAAACAAGAGGGCGCAATCGACCAAGGACCGTCTCAAGGGCTGAGATCAGATGAGCACCGAAGAACTTCCCCCGCGCGAATCCATGGAATTCGACGTCGTCATCGTCGGCGCCGGCCCCTCGGGCCTGGCTGCAGCGATCCGGCTGAAGCAGATCAATGCCGAACTCAATGTCGTCGTTGTGGAGAAGGGCTCCGAGGTCGGTGCGCATATTCTCTCCGGCGCCGTGATCGACCCGGCCGGGCTCGACAAGCTGATCCCGGACTGGCGCGAGGATTCCGATTGTCCTCTGAAGACCCAGGTGAAGGACGATCGCTTCTACTGGATGACGGGCGGCAGCGCGATCAGGCTGCCTAACTTCATCATGCCGCCGCTGATGGACAATCATCACTGCTATATCGGCTCGCTTGGCAATGTCTGCCGCTGGCTGGCGCGCAAGGCAGAGGCCCTCGGCGTCGAGATCTATCCGGGCTTTGCCGCCGCCGAAGTGCTCTATGACGAGCAGGGCGCGGTGAAGGGCATCGCCACCGGCGACATGGGCATCGGCCGGGACGGCAAGCCGAAGGACTCCTTTACCCGTGGCATGGAATTGCTCGGCAAGTACACGCTGTTCGCGGAAGGCGCGCGCGGCAGCCTGACCAAGCAGCTCATCGCGAAATTCGCGCTGGATACCAAGAGCGAGCCGGCGAAGTTCGGCATCGGGCTCAAGGAAGTCTGGCAGATCGATCCCGCCAAGCACCAGAAGGGCATGATCCAGCATTCGTTCGGCTGGCCGCTCGATCTGAAGACCGGTGGTGGCTCGTTCCTCTATCACTACGACGACAACCTCGTTGCCGTCGGCTTCGTCGTGCATCTCAACTACGACGACCCGTATCTGTCGCCGTTCGACGAGTTTCAGCGCTTCAAGACCCATCCGTCGATCCGCTCTACCTTCGAAGGCGCCAAGCGGCTCGCTTATGGCGCGCGCGCCATCACCGAGGGCGGCTATCAGTCGGTGCCGAAACTCAGCTTCCCCGGCGGCGCGCTGATCGGCTGCGCGGCCGGCTTCGTCAACGTTCCCCGCATCAAGGGCGTGCACAATGCGATGGGCACGGGCATGCTCGCCGCCGAGCACGTCGCGTCCGCCATTGCCGCCGACCGTGCCAATGACGAGATCGTCGACTACGAGAACGCCTGGCGCTCCTCCTCGGTCGGCAAGGATTTGTTCCTGGTCCGCAACGTCAAGCCGTTGTGGTCGAAGTTCGGCACCGTGCTCGGCGTTGCGCTCGGCGGCTTCGACATGTGGTGCAACACGCTGTTCGGCGGTTCGCTGTTTGGCACCCAGTCGCACGCGAAGCCCGATCGTGCGACGCTCGATCCGGCCAAGACCCACGCGCCGAGGACCTACCCGAAGCCGGACGGCAAGATTTCCTTCGACAAGCTCTCGTCGGTGTTCCTGTCCAACACCAATCATGAGGAGGACCAGCCGGTCCATCTCAAGGTCACGGACATGAACCTCCAGAAGACCTCCGAGCACGACGTGTTTGCAGGTCCCTCGAATCGTTATTGCCCGGCCGGCGTCTATGAGTGGATCGAGGAAGGTTCGGGCCCGCGCTTCCAGATCAACGCCCAGAACTGCGTTCACTGCAAAACCTGCGACGTGAAGGACCCCAACGGCAATATCACCTGGGTTCCCCCGGAGGGCGGCGGCGGTCCGAACTACGAGGCGATGTAGGCGGGGATCAGCAAGCCACGATCCATGTGGCCAAGGCCCCAAGTGACCAATATTGCGTGACCTTGGCCGTGTGACGCACGTTCGCGTGAGAACCCGGCCGCGGTCGCGGTCCGTGGTCACGATAAGGCCATACTGGCGGCGTCTTGGGGCGCTCTTGACCAATCACTTGGCCGATTTGGACCGTGCGGAGGGGATCGCCCGGCCCGAATCCTTGCGGTGAAGCGCCAAAAGCGGCATTGTCGGCCCGACGGTTCCGGGTCCCCATGCCACCGGCCGCGTTCGCATGCGATACGGCCTTCTGCAAACCCAGGCACTACCAACTCAAGGCGAGCCCCGATGCTTTCAAATCGTTTCAACCGTTGGACTGTTGCCGCCATTGCCCTCATGGGCACAGCGATGGCGATGGTCCCCGGCGCGGTCCTGGCGCAGACGCCGGACCATCCGTCCGACACGGCGGCGCAGTTTCCGACCCGAAACGATCTGAAGGCGCTGACCACTTCCGGCAGCTATCTCGCCGCCCGCCACGCCAGCGTCGAGCGCGACGCGGCCTCCGCCGCCGCATTCTATCGCTCGGCCCTGCGCACCGATCCCAAGAACAACGAGCTGCTCGACCGCGCCTTCATCTCCTCGGTTGCCGACGGTGACATCGACGAAGCCGTCAAGCTCGCCGAGCGCATCCTGACCATCGACAAGACCAACCGCGTTGCGCGCCTCGTCGTCGGCGTGCACGATCTCAAGTTCAAGAAGTACGCGACCGCGCAGACCAACATCAACCAGTCGATCCGCGGTCCGATCACCGATCTCGTCGCCACGCTGCTGTCGGGCTGGGCCGCCTATGGTGCGGGCGATGCCAAGGGCGGTGTCGCCACCATCGACAAGCTGGCCGGTCCGGAATGGTATCCGCTGTTCAAGGATCTCCACGCCGGCATGATCCTCGAGCTCGCCGGCAAGGAGAAAGACGCGGGCACCCGGTTCGAGCGTGCCTACAAGCTCGACGATTCCATGCTGCGCGTCACCGAGGCCTATGCGCGCTGGCTGTCGCGCAACAAGGACTCGGCCGCCGCGACCACCGTCTACCAGGCTTTCGACAAGAAGCTCGCCCGCCACCCGCTGATCGTGGAAGGGCTGCGCGACACCAAGGCCGGCAAGAAGATGCCGCCGCTGGTCGACAGCGCGCAAGCCGGCGCCGCCGAAGCGCTCTACGGCATCGGCGCCACGCTGACCCGCCGCGGCGGCGAGGATCTGGCGCTGGTCTATCTCCAGCTCTCGCTCTACCTCCAGCCCACCCATCCCCTCGCGCTGCTCTCGCTCGCCGATCTCTATGAATCGGTGAAGCGGCCGCAGATGGCGATCAAGGTCTATGAGCGGGTGCCGTCGTCCTCGCCGCTCAAGCGTAACGCGCAGATCCAGCTCGCCATAGATCTGGATTCCGCCGACCGCACCGACGAGGCGATCAAGATCCTCAAGGGCGTCACCACTGAGGATTCCAAGGATCTCGAAGCCATCATGGCGCTCGGCAACATCGAGCGCGGCCGCAAGAAGTTTGGCGAATGCGGCGCGACCTATTCGCAAGGCGTCGACGTGCTGCCGGCCGGCAACGACAAGGCCAACAGCGTCTGGTACTATTATCGCGGCATCTGCGAGGAGCGCTCCAAGCAGTGGAGCAAGGCCGAAGCCGACATGAAGAAGGCGCTCGAACTGCAGCCCGACCAGCCGCACGTCCTCAACTATCTCGGCTATTCCTGGATCGACCAGGGCATCAATCTCGACGAAGGCATGAAGATGATCAAGCGGGCGGTCGAGCAGCGCCCGGACGACGGCTACATCGTCGACTCCCTCGGTTGGGCCTATTACCGCATCGGCAATTACGAGGACGCGGTGAAGAACCTCGAGCGCGCCATCGACCTCAAGCCCGAGGATCCCACCATCAACGATCACCTCGGCGACGCCTATTGGCGCGTCGGCCGCACGCTGGAAGCCAAGTTCCAGTGGGCGCACGCCCGCGATCTCAAGCCCGAAGCGGATGAGCTTCCGAAGATCGAGGCCAAGATTGCCAACGGAATGACCGACGACAATTCGAACTCCTCGGCTGCGCAGGCGGAGAAGGAGAAGAAGAAGGACGACGGCAAGGGCGGCTGAGCGAGTTGAAGTTGGGGGCGTGTCGTCTATGCCGGCGTTGATTGAAGAAGGGCGCGCGAAGGTCAATCTGAGCCTTCGCGTGGTCGGCCGTCGTGCCGACGGCTATCATGATCTCGAAAGCGTGGTCGCCTTTGCCGACTGCGCCGACCGGCTCACGCTGGAGCCCGGCGGCGAGCTGAAGCTCACCACGACGGGGCCGCTCGCGTCGGCCTGCGGCGATATGGCCGACAACCTCGTGTTCAAGGCGGCCAAGCTCCTGGCCGAAGCCATCCCGAACCTGAAGCTGGGCGCCTTTGCGCTCGACAAGGTGCTCCCGGTCGCTGCCGGCATCGGCGGCGGCTCGGCCGACGCCGCTGCCGCGCTGCGGTTGCTGGCGCGCCTCAACGATCTGTCGCTCGACGACCCGCGGCTGCAGAAGGTTGCGCTTGCGACCGGCGCCGACGTGCCGGTGTGCCTGTTCTCGCGCGCCTGCGACATGACCGGTGTCGGCGAACAGCTGCTGCCGCTGGCGTTGCCGAGCATGCCCTGCGTGATGGTCAATCCGCGCGTGCCGGTCGCGACCAAGGACGTGTTCCAGGCGCTGGGCCTGCGCAACGGCGAACTCCTGGTCGGCGCCACCTCCGTCCTCAACGCCCCGGCCTGGCCGGGCGAGGGCGCCTCCATTGCCGATTGGGTCGACACGCTCGAGACCGTCGCCAACGATCTCGAAGCCCCCGCGATGCGCATCGAGCATGTCATCGGCGACGTGCTGGACGCCTTGCGTGGCTCCTCCGGCGTCAAGCTCGCCCGCATGTCCGGCTCGGGTGCGACGTGCTTTGCGATCTATGGCGCATTTGCCGAGGCGCATGCCGCCGCTGAGAAGATCCGCAGGGATCACTCCGGCTGGTGGGTGCACGCGGGGACGCTGAGCTAGGTCTTTCCCGACGACGGTGCCGTAGCCCGGATGGAGCGAAGCGTAATCCGGGATGGTTCGGCTGCGGCGGTCCCGGATTACGCTACGCTCCATCCGGGCT